>CAYTTF010000082.1:0-14074 GCA_964440665.1 uncultured Myxococcales bacterium | reverse complement strand
GTCGCGCCATAGAGCGTATCGGGGCGGGTGGTGAAGACGCGGATCTCGCGGCCGGCGACCGGCGTCGCGGTGGTGAATAGAACCTCGGCGCCTTCGCTGCGGCCGATCCAGTTGCGCTGCATCGCCACCGTGGACGACGGCCAGTCGAGCTCGCCGAGATCTTCCAGCAGGCGGTCGGCGTAGCGGGTGATGCGCAGCAGCCACTGGCGCATGTCCTTGCGGACGACCAGCGTCCCGCAGCGCTCGCAGCGCCCCTGGCTGACCTCTTCGTTGGCGAGACCCGTCTTGCACGACGGGCACCAGTTGATCGCGATGACGCCTTCGTAGGCGAGATCGCGCTCGTAGAGCTTGAGGAAAATCCACTGCGTCCATTTGACGTAGTGGGGGTCGGTCGTATCGATCTCGCGCGACCAGTCGTAGGCAAAACCGACCGCGTCGATCTGGCGGCGGAAGTTGGCGATGGCCGCCTTGGTGGTCTCGCGAGGGTGGACGCCGTGCTTGATGGCGTAGTTCTCGGCCGGCAGGCCGAAGGCGTCCCAGCCCATCGGGTGCAGGACCCGGAACCCCGCCATGCGTTTCCAGCGGGTGATGACGTCGGTGGCGGTGTAGCCCTCGCAGTGCCCGACGTGCAGGCCGGCGCCGGACGGATAGGGGAACATGTCGAGCGCATAGAACTTGGGCTTGGCGGGATCGTCGGGTGTCTTGTGTAGATTCGCCTCGCGCCAGCGGGCCTGCCACTTCGGTTCGACGGTGGAATGGTCGTACGGCATTCGCAGCGACTATATACAACGCCGCCCCCGGCGGGCGGAGCGCCGGTCAGCGCACCACGACGGCAACCGAGGACAGGAGCGTCCCGACGTTCACCGTGACGTTGCCGCCCGCGTAGGTGAACGTCGCCGGTTGATCGCTGGCCAGATCGGGCGAGGCGAGCGTCACCGAGGTCGGCGCCGCCGCGACCGGGATGGTTGCCGTGACCGCTGATTGGGGCACGAAGGCGGCGGCGTAGTTGTGGTTCACGAGGTGAAGCACCGTCCGCCCGTCGTCGAGCGTGACGAGCCGGCTGGCGACGCCGGCCGCCGACACCACGGCGGTCGCGGTGGAATCGTGCGCGCCGTGAAAGAGGTCGGCGTGGCCCCGGTAGAAGTCGCGCATCGCCGCGAAGAAATCCATCATCCCCAGCGCCGTCGCGCTGTTCGTGTCGGTGGTCGTCGACAGCGGCAGCGAGAACCACACGCCCGACGCGTTGGCCTCGGCCAGGAAGATCCGGATGTAGTCCTGGCGCTCGACGGTGGGCAAGGCGTAGTAGCGGTTGATGCTGTCGGTCGGCCAGTCGAGGAACACCAGCACCGGAACCTCCACGCCGCCCACCGATTCGACCAGGTGCTTCGATTGGGCCTTCAGGCTTGCGAGCACCGGCAGAAACGACACTCTCCCGTCGAGGTGAGCGTCGGGCGCGGCGCCGATCGTCGGCACGAAGTCGAAGCCGAGTGGCGCCGGGCCATCGGGGTTGTAGTCGTAAAGGCCGACCGACTGGAAGTCGACAAACGGGAAGATGCCGTTCGCGGTGATGAAGATCTCCTTGCCGTAGGTCTCGCGCGCGTACCTGCGGACGGCGAGGACCACCTCTTGCCAGTAGACCAGCGACGGAAACGTCTGCACGAAGCTGCCGGCCGTCGGGTCGGGGCGATTGGCGATGGTCGTACCCCACTCGCCGGCCAGCGGGTTGGCGGCGCCGAGCGGCGCGGTCGCGGCGCCGTGGCGCGCCAGGTAACCGCGGTAGTCGAAGCCGGCGCCCGGATCGGCGGCCCCACAGTCGAAGCCATCGGCGGACGCGAAATCGAAACCGGCGAGCGTGGCCGGATCGCCCGCGTGCTTGGCGCACAGGAAGCGGCCGAAGTCGGCAACGTCGTGATCGTCGAACCCCTCGTCGCCGCCGTAGTTGGCGCCGATGTAGCTGGAGCTCACCTCGTCGAAGAAGATGCCGTCGACGCCGCCATCGATCTGCAGCTTGGCGATGTCGACCAGCTTTCCGCGGAAGCCGGGGCTGGCCAGCGCGCCGCGGTACGCGCCGGGAACGATTTCGCTGTGCGCGACCGGTTGATCCGTGGCGTCGCGCCCGACCTCGTCGGCGAAGTCGGCGGCCGACATCTCGTCCTGGAAGATGACAGACGCGGTGAGACCGCCCACGAAGGTGACGCCCTTGGTCTGGCAGGCCTGGGGATATGCAAAACCGTAGTCGCCCGCAGCAATGCCGGTGGTGTCCCATTGGCCCCAGGCGCGCGGGACGAGATCCGGCGCCAGCGTCAGTACCTGCGGATCGTTGCCGTTGGTGCCGACCTGGCTGAACGCCGCGACGGTCACATTCGAGAGGTCGGCGTGCCCGATGGCGGCCGGATCGATGACGGGCGGCCAGGCGGCGGCCGGGCCCGCGTCGCCAGCATCGCCCGGCGACCCCGCGTCCGCCGGGCCGCTGGCGTGACCTCCTCCGCATCCGATGAGGAACCCGGTCCCGAGCGCCAAGGTCGCCAAGGTTGCCAGGCTCGCCAAGGTCGCCAAGAAGCGCCGCATCGGTTTCTAGTATAGTCGCCGCGTGAAGATCCTATTCATCGGCGGCACCGGCAACATCAGCTCGACGTTGACCGCGACGCTCGTCGCGCGCGGGCATGAGGTCCATCTCCTCAATCGCGGCAAGACGCTCAAACACCCGTTGCCGAAGGGGGCCAAGGTCATCGCCGGCGACGTCCACGCCGGCAGCTTGCCGGAGTCGTTGCGCGGGGCGCGCTACGACGTGGTAGCCGACTGGATCGCCTTCACCGCCGCCGACATCGAACGCGACATTGCTTGGTTCGGCGGCGGCGCCGAGTCGGTTACCGCCGGGCAGTTCATCTTCATCAGCTCCGCCTCGGCGTACCAGAAGCCGCCCGTGCACCCGGTGATCACCGAGTCGACGCCGCTGGCGAACCCCTACTGGGAGTATTCGCGGAACAAGATCGCTTGCGAAGAACGGCTCATGCAGGCGTACCGCGCGTCGGGGTTCCCGATCACGATCGTGCGTCCGTCGCATACCTACGACACCATCGTCCCGGTGGCGGTCGGCAAGTCGGACTTCACCACCATCGATCGAATTCGGCGCGGCAAGCCGATGGTCGTCCACGGCGAAGGGACCTCGCTCTGGACGCTGACCCACGCCGAGGACTTCGCGCGCGCGTTCATCGGCCTCCTCGGCAACCCGCGCGCGATCGGCCACGCCTTTCACATCACGTCGGACGAGTGGCTGACCTGGGACCAGATCCTGCGCCTGGTCGGCCGCGCGGTGGGGGCCGATCCGGACATCGTCCACGTCCCGAGCGCCTTCATCGCCAAGATCGATCCCGACACCGGGGCGGGCCTGATCGGCGACAAGAGCTGGTGCGCGCTCTTCGACAACACCAAGATCAAATCCTTCGTGCCCGGCTGGCACGCCGAGATCCCCTTCGCCGAAGGGATCCGCCGCACGGTCGCCTGGTTCGACGCCGATCGGTCCCGGGAGGCGGTCGACGCCGCCTCGAACGCCCGCGTCGACGAGATTCTGCGCGCCTGGCAGCGCTGAACGCCGCAGAGCCAGTCGGCCGTCCGAAGAACCGGCGCGCTATCGGCGGTCGCCCAGCTCGCGGAGATACCTCGCGAAGAAGACCGACGCATCCGATTTGCTGGCGTTCCCCGCCGCGACGGCGATGCAAAGCTCATACAGCTCGTCCGGATCGGCCTCGAGCTCGTACCCGTTTAGAGACAGGAAGGCCAAGGCAGCGGCCAGCGCGGCGCGTTTGTTCCCGTCGACGAACCCATGTGCCTGTGAGACGTGGAACAGGTAGGCAGCCGCCATCTCGGGGAGCGTGGGATGGAGAAACGCGCCGCCGAACGTCGCGGACGGCATCCCGAGCGCCGAGCTCAGACCGGCCACATCCCGAACCCCGAGCGGACCGCCGTATCGCTCGATGCGATCGGCGTGCAGGGCCAGCAGATCGTCGAGCGTCAGAAAATCGGGGTCCTTCACTTTGCCAGGCGCCGGAAGACGCCGCTGTAGCGCTCATCGGCGCGCGTCATGGCCTCACGCAGCTTCTGCGCGCGCCCCTTGGTCCGTTGCGGCGTCACGACGATGACGTCGCCGTCGGTCGAAACGTCCAGCACCGTGTCGGCCGAGATTCCGGTTCGATCCAACAGCTCCCGATCGAGGACCAGGGCCAGGCTGTTGCCCGTCTTGGTGAGACGCTTTTTCATTGTACGTACAGTATGATAGTTTGTACGTACGTGGTCAATGGGTGAGGTTCAGCGTTTCGTCGATCGCGTCCGCCGGTGGCGATTGGGTCAGAGGCGCAGCCAGTTCTCGTAGCGGAGGCCGGCGACGCGGGCGAAGTGGCGTTCGTTGCCGGAGATCAGAATCTGATCCTTGGCGGCGCAGATTGCGGCGATTCGAAGGTCCGGATCGTCGAGCCGTCGGCCCGCGCGCTCGAGGAAGGCGCGAATCTCGCCGTACCTCCGCGCCGATTCCGCGTCGAAGTCGAGGCAGGTGAATTCCGGTAGAAGGGCGTCAATGGCCGCGAGCCAGCGTGTCGTGATCGAAGAGCGTAGCGCGCCGTAAGAGAGCTCGCCGACAGTTATGGCGGTGGTATGGCGCTTCTCCCGGGGTAGAGCGCCGATCCGCTTCGCGGCCGCGGCTGGCAGACGCCCTTTGAGCAGACCGCTCAAGACGTCGGTGTCGAAGACGTACAATCTACCGATCCAGATCCACGGTCCGCCGGCCCGCGGTCCGGCGCGCGCGAACCACGTCCTTCATGATGCTCTCGAAGTCCTCGACGTCGGCGAGGCGCCCGTAGAGCCCTTCGAACCAACCGCTCTTCGCCGCGCTCTGCCCGGTGTATCTCTCGATGACCGCGACCGGGCGGCCTCGACGTTCGATGACCACCGATCCGCCGGACGACTCCACGTCGCGAATCACCTCTGACAGGCGCGCCTTCACATCGGCGACGGATAGGCTCTTGGTCATGATGACTATCTCCTACTAGTCATCATAGTCCATTGAAGACCCGCCGCAAGCCCGCGATCGGTCTACGCCGAAGCGCCTCGGGCCGGGTGTCACGCGCGCTGCGGGTCGTCCCCCCGCAGCCCGTAGACGACGAGGCCGGTGAAGATGAATGGGAATACGGTGAGCAGCGGAATGAAGACCGAGAAGAAGACCGCGGCCGGCCACCCGTGGGGTTGCACCCCCGCGCCCGTCACCGGACCCGGGACGTCGAACACGGTCGCGAAGGCTCCCGCCAGCGCGCCCCAGTAACCGTCGCCGACGGCCGTGAAGCGGAGCACCTTGCGCTGTCGGGGCGAGAGCTGCAGCCGGTCCCAGCTGAGGCCAATCAAGATGACGAAGCCGGCGGTCAGCATGGTCGTCACGTGCACCGCCATCCAGCCGCGGGCGTGCGGGCCGCCGGGGATGATGCCGAAGCCCATGAGAAAGGCGAGAAACAGAATGATGAAGCCTTGCCGGATCACCGATCGTCCGCTGGGTGCCATGTTCATGCTGCCTCCAGGCTTAGTACGTACGGCGGCGATCGGATCGGACACCACCGACATGCGCGGCGCCGACGAGGCACCGATCTACCCAACGGGGAGCCTCAATCCAGGTGGGCCCTAGCAACTCGGATGGATCGAATGATCTCCTCGAAGATCCGCGCGTCGTCTTCGTTCACGTCGCTCGCGAAATAGTGGACGTAAGCATAGGGACTGTGTGCCGTCGTCTTGTAGCTGAGCCCATCGAACATGATCCGACCTTCCATGCGTTTTTGTTTCGGCGAATACGGGTACTCCTTCGTGGTTCGGCCGTTCTTCGATTCGCGCAGTTTTGCGTCGACACGGTGAACCAGTACCGCGCGACGGTTGGCCTTCCGGCCTTCGGGCGCTGGACGGCCGCAGAGACCTGCGTCGACGGCGAGGCCCTCAGCGATGGGCAGTCCGGCACGGCGCACGGCGCGTTCGGAGCCTGCAACGAGAACGCCCAGGACGAATGCCCCGGTTGGACGGGCACCCAGCAGCGCATCATCACGCGATGCCTCGCGCAGATGTGGGCCGAAGGCCCGGGCACCGACTTCAGCACCCACGGTCACTACATCAACATGACCAGCACCAGGTACACGCAGGCCGCCTGCGGCTTCGCGACGGCCCCCGACGGCTCGACCTGGGCCGCGCAAGATTTCAGGTAACGGCGCCGTCCCGACGGCCAGGCGAACGACGCGCCAGCGAGGCTAGCGCACCGTCCGAAAGAACGCGTCGATCAGGAACTGGCAGAAGACGAGGCCGAGTCCCGCGCAGAGGCCAAGTCCCACCACCTTGATCGCGAAGCCGGCGGTCTCGAGGGCTCCCCAGTTGGCGCGGCTGCGTTCATCGCTGATTCGACTCACCAACCCCGACATCATGTGGCCTCCTCTTGGCATCCAAGCTAGCTCGCCCGCGGTTAACGGCGGGTTTCGGGGACGCACAATGTGTGTAAAAGCGTGGCCGCGGTGCTAGCGTTTTGGGTCTGACTCTCCGGACAGAGCTATCGCTGGTGCTTTCGTCGCTGCTGGTCGTTTCGATCGGCCTCGCGGGCGGCACCATCATCTATCAGTCGGCTCGCACGATGCGCCGCGAGCTGACCACCGAATATCAGCTCTTCGCCGAGAACCGCGCCTTCGCCTTGCGCGACAACTTCGAGATCCTGGAAGACGAGCTCAAGCGGCTGGCGGTCATGCCCGAGATGAATCCGACCGACCCGGACCTCCTGCAAGAGGAGCAGATCCTGGCCGGCGCGCACGCGCACTCCGTTCTCTACAACACCGCCGTGCTGCTCCTAGACGGCCACGGCAACTGCGTCCGTTCGGTCCCCGATCGGTCGGCTTTTCGTGGCCAGGTCTTCGGCGACCGCGCCTGGTTCCGGGCCGTGCACGGCGGCGCGCCGGGGCCGCTCTTCCGGATCACCGACGAGCCGGCTCTGGGTGAGACGCTCAAGATCGTCC
Source organism: uncultured Myxococcales bacterium (assembly GCA_964440665.1). Taxonomy (GTDB): domain Bacteria; phylum Myxococcota_A; class Polyangia; order Fen-1088; family Fen-1088; genus JADGRB01. The sequence goes on along the minus strand of CAYTTF010000082.1, from coordinate 7,052 downwards.
AGCCGGTGATTCGCAACGGGCGGTTCGCGGGCGCGCTGGTCGGCATCATCGCGCTGGCGGAGAACAACCTGATCGCGCCGACGTTTCACGAGAACCTTCCACGTCAGACCGACGCGGTGCTGGTCGACATCGACGGGGTGGGCGATGGGCAGCTCATCTATCCCCCCGGCCGCCCGCCGGTCGCGGCCGGCTCGGGCTGGGCACAGGCGATAGCCGCGGCGGCGCAGGGCGGTAGCGGCACGTTCATCGGCGAGGCGAGCGGCGGAAAGACGCTCTTCGCCTATTCGCCGGTCGGCGCGGCGACCCGATACGCGGTGGTGTTCGCGTGGCCCTGGCGGACCCTGACCGCGAACATCGAGCAGCAGGGGGTGACGCTGGGCGGGATTCTGGTCTTCGGCGTCGTGGTGGCGTCGATCGCGGGCCTGCTCCTGTCGGCCTACCTGACGCGTCCGCTGCGGGCGCTCGCCGACGGCGCGATCCGGATCGCGCGCGGCGAGCCGGTGCCCGCCGCCGGAACGCCGCAGCCGGCGGGCACCGAGGAGATCTCGGCGCTGCTTGCAGCCTTCGCGCACATGGAGCGATCGATTCAAAAGCGCGATCAGGAGCTGCGCGAGGCCGCCGGGCTGCTCGAGCAGCGGGTCGCCGACCGGACGGCCGAGCTCTACGCGATCCAGGCGGCCCTGGTCGAGGCGGAGCGGTTCGCGGCGATGGGAAAGACCTCGGCGGCGATCGCGCACGAGCTCAAGAACGCGCTCAACGGCCTGGGCATGGCGGTCGAGCTGATCGCCCAGGATCCCGCCAACCAAGCCCGGGTGGCGCGGCTGCGCCCGCAGGTGGTCGGCGAGATCGCCCGCCTGCGCGACGTCGTCGATTCGCTGCTGTCGTTCTCGCGCTCGCCGCGCATCGATCGAGCGGCGGCCGATCTGTCGGCGGTGGTTGCCCGGGCGACCGAGGCAGTCGCCGATCTGATCGCCGACCGCGGGGTGGCGCTGACCGTGAACGCCCCGGAGGCGCTCCCGGCGCGCTGCGACGCCCACAAGATCCAGGGGGTGATGGTGAACCTCATCAAGAACGCCGTCGAAGCGGGCCGCGCCGTCGCCGTCACGGTCGGGATGCAGGGCGGCGAGGCGGTGATCGAGATCGCGGACGACGGGCCGGGGCTCTCGCGCGAGGCGCGCGAGCATCTGTTCGAGCCCTTCTTTACCACCAAGCCCAACGGGACTGGTCTGGGCCTGCCGACCTCGCGCCGATTCGTCGAGGCGCACGGGGGGACGATCGAAGTCTCGACCTCGGATCTTGGTGGCGCGCTCTTCCGCTTGCGGCTACCACTCGATGCGCGCGCCGAAGCCGATCTGAGCGCGTTCACACCGGAGGCGCGCCCAGCATGAAACCGACGGTGTTGGTGATCGACGATGAGAAGACGTTCCGCATCGTCGCGGAGGAGGCGCTCTCCGCCGAGGGGTTCGCGGTCACCACCGCGTCGAACGGCCAGGCGGGCCTGGCGGCCTGGCAACGCGAGCCATGCGATCTGGTGATCCTCGATCGGCACCTGCCCGACACCGACGGCATCGCGGTGCTCGAGACGATGACGCGGGAGTCGCGCGAGCGCGGCGTCGACACGCTGGTGGTGGTGGCCACCGCCTACGCCGACGTCGCCAGCGCGGTGCAGGCGCTCAAGCTGGGGGCGTTCGACTATCTGTCGAAGCCGCTGCAGCTCCCCGAGTTCCTGGTCACCATGCGCAAGGCGATCGAGGCCAAGCGACTGCGCGCCCAGGTCCGACAGCTGACCGGACGGACCCAGGCGGCGATGGGCGATCTGGTGGTCGGCAAGTCGGCCGCGATGCAGAAGGTGATCGTCATGGTCGACAAGGTGGCCGAGGCCCCCGACACCACCGTGCTGATCCAGGGCGAATCGGGGACGGGCAAGGAGCTGATCGCCGACCTGATCGCGCGGCGGACCCGCGGGCGCAAGGACGGCCCCTTCGTCGAGATCAACTGCGCCTCGGTGCCGGAGAGCCTGCTCGAAAGCGAGCTCTTCGGCCACGAGCGGGGGGCGTTCACCGACGCCAGGACCCAGAAGCGCGGCCTGTTCGAGGAGGCCGACGGCGGGACGCTGCTGCTCGACGAGGTCGGCGAGATGCCGATGGCCACCCAGGCCAAGCTGCTCAAGGTGCTGGAGGAGATGACCTTCCGGCGCCTCGGCGGCACGCGCGATCTGTCGGTCAACGTGCGGGTGGTGGCGGCCACCAACAAGGAGCTGGCCGACGAGGTCGAGCGGGGCGCGTTTCGTCTGGACCTCTACCATCGGCTCGACGTCTTCCACATCCGGGTGCCGACGCTGCACGAGCGGCCGGAGGACATCCTGCCGCTCGCGGCGCATTTTCTCGAGCGCTTCGCCACGCGGATGCGCAAGCCGGCCTCGCGGTTCGCGCCCGAGACCGAGCGCCTGCTGCTGGCCTACGACTACCCCGGCAACGTGCGTGAGCTGCGCAACGTGATCGAGCGGGCGGTGATCCTGTCGACGCGCGAGGTGATCGAGCCCGATTGCATCGTCCTGTCCGGGCCGGCCCGCACGGTGGCGGCCGGGTCGGCTGCGCCGATGGCTGCGCCCGCGTTCTTCGCGCTCGAGCTCGACCCGGCGGGCCGGCCGCCCGATCTGGAGGGGCTCGAGCGGGCGTACATCGCCCGGCTGCTGGCGTTCGTGGGGGGCAATCGCACGGCGGTCGCGCGGCTTCTCGGCGTTTCGTATCCGACGGTGGCCAAGAAGATCGCCGACTACGGCCTCGGCTGAGGCGCGGCCTCGGGCGGCACGCCGTGCGCGGCCAGGCGCTCGGCGAGGCCAGAGGACCGGGCGATCGGCCGCGCGATCGCCTGCTCCAGCAACGCCCGGCGTCCCACCACCACCATCGACCGGCGCGCGCGGGTCACCGCGGTGTAGATGAGCTCGCGCGACAGGAGCGGCAGATCGGTCTCCGGCAAGATCAGCGCGGCCTGGTCGAGCTCGCTGCCTTGCGCCTTGTGGACCGTCATCGAGTAGGCGACCGTGAGGGTGCCGCGCAGGGTGGCGATCGGAAACGGCACCATCGCGCCGCCGCGCGGGAAGACCGCGACCGTCGTCGCCGCGCCCGCAGTGCCGGCCGCGGCGCGAACGACGATCCCCTGATCGCCATTCATCAGATCGCGATCGTAGTCGTTCTCGGTCATCATGACCGGGGTACCGGGGGCCGGCCCGTCGGATCCGGCCAGCAGGCCGGCGTCTTCGATGGCGCGCTGGGCGAGGGCCGCGTTGATGCGATCGGAGCCGGTGAACCCGACGCGGGTGACGGTCAGCAGGCGCAGCCGGCGGTGGCGCTCGAGCAGGGCGCCGACCATCGCGGCATCGACCGCGTCGAGCGCGCCGTCTCGCGGGGCGAAGACCCGCCCGAGCGCGACGCCGTCTTCGGTCGGCAACCGCAGCCAGGTGGCGTACCAATGGTCGACGAACGCCGAGATCATCCGCCGGCCGGCGCTCGCCGAGGCGCCCGCGCCGGGGTCGAGCCGCTCGAATCCCGAAAACTTCAGCTCGGTGATCGATCGCGCTTCCCCGCCGTCATCGACGAGCTCCCCGCGGGCGACGCCCCGCGCGGCTTCGAGGACACCGGCGCCCGCCGCGTTGGCAGGATCCATGCGGTGGCTCTCGGGCAGGCGGATGGCGACAGCGCCGAGATCGCGAAAGACGCTGCCGGCCTGGATCGCCGGCAGCTGGTCGGCGTCGCCCAGCAGGACCAGACGCGCGTCGGGGTGCAGGGCGCGGGTCAATTGCTCGAGCAACGGCAGGCCCACCATCGACGCTTCGTCGACGATCACCGCGGCGTGGGGCAGGGGGCGGTTGTCGTGGTGCCGGTACTCGCCGCCCTGCAGGTCGAGGCGCGCGGCGGAAAAACCGAGCAGCCGGTGAAGCGTGCCCGGCGTCGCGACACCGGGCGCGTCGGCGGCGACCAACTCGGCGATCCGATTGGCCGCCTTGCCGGTCGGCGCGGCGATCGCGATGCCGTCGCCGGCGATCCCGAGCGCCGTCCAGGCCCGCACGATGCCGCCGATGAGCGCCGTCTTGCCGCTGCCCGGACCGCCCGTGACCACCGTGAGGCGTCGCTGCACGGCCGCCTGCAGGGCCGCCGCCTGCGCCGTGGTCCAGGTCCGGACCGACGTGGTCGCTGCCGCTCGGGCCCGCGCCAGGTCGGCGTCCGCGACGGGGATCGCGGGCGCGGTGATTCGCGCAACCATCGCCGCGGCGAGCCGGGTCTCGATGCGCAGGTCGCGCTCCTGATACAGATACGCGCCGTCCACGATGAACGGGCGGTAGTCGCCCGGGCGCCCCACCAGCGGCGCGAGTGTCGCGTCATCCGAGATCGCGGCGGCGAGCGCCAGGGCGGCGGCGCGATCGTCTGCGCCCGCGCCCAATCGTTCGAGGCGCGCGCCGAGATCGGTCGTCGGTGACAGGCAAAGCCGCGTCGCCCCTTCGGACCGCGCGTCGACCGACGCCAGCACCAGCAGCGCGAAGGCGCGCCGCGGCCGGGGGTGGAGCCCGACCGGCCAGCTGCCGGCTTCGATCGCCAGGTAGACGGAGGCCTCGTCGACGTCGTCTCCGCAGAGATCGCGCGCCCACTCGGGCGGCCACCGTCGCTCGGACGCGCTCACGGCGCCTCCGGGGCGCCGAGCTTGTCGGCGATCTGATCGCGCCAATCCGTGACCTCCGCGAAGGTCGGCCGCCGGCTGCGGATGGCGCCCGGCATGCCACGCACGAACAGATACAGCGTGCCGCCGAAGCGCTCCTGGTAGCTGGCTTCGTCGGTGACGCCCAGCATCTGGATCAGCGCCAGCGCGTAGAGCTGCTCCTGCAGCGCGTAGTTCCGGGCCACGTGCCCATCGACGGTCGTGTCGTCCCAGGCGGGGAGGCGATCGGTCTTCCAGTCGCCAAAGTAGGCCCGTCCCCCGTGCTCGAAGATGACGTCGACGAACCCTTTGACGAACCCACGATCGGCGCCGCCGGCGGCGGCGGGAAAGGGGAAGAGGAACTCCATCTCGCGCGCCACCCGCGCGGCCCCCACCAGGCCGGGCAGCGTCCCGCCCACCACGGGCAGCGGCGAGGTCAGGGCCGCGTGCACCAGCCGCCCCGCCGCGCCCGCCTGTCGGGGATCCCGCCCGTGCCGGCGGAGGGTGGCTTCGATCAGAGCTTGTACGTCCGCCCGCGCCTCCCAGCGCGCGAGGTCGGGCGTCTCGCGCAGCGTCTCGAGCGGAGTCGTCTCCAGCAGATCGTGCAGGAAGATGCCCGCCCGCGCGCCGCCGGGCAGCTCATCGTCGGGCAGCGGCTGCAGCTCGGCCGCTTCGTCCGCGATCTCGGTGGGTGGCCGGTAGCCGCCTTCGGAGTGCTTGATCCGGCTGTACGACGTCAGCACGGGCCCGGCGCGTCGTCGTCGCAGGCGCGCGAGCTCCGGATCGGGCAGCTGCGGCGCGAGATCATTCGGCGCCGGTCGCCAGGCCGCCAGCGCCGCCGCTTGACCCGGGGGACCCTCTCGCCCGTCGGCCATCTGGTGGCCGATGGCAACGTCGCGGGTCGCGAAGTGTTTCCGCCCGTCCTCCGCGCCGGCCACCGCGCGCAGTCGCCGGTTGACGTGGCGGTACCCACCGTTCAATCGCCAGAGATCTTCGCGAGGGTTGGCATCGATCGAGACGTCCGATACATCGCCCTCGGGCGAGTTGCCCGAGTAGGGGAGATAGAGGGCCCGCCGCGCGCGGGTCAGCGCCACGTAGTAGAGGCGCTGGTCGTCGCCGTCGCGTTCCTGCTTGATGAGGTCGACGATCGCCTTGCGTCGCGGTGGTCCCGCCAGCGCCAGCCGTTTTCCGTCGGTTACGTAGCTGCGGACGCCCCGGTTCGGCGACGGGCTGTAGCCGCCGTAGACGAAGACGATGTCGGCCTCCAGCCCCTTGGCCTTGTGCATCGTCATGACCTGGACGGCGTCGCGATCGCTCTCGAGGCGCTGCACGTTTCCTTCTTCGGGTGCGGGGACAATCAGCCCTTCGCACAGGGCGGACAGCCGGCGGACGACGTCGCCGAGCGGTCGCGCGGCGCGTGCCCCGTCCGCCGCCAGCACCTCGAAGAGATGGCGATAGTTGGTGAGCCGGCGCGCGCTCTCGCCCAGGAACAGCTCGCGCAAGACGACGCCGCTGTCGTTCAGGATGCGCGCGTAGAGCGTGGGAAGCGGCTGGGTCGTGGCGGCGTCGTGCCAGGCGAAGAGCCGCCCGTAGAGCGAATGATCGCGGTCGGCGGCGGCGGCGGCCGGCAGATCCTCCAGCGTCAGCCCGAAGAACGGGGTGAGCCAGGCCCGCAGGCGCTTGGCCCGATCGTGCGGATCGGCGATGGCCCGCAGGAGATCGCGGACGTGGCGCGCTTCGGGCGATAGATAGAGCCCCTCCTGGTTGTAGAGCACGGTGGGGACGCCGCGCGCGCCCAGGGCGGCCGCGGCGGCGGCGGCCTCGCGCCAGGTGCGGGTCAGGACGAAGATCTCGCGGGCGGGCGGCGGATTCGGCGCCGCCAGCAGAGCCGCGATCTCGTCGGCGACCGCACGCGACAGGCCGTCCCGCACCGACCGCATCGGCAGACGCGTCACCTCTTCGTCTGCCGTCACCCGCAGCAGCGTCACGGGCGGTCTCGGCGCCTCCGCACCGGCGTCCGCACCACCGAAGACGACCGGGCTGTGGTACCCGACGCCCGCGCTGAAGAACGGCTCTTCGGCCCCCTGATCGAGGATCGCGTTGTAGGCATCGATGACCGGGCCGGTGGAGCGAAAGTTGCGCGTCAGGTGGTGCGCCTCGGCCGGTGGCGCGACCACGTCGCAGGCGGCCTGGTAGGTCGCGACGTCGGCGCCGCGAAATCCGTAGATGGACTGCTTCGGATCGCCGACCAAATAGAGGGGGTTGGCGCCGCCGCTCTCCTGAAAGATCGCTCGGAAGATCCGCCACTGGATGGGATCGGTGTCCTGAAACTCGTCGACGATGGCGAGCCTGAACCGGCG
>CAYTTF010000081.1:0-14192 GCA_964440665.1 uncultured Myxococcales bacterium | reverse complement strand
CGGCGAAGGCGTGCAGCGCGTGGCGCACGTCGGGGTTCATGATGTTCTTCTCGTCTTCCGAGTAGCCCTGGAACGGATTGAGCGTGAGCTGGCGCGACTTCTCCATCACCGTGTTGGAGTCGCCCACCACGAACAGCGCGCCGACGGGGCGGCCCTCCCACCCTTCGACGCCGATGCTGATCGCCAGCTCGATGAGCGCGTCCATCAACCCGGGCGACACGCCTTTGGCCTGCAGGAAGCCGAACGATCCCTCCTCGTCGTCCTGACCGACGGTGACCACCAGGATCGAATCGGGATAGGTGGCCGGTTTGCGCGAGAGCAAGCTGACCACCACGTCGCCCTCCTTGTAGATGCCGCGCGTGATGCCGCTCACGAGAGCGATCTTGAGCTTCTCGGGACGGCCGAGGTCGTATTCCGGCAGCGGCAGCACCTGGATGCCTGCGGTCTCGATCACGTCGCGCTGGCTGGGCGCCACCACCGCCTGGACCAGGCGCTTGCGGGCACGAGGGTGGCCGCGAAAAGCCTCCTCGGGCAACGGTAGGTCTCCCACGTACAAGAAGTGGTCGACGCTCGGTCGGTTGGCGAGCGCCACCGCCGCGCGGATCACGTCGATCTGGGTTACCGTCGGAGCTTTGGGCATATTCGCGGTCTCTTTCGCCCGCATGCTACGCTGAAACCGCAGGCTCGGATGAAGTTACCGCCGCAGAGCTGGCTGAGGTTACCGTCGCAAGGCTGGCTCCATCGCTGGATGCCGCTCTTCGGTTTGCTGATCGTCATCGGCATCGCCTTCGACGTGGTAACGCGGTCGCGTCTGTCGGCGACCACCGGCCTTCTGTGCGAGGGCGAGTACGCCGACTCACTCCAGGTAGGATCGCTGCGGACCCGCGAGATCGAACAGGGCCCGCGCAGTCAGTTCAGCTACCTGGTGCGCAGCAGCGCCAAGTATGAGTGTCCGTTCTTCGGGCCCGACGGCAAGCTGCGCCGGCGCCGCGTCCAGGCCAGCGAGCTCGGCACCGCCTTCGCCTACGAGGTCTCCGGCAACGACACCTACCTGCTCACCAACGAGCACGTGGCGGCCTGGCCCGAGGTGACCGACACCTTCCACCGGATCGACGGCGTCCCGGAAGGCTGCAAGCGCGTCGAGGACCGGCTGCGCATCGTGCGCGACGAGCGCGACGACTTCGAGCCCGGGCAGATCGTCCTCACCCGCGTCGCCGTCGACCCGCTGCTGGACGCGGCCGTCTTGAAGGCCGGCCAGAAGCTCACCGTCATCCCCTACAAGATCGGCAAGAGCTCCGCGCTGCGCCAGGGGAACGCGGTCGAGGTGCGCGGCTTCCCGCTGGGGGTCATGCAGGCGGTCTCGAGCGGCAAGGTGGTCAACCCCTACGATCGCGATCAAGAGCAGGGATGGGACCACGTCGACTTCGTCATCGACGCGCTCCTCGCCGAGGGAAATTCGGGGAGCCCGGTGCTGGCGGCCTCGTGCAAGTCCCGCGATCTCGAGCTGGTCGGCATCTACCACGCCGGCTACAAGGGGCACAGCGCGCTGAACGTGGTGGTGGGAATCGATCAGCTCGCCGACTTCATGCGCAAGAAGAAGCACCTTCCGCGCGCGCTCACGGAGGGATCGTCGGGCGCGCCGGGCGTCGCCGAGCGGGACCTCCTCAAGGAGACGCTGGCGGCCGGCACGTTGCCGCTGTTCGATTTCGGAGGGCTGTTCGTGCGGGCCGAGGTTTCGGACGGCGTGCTGCTCTACCATCTCTACGGCCGCCAGTTTCCGCTCGACGATCGGCGCGTCGCGGTCATCGAAGATCTTCCAAAGAGTGGCTCTTTCGGCGAGCTCGGTCGGCTGTGGGTGCTGGGAACCACCGGCTGGCGCGAGTGGCCGCCGGCTGCGCTGGGCGGCGAGGAGCGCGATCTGCTGGCCCGCGTGGGCGACTCGATTCGCCTTCAGATCCTGCACACCATCGACTACAGGAAGGCGCTGGCCAACCCGTCATCGGCCGACGAGCGCAAGCGGGGGCGCGATTTATCGCGCGCGATCACCCGCGACGTGCCGGTCGCCCGCGACCTGGCCGCGAACCTACTCGACACCGTCGATCGCCTGTCGGCCGGTCGCGACGCCGCCAACAGCCCCGTCGCCGCCAGCGGCGAAACCCCGCCCGCCACCGTCGCGCTGCCCCCGCGCGGCACGCCGTAGTCGACCCGATCTACGAGTACCGCTTGCGGATGAGGGCGAGGACGGCGTCTTTGGCGCAGTTGTCGCAGTAGCCGAAGCGGGACTTCAGGGTCGCCAGGGTGGCGGCCGCGCCCGCCGCGGCGTCGGGCTGCATGCGGGCGGCGCCGTCGGTGAGCAACACCAGGAGATCTTCGTTGATCTTGCGGACCTGCTTCTTGCGCTCTTCGAAGAACGATTCGCGCAGCTCGGCGATCTGGCGCGGGAAGATCTGGTCGTAGTCGGGTTTCTGGCGCGGGTGATCTATCGACCAGGCGCCGATCTTGCTGATCACCTCGCGCCTGAACTCGTCGCGGCGTCCCGAGGCCTGCAGGATTCGCTCGACGTCGGTCATCATCTCTTCGTCGGGATCTTCGTCGCGGCCCGTGATCGGGTTGGGGACCTTCTCGCGCTTGACCCAGTATGAGGCGTGGGCGGCGTAGCGCTCGAAGCGCTCCATGTAACGCCGCTCGTCGACCAGGCCCATCGAGGTCCGGACCTCGTCGTCGATGCGATCGATCAGCTTGTCGCGGACCTCGAAGACGAACTTGCGGTTCTCGTGAAACCCGCCCGGCAGCGTCTCCTGCTTGAGGAATTCGTAGACGGTCACGCCGCGCACCAGCTCCTCCAGCTCGTCGAACACCGCGAACGGCGACAGGCAGGCGTGCCGCGTGCTCTGCGCGGCGTTCATGATGACCAGCTTCATCTCGCGCGGCGAGGCGCCGGTCCGGCCTTCGTAGTTGGGGTAGTTGTCCGATTCGCGGGCGACTTTCTCTACCCCCGCCAGCAGATCGCGTTGTTGCTCGGTGGTGAGCCCCTCCGGCGTGATGCCGTCGGCGTACAGCTGCGCCTTTTCGAGCGGGCTGAGCTTGAGCACGATGTCCGAGAGAGCCTTGCCGTATTTTTCGGCCAGCGGCTTCTTCATGCGCGTCAGCACCGCCCAGAGCGCCGTGACCCAGGCGACGTGCGGCGCCACGTGCTTGCCCGACTCGGCGTGCGAGGCGCGGATCTGCGCCTCGTAGATCCGCTGCTCGACCCGGTAGTCGAGCAGGTACGGCACGCGCACCAGCTCCATCCGCCCCTTGAACGACTGAAACTCGGGGATCTCCTTGAATGCCGCCAGATAGCCCTCGTTGGACGATCCGATGAACACGGTGTCGAGCTCGAGGCTGGCGACGTCGAGCGAAACCCGCCCCTGCTCCACCGTGCCGAGTAGATATTTGTACGACTCGAGCGGCCGCTTGAGCAAGTCGGCGAAATCGATCACGCCCCGGTTCCCGTCGACCAGCTCGCCCTGATATTCGTAGAGCGTCAGCGATTGCAGCGCCGCCGGCAGCGACGCCAGCGATCGATCCATGGTGAGCTGCCGCGAGCGCGCGTCGACCGCCAGCTGTGGCTCGACGGTGGCCGCCGCCTGCCGGTAGCGGCGCGAGACAAAGAAGCGCTCGACCTGCACGTGGCGCAGCACTTTGCCGAGGTCGCCGTGGTACGACGACAGCAGGGCCTCGAAGATCTGCCGGTTGCGGTGCGACAGATCGCCGCGCAGCAGATAGTCGGCCGATCGGAAGCCGCCGCGACCCATCGCCTCCAGCCGCCGGGCGATGAGCTCGCGGCGTTTCGTCCGCGGCAAGAGCAAGAGCGGATGGTCGCGCATCTCGTCGGCGATCTTCGACTCGATGAGCTCGTCCTCGAGGTAGGCGAAGGTCTCGGGCGCTCCTTCGGGCCCGAACCCGCCGCCGAACCCGATGCCCCCCTTGGTCAGCTTCTGGGTCGGAAAGATCCAGGTGAACTTGTACAGCGCCCCTTCATCGAGTGTCGAGTAGTGCTCCATCCCGCGCTGCAGGCAGGCGACGAAGGTCGACTTGGCGCTCCCGTTGGGGCCGTGGAGCAGAACCAGGCGATTGGTCCGCCCTTCCCGCGCGAAGTTCGAGACCAGCCGATAGACGGCGGCCTGGACCTCCTCCTGTCCGACGAGCGCGTCCTTGCCCCCGTCCCACGGGCAATCGAAAAGCCGCCAGCGAATCATCGGTCCGCGCGGCGTGCGGATGGGTTCGGTGCCGAAGTAATCGAAGACGTCGCGCAGGTATTGGCCGGCCGAGCGGAGCTGCTGCGCCGGATCGGTGCCAAACAGACTGAGGTACTCGCCGAATGAAATGACCCGCCGGTTGCGCGCGAAGTTGTCGCGCATTTCGCCGGTGGTCTTCCCCAGCCAATCCTTGGCGCTAAAAGAGTCGGGACCTGTTGTGCCTTCTCCACTTGCGGCGCCGGGCTCCGCCGACAAAGGGCGATCTTTGGGGCCTGATTCGGGGCCTGAATCGCGGCCGGCCATCGTCATTTTACGGTAGCACGCGGGGGTGTGGGCTGCATAACTTCCCCTCGGGTGCCGACCGCTGCTATGTAGAAGGCATGATGCTGAGCCTGCGCCGCCTGCCTCTGACGATTCTGATCGCCCCGGTCCTGACCGGGACGATCGCGTTCGGCGCGAAGACGGTCCGCGCCGCCGAGGCGCTCCCCTCCGGCGCGAAGGCGGCCCACGCCCCAGATGCGCCCCCTTCCGGCAGCCCGATGGCGGAGCTGAAGAAGTCCAACGCCCAGCTCGACAAGGTGCTGCAGAAGAACAAGCCGAACTGGTCGCCCGAGGCGGAGCTGGAGCGCAGCGAGGTCAAGAAGCTGGTCGGCTCGTTTCTCGACTACGGCGAGCTGGCGCACCGCGCGCTGGCCAAGAACTGGGACAAGCTGACCACCAAGCAGCACGACGAGTTCGTTACCACGTTGCGCGAGCTGGTGGAGCGCAGCTACCTGCGGCAGGTCCACGGCAGCCCCAACTACAACATCAAGTACGAAAAGGAAGAGAAAGACGGGACGGAGGCCTCTGTCAGCGCGACGCTCAACACCAGCTCGCACGGCAAGAAGGCCAAGGTCGCGCTCGAGTACAAGATGATCTGGAAGGCGGATCGCTGGGTGGTCTACGACGTCGTGACCGACGAGCAGAGCATGCTCGAGAACTACCGCGCCGAGTTCAGCAAGATCATCAACCGCGACGGGTTCGACGCGCTCCTCAAGAAGATGAAGAAGAAGCTCGACGAGAAAGAAGACGACGGCGGGTAATGACCCGTCTGCCGACGGGGTTTGGTCGCGCGGGTGCGGTGGCGCTGCTGGCCGGCGCCGGCCTCCTGGCCGCTTCCCTTTCCGGCTGTAGCCAGGACTGCTGCACCGTTGATTCGTTTCCCATCGCGCTCGATCGGGCGCCGCTCGGCAACGGTGTCGCGACGGGCGGCGCGCTCCTGGCCACCGCCGGGGCGCCCGATGCGCCGGCGGGCCAGACCTTCCAGATGGTGGTCGACACGGGCAGTCCGGTGACGATCCTTTCGGGACCGGCGGCCGGCCATCTGCAAACCATGCAAAGCGGCTTCGACCTCTTCGACGGGGGGGGGGCAGCGGATCCGCCGCTGCGTGGGCGGTTCCGCAACCTCGACGTTCTCCAGTTGCCGCTCCAGCCCGTGGGAGACGCGACGCTCATCCCCATCCCGCAAGGGATTCTGGGCGCCAATCTGCTGCTCAACTATTCGGTCGAGTTTCGCTTCGGCGCGCTCTGCGCGGCCGGGGGTACGGCGCTCTGTTCGTCAATGACCTTCTGGAACCACCTGGGCGCCGACGAATCCTTCCTCGAGGATGCCGGCTTCGCGGTCCTGGGTTTCACCCTCTTCGGCGGCGGTGAAGTCACCGCCGATGGTGATTCCGACTTCCTGGGCCTGCGCGGTCCGCTCCAGGTCCCGCCCACCCGCGTCGTGCTCCGCGGCTGTGCCGTCCCGAGCAGCTTCGACCCGAGCAGCTTCCCGCCCGGGGTGCCCCTCGCTCCGACCTTCGCTCCGACCTGTTGCACCGCCGCCGACGCCACCAACAAGCCCGAGCTCAGAACCGGCGTCGACCTCTCCCTCATGGTCGACACCGGTGTCGGCCCGCTGGTCTTGAGCCGATCCGCCTGGACACGGGTCATGGCGGCGGTCACCGGCGCGGGCGGGACGGTTCCGACGGAGATTCCGAACCCGCTGCTGGTCGCGACCTGGCCGATCCCCATCGACGCGACTTGGTCGACGATCCCCCGCTTCGCCCTGGTCAACCTGGAAGCCGGCACCAACCTCGATCCCGGCCCGTGCGTCGAGCTCGCGCGCGCCCGGCGCACGGAGATCGTCTCGTACCAGACGGTCATGAACCCTTCCCTGGCCAACCCCGTGCCGCCCATCTGCGGCTCGCCGTGTGACTTCGACCCGGACCACACCGGCGAGGCGCAGAACAGCGCCGCCTACCTCGAGATCGACGGAGACATCCCGGTCGCAATCATCTCGGACAGCGAGCCCTTCTTGCAGGCGCTCCGGTTCGACGTGCTCCCCGAGGGGCCGGAGCTCGACGGGTTGGTCGGCGCCAGCGCGCTCGGCCGTGCGCGCCTCGAGATCGACTACCTCTCGTCGCCCGCCCGCGCGGTCTTCTCGTGCGAGGCGGACGCCACCCGCGACGTTTGCTGGGCAGCGGCCCGTTGCCCGCAGCTCCCGGACAACGACCACCAGCACCTCTGCTTCGATCTGCCGGCACACGGCCTGCCCGCTTCCTGTGTTCCGAGCGGGTGCCCCTCCAATTGAGGCATTTGGAGTAAGATGACGCGCAGATGCGCCTGACCGCCGCCGTCGCGCTGGGCCTCGTTGCCAACGCCTGCGTGGCATCGGCCGCCCTTGCGCGGACGCGGGTCGCGATTCCCGACTTTCAGATCGACGGGGGTCCGCCGCCGGCGCTGGGCATCCAGCTGCAGGACGGTTTCGTCCTGGGCCTGGTGCGCGCGGGCGTGCAGGTGCTGGACCCGATCGACACCGCGCGCCGGCTGGACGGGCACCCCGAGCTGCAGCACTGCGACGCCTCCCCTTGCCTCAAGGCCATCGGTCAATTGCTCGACGTCGGCTACGTCGTGCGGGCGCGGGTCGACGTCGCGGGAAACAGTTACAAGAGCGTGGTGCGCCTGTTCTCGACCGAAGGCGCCGCCCCCGCCGCTCTGCCGATCGCCACCGAATCGAAGAGCTGCGACGTCTGCACGGTCGCCGAGGCGCGCGCGACGATGTTGCGGCTGGCCGACGCGCTCCGGGCCCACATCGACGAGCTGACGCCGCCCGCTCCCCCGCCCCCGCCACCGGTGGCGCCGCCCCCGCCGCGCCTAGTCGGACCGGCCCTGCTGGCCATGGCGGGGGCGCTGTCGATCGCCACCGGCGCGGCCGTGCTCGCCTCGGAGGGGAGCTGCACCGGCACGATGTGCTCGGAGAACCGCGCCCGCAACGCCGCGGGCGGCGTTCTCATCGGCGCGGGGGTGGCGCTGACGCTGACCGGTGCTTACGTCACGATAGTCCGGAGCCGCGGAGTCGACCCGGTCACGGGCGTGGCGGTCGCCTGGCGTTGGTGAGCGACGGAACAAGGAGATCGGCATGACGACGAAGACACGCTGGTTGCAACGAGTCGTTCTTCTGGGGCTGGCGGGGGCGGGCGCGCTGTTGGCCCGGGGCTGTGGCGGCGTGACCGACACGCGGGTTGCGGCCCGAGACCAGGCGGCCCAGGCAACCTGCATGCGATATCAAACCTGCATGGACATCGGCATTGGGCTGACCTACTCCGACTACAGCTCGTGCATCACCGCCTGGGAAGGGAAATGGGAAGATGCTTGGCCGGCGGCGACCTGTCAGGGCAGGATCGATAACGCGCAGCTCAGCGTGTGTCTGGACGCGATCGGCGCCACCGCCTGCACGGGCTTCGACTTCGTCTTGACGCTGGCCAAGTGCGGCTCCGGGACCGTTTGTGACCTGGGCGTTCCCATCGACGCGGCGGCCGACTAGGAGCTCTCCATCGCAGCCCCCAGGCCCGCCAGCGTCTCGGCGAAGGTCGGGAACGAGGTCAGGATGTCGGCGGTCGGCACGATCGTGTCCTCGGCGGAGGTGAGACCCAGGATCGCGCCGGCCATCGCGATCCGGTGATCGTGCTCGGGCACCACCGTGCCACCGGCCGGCGGTCGGGCGCCGAGGCCGGTGACCACGAATCCGTCGGGGCGCTCGTCGACGTGCGCGCCCGCCCGTCCGAGCTCGCGGGCCAGCGCCGCGATGCGATCCGACTCCTTGATGCGCAGCTCGGCCAGATCGGCGAACACCGTTTCCCCGTCGGCCAGCGCGGCGGCCACCGCGAGCGCCGGGATCTCGTCGATCGCCCGCAACGCCAGATCGCCGTCGACGCGCGTCCCGTGGAGTCGACTGGCGCTCGCCCGCACCCGCCCGACCGGTTCGCCCATCGCGTCGCCCGTGACGTCGATGGTCAGATCGGCGCCCATGGCGCGGAGTACGTCCAGCGCCCCCGCGCGGGTCGGGTTGAGGCCGACGTTCTCGACGGTGATCTCGCTGCCGGGAACCGTCAGCGCCGCGACGATCAGGAACGTCGCCGACGACAGATCGCCCGGGATCGCGATGCGTGCGGCGCGCAGCCGGCCGTCCCAGCCGTCCGGTTCGACGGTGATCGCGCCGCCGGCGTCGACGGAGATCGGCGCGCCCAAAAAGCGCAGCATCCGTTCGGTGTGATCGCGCGAGCGGGCCGGCTCGCGCAGCACGGTCGGTCCCCGCGCTTGCAGCCCGGCGAGAATGAGCGCGGTCTTGAGCTGCGCGCTCGCCACCGGCAGGTCGTATCGAATCCCGGTCAGGGCGCCGCCCCGGATGCGCAGCGGCGGAAAAATGTCTCCGGGGCGCGCGGGATCGTTGCGCCCCTCGATGGTCGCGCCCATTTTTCGCAGTGGCTCGGCCACCCGGCGCATTGGGCGGCGCGTGAGCGAGGCGTCGCCACACAGCTCGGTTTCGAAGGGGCGGCCCGCCAGCAGGCCCGCCAGCAGGCGGATGGTGGTGCCCGAGTTGCCGCAGTCGAGCGGTGCGGCCGACGCGCGCAGGCCGGCGAAGCCGACGCCGTGAACGCGCGCATCGCTGCCGGCGATCTCGACCTCGACCCCCAGCGCCCGCAACGCCGACGCGGTCGACAGGTTGTCGCCGCCGCGGCCGAGGCCGCTGGCTTCGACGACGCCGTCGGTCAGCGCGCCGAACAGCAGCGCGCGGTGCGAGATCGACTTGTCGCCCGGAACTCCACAGGTCCCGCGCAGCGCAGCGGAGCGGCGGACGCGCAGGAAAGTCGACATCGCTGCATCACTTATCACGAGATCAGCGGGACGCGCTGGCCACCATCTGCAGAACCGCCAGCAGCTTGTTGGCGAGGCCCTCGCGCCGCTCCGCCGGGATGCGCAGGTGGCCGTGGACCCGCGCGCCCTCGGCGCCCAGCGACAGGCCGTCCAGGATCGGGCGGAGGCCCAGCAGCGCGAGCATCCGCTGCTGGCCGAGCGCCCGCAGCGCCAGGCTCCAGGTCGCCGCCGCCGCGGTGGCGTCGGACCCGCTGCCCAGCACGGCCAGCAGATCGAGATTCAGATCGTCCCCCAGATCGAGGCGCGCGGCCGCCGTCGTGAGCCCGGGTGGCAGATCGATGGTGCCGGCCGCCCGGCGGCGCATTCCCTCCGTCAAGGAGAGCACCACGAAGACCGCGGGGACGTTGTGGTCGGCGTCGAGCGTCCGGCGCAGCGTGCCGAGCGGGCCGGGGCGCGCGTCCGGGATGATCCCCCAGGCGGCGTCGATCGCGCCGCGGACCGCGTCGGGCTCGCCCTGGGCGAGCGTTCGCGGCGTCACCAGCGCCACGGCGCGCCCGCCGCCTTCCCACAGGAGACTGTCGCGCCAACGCCCGACCTTGGCGCCGGGTGTGGCCGCCAGGAACGCCGCGCCGATGCGGGCCGGGTCGAACTTCCCACGCACGATGGTCAGCGTGCGCGGGGTGCCGGCCGTCTCGGTCCCTACCGCCAGCATCCGCTCGCCCTCGGCGAAGAGGTCGTAGCCGAAGAGCCGTCGGCTCTCGTCGCGATCGCCGGAAAAGCCGCTCGCCATGAGCGAGCGCGACCAGGCCGAAGCGCGCAACGCCGCCAGATCGACGTCCGCCAGCGCATCGGCGTTGGAAGGCGCCAGGTTCCACAGATCGCTGTCGTCGGCCGCACTGCGCGGCCCGGCGGGCGTCGCGGATCCGGCGATCGGCGTTTCCGCGCAGCCGAGGGCGAACAGTCCCCCCAGGCCGACACCCGCGGCGAGCCGCATGAACCGTCGCGGTTTCACCATCGGAAGATCACCATCGGAAGATCTCGCCGCTAGCCCGGGACCACCCGGTCACGTCCCGCTTTGGCCGCCCCAAGGATCTCGCCGATGCGGTCGCCATCGCCCGCCGCAATTGCCGCCCGCAGCGCTTCGACCTGAAGCGAGAGCGCCTCGATGAGCGGCAAGACCTCGTCCCGATTCTCGAGGAAGATGTCGCGCCACATGACCGGGCTGGAGGCCGCGACGCGCGTGGTGTCGCGTAGGCTGGTGGTTGGAAGCCGCCTCAGCCCTTCGATCACCTCGGGCGAAAGCCCGCCCAGCGTCGCGGCCAGCGCGTATGCGGCGACATGCGGCAGGTGGCTGCCGGCGCCCAGCACCCGATCGTGCAGGTCGGCGTCCATGCGCACGGGCTCGGCGCCCATCGCGGTCCAGAGTCGTTCGATGATGACCACCGATTCCTCGCGGCTGCGCGGCGTCGGACAGATCACGCAACGCTTGCCTTCGAAGAGCAGCGGGCTGGCGGCATCGGGACCGACGCGCTCGATCCCGGCCACCGGGTGACAGGCGACGTAGGCGCCCGGCGCGAGCTTTGGCTCGACCGCGGCGATCGCCGCCGCCTTCACCGACCCGACGTCGATGACCAGCGCGCCGGCGTCGAGGACCGGGGCGATCTCGGCGGCGATCTCGCCCAGGCTGCGCACTGGGGTCGCGATCACGACCAGCGCGGCGCCCCGGGCCGCCTCCGCGGCCGACGGCGCCGCGCGATCGATGATCCCGAGCGCCCGCGCGCGATCGAGCTTCTCCTGGGTGCGGCTCCACGCCACCACCTCGGTGACCGCGCCCGCCGCGCGCGCCGCCAGCGCGACCGAGCCGCCGATCTGACCGGCGCCCATCACCGCGAGCCGACCCAGCGACGGACCCGACCAGCGCCGTTGCGTGCTCATGGGCGGGCTCCTTCGAGATCCGAGTCCGGCTGGGGGGGCGCGGGCATGGCGGGACCGCGTCGGAAATTACAGGTTGCCGCGCGCGTGCGCAACGCCAGGGACCGCTATACTCGTGAAATACCATGGGCAGCGGATCGCACCCCAGCCTTCTCTTCGCCCTCACCTACGGGTTCCTGACGGCGCTCACCCCCTGCGTCTACCCGATGATTCCGATCACCGTCAGCATCTTCGGGGCGCGGGCCGGCGTCCCCCGGGGCCGCGCGCTGCTGCTGGCGACCGCCTACGTCCTGGGGATCGCCGTGATGTTCGGGACGCTCGGAACCACCTTCGGCCTCGTGGGGCGCGCGTTCGGGACCTTCCTGGCCAATCCCTGGGTGATCGTCCCGCTGGCGCTGTTTTTCGTCGCCATGGGGCTGTCGATGTTCGGCGCCTTCGAGGTGGCGCTGCCGTCGGAGCTACAGGCGCGCCTGTCGCGGATCGGCGGGCGCGGCCTGGGCGGCGCCTTCCTGATGGGCCTGGTCGCCGGGATCATCGCCGCGCCCTGCACCGGGCCGCCGCTGGCGTCGCTGCTCGCCTACGTGGCGACCACCCGCAACGCCGGCTGGGGGTTCGTATTGCTGGCGACCTACGGCGTCGGCGTCGGCCTGCCCTTCTGGCTGCTGGCCGGTTTCTCGATGTCGCTGCCGAAGCCGGGCGCCTGGATGGAATGGGTCAAGAGCGTCTTCGGCATCGCCCTCTTCGCGGCCGCGCTCTACTACCTCAAGAACGTCGTTCCGGCGCTGGCGCACTTCGGCTCCGGCAAGCCGACCTTCGCTCTGGAGATGGCGGCGCTGGTCTTGGTGGGGATCGGGCTCGGCGCCGTCCACGCCAGCTTCCACGGCGGGCCGACCGAGCGCGCGCGCAAGGCGTTTGCGGTGGCGCTCACGACGCTGGGACTTTTCGGCGTGACCAACTATCTGCTGGCCCCCAAGGGAAATATCGCGCTCGCCTGGATGACCGACGAGCCGGCGGCCGTCGCGGCCTCGCACGCGGCCGGTCGACCGCTGCTGATCGATTTCGCGGCCACCTGGTGCATCCCCTGCCACGAGTTCGACGTCCGGGTCTTCTCGCGGCCCGAGGTCGCCGAGACCATGGGTCACTTCACGCTGTTGCGCATCGACCTGTCGCGCGAGGATCAGAATCCGGCGCTCGGCGAGCTCAAGGCCAAGTATCGCGTGGACACCCTCCCCGCCATCCGGATCGTCTCGCCCGACGGCGCCGTCGTCGCCAAGACCGACCAGTACTTGCCGCCGGAGCGCTTCCTCGACCTGCTCGCTCGCGCGGGTCCCTAGGCTCGCGCTACGCCCATCTCGCGGCGACTCGACGGGCGTCCCGCATCGCCAGAGATCGGGCCGCGAAGATCGCGATGACGGCCAGCACGCCAATGTGCAGCGCGTGCAACCGGAGATCCGCGCGTGACGCGCGCTCTATGTGGTCGAGGTGTGCCCCCGCATGAAACGCGATGGCCACCGCCATGCTGCGGTTGGATCGCTCGAAGACCCAGGCAATGAGCAGCGAATAAAGCGGCAACTCGACCATGATCAGGCTGAATTCGAGGGGATCGAAGCCGGCGGCCTGCGGCGTGATGCTGTACATCAGATGCCAAAGACCCCAGGCCAGGCCGACGAGCAGCGATCCCTTCACCAGGCCGTGTCGCCGCGCCATCCGGGGTTGGGCAACACCGCGCCAGCCGAATTCCTCTCCGAGGGGAAAGACGACCAGCGCGGCCACCTGCTCCGATGTGACCGGCGGGTGAAACCACTGCGCCGGATGGCCGCCGATCGCGACGTAGAGCGCGGTTGCCAGCGCGTGGATAGCGGCCGGCGCAAAGAGCGCCATCGCGATCCAGGCGGGGTTGGTGCGCCAGCGTCCGAATACCTCGCGCAGTTGCCGGCGTGGTCCGGCGACAGCCAGGGCGGCCAGCAGCGGACCGAAGGCGCTCAGGCCGGCGCACGCGATCGCGTAGGGAGGCGGTGCTCGATGTTGTATCCAGGCCCGCGCCGCCGGCGCCGCGAGGAGCCAGGTCCAGGCCCAGGACAGCGCGAAGAATCCGGTGGTCCCGTCGCCGCGGGTTTCCGGGGCCACTGCAGGTTGGGTGCTCGGCTGGCTCGTCCGATGTGACATCAGACGTAGGACAACCGCCGCGCGGAAAGGTTTCCGTCGGCTGCGCTAGTAGCCGAGGTGGAAGGTCACGGTTCCGAGGCCGATCAGCTGGTAGCCGGACGAGTGGTCCATGGCGTTGCTGCTGTTCACCACGTCGCCACCGAAGAAGTAGTGGTAGCCGAAGGTTCCGGAGGCGCCGATGGCGACGAACGGGTTCAGGAAGAATTCGTAGCCCAAGGTCGCGTTGCTGACGATCCCTTTGGCGGAGATCTGGCTGTCGGTCAGCGGCGGGCTCACCGGTCCCGGCGTCCCGAAGCCGAAGCCGCCCGCGATCTTCGGTTCGAGGACACTCTGGCTCTGTCCGTCGGGGAGCTTGGCTCCGCCGAGCGGAATGTCGACCTCGGTGCCGAGCAGAAACTGAATCAGAGTGCCCGAGGTCCCCGAGCCGTCGAAGGCCTGCAGAAAGCTCGCCGACAGATCGAAAATCAGGAGCTTCACGCCCAGATTGAAACCGGCGGCGGGGCCGTGGGTCTTGTCGAAAAAGTCCGGCGTGTTGGGCGTCGACCCCCAGCCCCCAAAGCCGCCGGCGGTCGCCCCCGCGTAGAGATCGACGAGGCGCGCCTCCGCCGGGCGCGCGGCGCCCACCAGGGCCACCGAAAAGGCCAGCGCGACCAAGGTGTAGGTCGGGATTATTTTTAA
>CAYTTF010000080.1:3034-14390 GCA_964440665.1 uncultured Myxococcales bacterium | reverse complement strand
AGCACGAGTGGCACGGCGCCGGCCACGTCGATCTCTATGACGGCGCGGCGATGGTCGAGGGGCCGGTGGGCGACGGCAGCTTCTTCGCATCGGTCCGCCGCAGCTGGGTCGACCAGGTGCTGAAGGCGGTGGTGCCGAGCGGCCTCACCGTGGCGCCGGTGTTCTACGACTATCAGGTCAAGTACGTGCATTCGCTGTGGGGCGGACAGGGATCGGTCTTCGCCTTCGGATCGAGCGACGCGCTCGACATCCTCGACCAGAACACGGCGCGGGTGCTCTCGTTCGACAGCGAGATCCAGTTTCACCGGCTGGCCGCCCGCTGGCAGCGCGGGTTCGCCCACAGCTGGCGCAACGACGCCGTGCTGTCGTTCGGGTACGACGATACCGGCGCCGAAGCGGTGAACGCGATCCGGATCGACGCCACCACCTGGAGCGCGAACCTGCGCGACACCCTCAGCTATCGCCCTTCGGATCGCCTCACGCTGGAGCTCGGGACCGACTCGTCGCTGCGATACTTCTCGTACGACGTCACCCTCCCGAACTTCGGCCAGCCGGGCGCCGCCTTCGGCAACGGCGGCCTCGGCGCCAACCCGCCGGTGAACGCCTCTGCCAGCGGCGGCTGGGCCCAACCCGGCTTCTTCACCTCCGCCACCGTCGCGCTCGGCTCGCGCTGGCGGGTTCAGCCCGGCCTGCGCTTCGACAGCAACTCCCGCATCGGCAACGGCGCCTCCTGGTGGTTCGATCCCCGCCTGTCGGTGTACTTCACGGCCGGGCCGAGGACGGTGCTCAAGGGTGGGATCGGCCTTTACTCCGAGCCTCCGCAGCCGCAGGACCTCACCGCGCGGTTCGGCAACCCAGGCCTCAGCTATCAGCGGTCGCTCCAGTACAGCGTGGGGGTCGACCAGAAGCTACCCTTCCAGACGGATCTCGAGCTCACGCTCTACGACAAGTACATGTACCGGCTGGTGACAGACACGAACGCTGTCAACCCGATGACCGGCGACGCTCTGAACCTTTCCAACCTGGGCAAGGGGCGCTCGTACGGCGTCGAGCTGCTGCTGCGCCGACAGATCATGCGCGGCTTCTACGGCTGGCTGGCCTACACGCTCTCGCGCAGCACGCGGCTCGACGATCCGTCGTTGGACCAGAACGGCTATCACCTCTACGACTTCGACCAGACGCACATCTTGACGCTGATCGCGTCGTACCAGACGGAGCACAACTGGACCTTCGGGACCCGCCTGCGCTACACGAGCGGCGACCCCTACACGCCGTTCGTCAACGGCATCTTCAACGCCAACAACGGCAGCTACAACTGCATTCCGGGGAACCCGGACACGGCGCGGGCGCCGGGCTTCTTCCAGGCCGACGCGCGGATCGACCGCCGCTTCGTCTACGACAGGTGGAGCTTCACCGGCTACCTGGACGTCCAGAACGCCACCAACCGCGCCAATCCGGAGGCGCTGTTCCCAAACTACAATTGCCAGGGTTACTCGACCTTGACGGGGCTCCCGATCTTTCCGACCTTGGGGCTGAGGGCCGAATTTTGAAACGGGCGATCTGGGCGCCGGGGTTCATCGTGGCCGCGATCGTGTGGGCCGGGGCGGCGGGCTGCGAGTCGGGGTTCGACCGCAACGATCAGATCGTGAACAGCCTGCGCATTCTGGGCGCGGCGGCGCACATCGATAACGGCGACGGCGTCGATTGGGCCGATGCCGAGGTGGGCGATACGATCACGCTCCGCGCGCTGCTCGCGAACCCCACCGCCGTCCCCAACGTGACGGTGACCTGGATCACCTGCCTGCCGTCCCTGAACAACACGCTCACCCCCTGCTCCGACGAGCAGGTGCTGCGCAAGCCCGCCGATCTCATCATGATGGCGAGCGACCCCACCAAGGGCGTGATCGAGCTGGGGGTGGGCGAGACCATCCAGTACACCGTGCCTCAGGAAGTTCAACCGCTCCTCGATGCGCTGGTGGCCCGGGCCGATCAGAACGTGAACGCCGAGTGCGCGCTCTACATCGAGACGCCGCTCCTCATCATCGCCCAGGGCGGCGACGGATCGGTGGTCACGGCGCTCAAGAACCTGCGCCTTTCGCCCTGGAGCCAGACCGGCCCCAGCGCGACGGACCCCGCGCTGCAGTACTACATCCGCAACGCCAACCCCGCCATCACGGCCTTGAACATCCCCAACGATCGAAGCGCCTGCGCCGGGCAGACGCTGGTGAGCGCCTGCCAGGCGAACGCGGACTGCGGTGGCGCAACCTGCTCACCGGACGGTTGGTGCCCGCCCGCGCCCTTCCCGGGTGGACCCCAGACCATCTGCGCGCAGCTCCCCGATGCCACCGCCAACCCCAACGAGGTTCAGACCTACTACTACTGCGGCCTGGATGGTGCCGACGGGACGGAGAAGGAGCAGCCTAACATCACCTGGTACGAGACCGCCGGCGCGCAAGGAAGCATCTCCAACTCGAATCCGGCCGGAACGCCCGACCTGACCAGTCGGACCTTCGAGACATTTACCCGCCCGCCCGGACCGTTCACGCTCTACGGCGTCGTGCGCGACGGGCGCGATGGCGAGAACTGGGTCGCGCAAGACTTCCAATGACGTGACGGAAAGGAACGAGACGAATGATCATTCAGAAGCTTCTGGCGATCGTGAACCTGGGGGCGGCCTGGGTTCTGTGGCTGCTGGTCGGCCTGTCCGTGATCTCGGTGGGCATCATGATCGAGCGGACGTTCTTCTTTCTGGGGCGCCGACTGCCGGGCCGCGAGGCGCTGTCTGCGCTGCTGCTCGCCGGCGAATTCAAGAAAGCCCGCGAAACGCTGGGGGAGCGGTTCGGCATCGAAGCCGACGTGTTGCGCGCCGCGCTGGATCAAACCGATAGCGGCCCCGACAGCGTCGCCAAGGTCGTCGACGCGAACATCAAGCGGTCGCGGCTGGAGTACGAGTCGCGCCTGGCCTTCCTGGCGACGCTCGGGAACAACGCGCCCTTCATTGGTCTGTTCGGCACGGTGCTGGGAATCATCCGCGCGTTCAGCGATCTGGCGCGCAACCCGAGTGCGGCGGGCGCCAGCTCGGTCATGGCCGGGATCTCCGAGGCGCTCATCGCGACGGCGGTCGGTCTGCTGGTCGCGCTGCCCGCGGTGGTCGCCTACAACGTCTTCCAGCGCGCCCTTCGCCGCGCCTCGCAACGCGCGCTGGTCCTCGCCGATCTGCTGGAAGCCCGCCTGCGGGGTCGCGACGTCAAGAGCGAGGCCGCCCGATGACCTCCGGGTCGGACGCCGACGACGGCGATGACGGCGGCGTCATCAGCGGCATCAACGTCACGCCGCTGGTCGACATCACGTTGGTCCTGCTGATCATCTTCATGGTCACGGCGACCTACATCGTGCGGCAGGCGATCCAGGTGGATCTACCGCGCGCCGCCAACGCGGGCGAGTCGACCGGCACCACGCTGGCGGTCATGCTCACCAAAGACGGCGACATCTATCTCGATGGCCGCAAGAGCGATGAAGCTGGCTTGCGCGACGCCGCGCGCGCCGCGGCCGCCAAGGACAAGGACACCCGCGTGATCATCAGCGCCGACAAGAACTCGCTCCACGGCGCCGTGGTGCACGTCCTCGACCTGATCAAGGGCGAAGGAATCGCGAAGTTCGCCATCAACATCGAAAAGGAGCAATGAGCCGAGCTTCGCCCACGCGCCGCCGGCTCTCGCCGACGGTCGGATACGTATTGTCGGTCGTGTTCCACCTGGCGATCTTCGGCTGGGCCTGGGCGCTGCCCACCCGCGCGCGCCGCACCGAGCGTGTCGACGTGGAGCTCGTCGAGGTCAAACCGAAACCGGTCGAGCCCAAGCCGCCGGCCCCCGAGCCCCCGAAGCAGACCGAGCCGGTCAAGATGCGGCCGGCCCGGCGGGTGGCTCTGAGCACGCCCCCCCCGCCGACCGCGGCCCCGCCGCCCGAAACACCCCCGCCCGAGACGCCGCCCTCGCCCTCGCTCACACCCGGTCCGGTTCGCCTCGGCATCTCGCTCTCGTCGACCAGTGTGGGCGGTGGTTTTTCGGCGCCGGTCGGCAACAGCCTCTCCGGGAAACCGGCGCCCCACGCGGCGGCGCCGGCCGGCGACGACATCGGTCCCGTCGCGCACGCCGCGTCGCTGACCGTGCAGCCGGAGCCGCTCGACACCGACATTCCCAAGAGCGAGTACCCGCAGCAGGCGCTCGACGCTGGCTTCGAGGGGAGCGTGATCCTCAAGATCGTCATCGACGCCAACGGCCGCGTGCGCCGCGCGGTCGTGATCAAGGATCCCGGCTACGGCCTGGGCGCCGCCGCGGTCCGCAGCGCGCTCAAGCACTTTCGTTTCAAGCCCGGCCAGCTCGATGGAAAGGCCACCGCCACCGAGTGGACCTTCACCGTCACCTACGAGCTGCCCTGACCAGATCTCGAACGCGTCGCGCGGGGTGGGCGAACGGCGCGAAGCGCACGGGGAGGACGATCGGCGAGGCGGACGACGAAGCGCAGGCCCGACCAGACCTCGTCGATGGCGCAGACCTTGTTGTCGACCAGACCGAGGGCCAGCCCCCGCCCGCGGACCTCGGCCTCGGTCAAGTCGGTGGCCACGCCCGACGATTTCTTGGGCCAGCCGATCCAGAGTCCACCGGCGGGATCGAGCCGCCGTGCGAGCGCGGGGAAATCCCGCGCCAGATCCTTCGAGCCGCGCGCGAAGCAGACGATCACGTCGAAGGGCACGCGGCCGCTTCCCACCGGGCGCGGTGTGACACCGGGCGGGAGCGAACCGAGCGTCTTGCAGAACCCCTCCGGGGGACGCACCAGACCCAGACGCGCCCCCGGCTTGATGCCCAGCTTTTGCGGCAACGGTGTCCCCGAATAACCGGCCATGGCGTTCGGCGAATTGTAGTTCAGCTGCCGTGCGCGCGCAGAAGATCGACCACCAGCTTGACCACCACCGCCAGCACCACCGCGACCACGACGAGCCGCACCAGACGATCGCCGTTTCGCACCGCCAGGTGCGCGCCGGTCGTGGCGCCGAGCGCGTTCGCGGCCGCCATCGGCAACGCCACCCGCCACAGGATCGTCCCGTGTGCGGCGAACAGGGTCATCGCCGCCAGATTCGAGGCCAGGTTGACCACCTTGGCATTGCCCGAGGCACGCGTCAGCGCGTCGCCGAACACCGTCGCGAACGCGATCACCAGCATCGAACCCGTTCCCGGCCCGAAGAATCCGTCGTAGGCGCCGAGCCCGAACGCGATCGCGAGGAGCGCCGCGCGCGCGGCCCCCGGCCCGAGCGTCGTCGGTCGCGGCGCGACGTTGCGCCTGACCAGCACGACGGCCGCCGCGATCAACAAGAGCACGATGACGATCCCTCGCAGCGGCCCCAGTGGAACGGCCAGCATGGCCCGCGCGCCCAGCCAGGATCCGGCGAACCCCGCCGCGAACCCCAGCGCGGCCCGATCGCGATCGATCGCGCCCCGCCGCCAGTAGGTCATCGCCGAGGCGGTTGCGCCGAACACGGCCTGCCCCTTGTTCGTCCCGAGAGCGAGAACCGGCGGCAGGCCCGCCGCCAGCAGCGCGGGGAGACTGACCAGCCCGCCCCCGCCGGCGATCGCGTCGACCAGGCCCGCACCGAACGCGGCGGCGGCCAGCAGCGCGATGAGGGGCGGGCCGAGTGGCAAATGAATCAAGCCGCCAGATGACCTTGGAAGTGGGTGGTTCGTCTACCTCCGACTTTTGTTCGAAGCCATCAGATCGAATGCGGGGGTCGTGCGTCGGTAGGAACATGGCCACCAAAATCTCGTCCCGATCCCCCCGTTGGTTCACGCTCCTCCTCCTGCCTTTGCTCGTCGCGGCAAAGGGCCCTACCGGCGTCGTCGCGGCCAAGAGCCCCACCGGCGTCGTCGTGGCGGCGCCGCCACCGATCAGCCTGACCGCCTCGGACGGCGCCGGGCTGGATCTGGTGTCGCTCACGGCCCACGCGGTGGTGGAAGACCCGCTCGCCTTCACCGAGCTCCACCTCACCTTTCGCAACCCGGACACGCGAGTCCGCGAAGGGCGCTTCCGGATCACGCTCCCCGCGGGCGCCACCGTCAGCCGGTTTGCGATGCGGATCGGCGATCGTTGGCAGGAGGGCGAGGTGGTCGAGCAACAGGCGGCGCGCGTGGCCTACGAGGATTTTCTGCACCACCGTCAGGACCCGGCGCTCCTGGAAAACGAGGCCGGCAACGAATTTTCGGCGAAGGTGTTTCCGATCCCGGCCGCCGCGACCAAGGAGATCATCCTCTCCTACTCGCAGGGTCTGCCGCGGGCGAGCGAGCCCTACCGGCTGCCGCTGCGGGGCCTGCCGCGGCTCGGCCTGCTGAGCGTCCAGGTCCGCAGCGGCGACAAGGTCGCGGAGCTCAATCGCCACGACTTCGTTCCCGATCGCGACTTCGAGGTCCAGCATTCCGCCGGCGGCGGACGCCTCGGTCTGCGCGACGACAACCTGGTGGTCGCGCGCGTCGTCCCGCTCGCCGGTGACAACCGGCGCGACGAGGTCTCGTCGCTCTACGTGCTGGTCGATACCAGCGCCTCACGCGCGCTCGGGCTCGGCGACGAGATCGCGACGCTCGAGAATCTCCTCTCCGAGCTGCGCCGCGCCGGCGATCCGACCGTCACCGTCGCCGCGTTCGATCAAGACGTGGTCCCCATCTTCAGCGGCAAGGCCAGCGCCGCCGGCGATCAAATCCGCAAACGGCTCTCGGCCCGCCGGGCGCTGGGCGCGTCGGACCTCGATCGCGCTTTTGCCTGGCTGGCGGCGACCGCCAAGCGCGACGGCACCTCGGGGCACGCGCGGGCGCTGCTGGTGAGCGACGGCGTCGCCACCGCCGGCGAGATCGGCGCCAACAAGCTGCGGGCGCGCGTCGCTTCCCTCGCAACCGCCGGCATCGGGCGGCTGGACGCGCTCGCGGTGGGCGGCATCCGCGACGACGTGCTGCTCTGCCGGTTGGTCACCTCCGGACTGCCCCGCGACGGCGTGGTCCTCGACGGAACGCAGCCGGCGGCGACGCTGGCACGGCGGCTCACCCGCGCGACGCGCTCCGGGGTCAAGGTCGAGATCGACGGCGCCGGCTGGGTCTGGCCGAGCGTGCTCGACGGCATTCAGCCCGGCGACGAGGTGCTGGTCTACGCCGACCTGCCGCGCGATCGACCGTTTGCGCTCAAGGTCGGCGGCGTTCCTCTGCCGCTCACCGGCACGCTGACCCCGGCGCCGCGGCCCTTGCTCGAACGGGCCTGGGTACAGGCGCGCATCGCCCGGATCCTCGAACAGCGCGACGCGCTGGCCGGCCGCGATCGCGATCTGGCGCAGGCGCTCGAGAAGCAGGCGATCGAGCTGTCGGTGCAAAATCGCGTGCTCTGCCCCTTCACGTCTCTCCTGGTGCTGGAGACGGAGCAGGATTACGCGCGCTTCGGCATCGAGCGGCGCGCCCTCGCCGACATCTTGACGATCGGGCCCCAGGGGATCGCGTTCGTCCACCGCACCGAGATCGCGGCGCCGTCCCCCGTCCGCGAGCTGGTCCAAAACGAGCCGGGCTCGGGGAGCATCCCGGCCAAGGCTCGCCCGATGGACAAGACCGAGCGGGGCGATCGGCTGGGGCAGGCGTCGGTCGCGATGGCCGATCGGGCCGAGATGGAAGAGGCGCCCGCATCCGCGCCCGAGCCCGGGGCCATGCGACGGCAGATGGCCGCGGCGGCACCCGCGCCTCGGGAGCGGGCCATCGCACCGGCTGCCTCCGCCCAGCCCTTCGGCGCGGTCGGTTTTAGCGCGCATGGACGCCTGGAGGGCAGCGCCGGCGGCCTCGCCGCCTCGAACGGCCGCGCCACGGGCGGCGTCATCTCGCCGGCACCGCCACCGTCGCCGATGCCGTCGTCCGACGTCGCGCCCGCCACCGGGCCGCTCAAGGACGCGCTCGACTTGATTCACGGCGGCCGTCCCCGCGAGGCGCTGACGCTGGCGCTCGGCTGGCGTGAGCGCGACGCGGGCGACGTGCTGGCATTGGTCGCGCTTGGCGAGGCGTGGGAGGCGCTCGGCGCCCAGGCCGACGCCGCACGCGCCTACGGCTCGATCATCGATCTCTTCCCGGGGCGCGCCGACATGCGGCGCTTCGCCGGCGAGCGGCTCGAGCGCGTGCGGACCGGCGCCGCGCTGGCGCTGGCGATCGACAGCTACCGCAAGTCGATTGAGCAGCGCCCCGACCACCCCGCCGGCCACCGGCTCCTCGGCTTCGCGCTCATCAAGGCGGGCCACGCCCACGAGGCGTTCGACGCGATCGCCGTCGGCGTCGCGCAGCGGTATCCGGCCGGCCGCTTCGCCGGCGTCGATCGCATCCTGCGCGAGGATCTGGGCCTGGCCGCGGCCGCCTGGATCCGCGTCGAGCCATCGCGCGGCGGGGAGATCAACGCCCGCCTCATCCGCGCGGGGGGCTCAGCCGAGGCCGCGCCGTCGCTGCGCTTCGTGCTCAACTGGGAGACCGACGCGAACGACGTCGACTTCCACATCGAGGACGGCAAGGGCGGCCACGCCTACTACGGCGCGCCGCACCTGCCGTCGGGCGGCGATCTCTACGCCGACGTCACCACCGGGTATGGCCCCGAGTGCTTCACCATCCGCGCCCCGGCAGCCTCCCGCGCGGTCCCCTACCACCTGCAGGCCCACTACTTCAGCCGCGGACCGATGGGCTACGGCATGGGCAAGCTCGAGATCATCGAGCACGACGGCCACGGCAACCTTCGTTTCGACGAGCGCCCGTTCGTGATCATGCAGGACGGCGCCTTCGTCGACCTCGGCAACGTGAGCGCGGGCGCGGGCGCGGGCCCGCTCGGCGCCTGAGGCGCTACTCCCCGCCAGGCGCGAGCAATTCGTAGAAGAGCGCGATCGTCAGGCAGTGGAACTGGCTGTCCGAGCTCTGCGTGATCGTCTTGTCGATGACGCGCAGGCCGGGGTTTTCCTGAAGCCAACGCGTTACCGCCTCGCCCAGCGCTTCCCGATCTCTGGCTTTGGTAGCCGTGAAAACCTTGACCCCGGACAGCATGGTCTAACTGTAATGCAAGCGACGTGCCCCGCAAGCCGAACCTCGTCGATCGTGAAATTCAGCTACGATTCGGCGATGGCCGATCAGCTCATCCACAAGATTCTTGGGTTGCTGAGCAGCGAGGCGCACGAGCGGCAGATCGCGGCCGCCATCGTGCTGGGGGAGATCGGCGCCCGCGGCGAGGCGGTGACGGCGGCGCTGGCGACGACCGTCGCGGGCGGTATCCCGCCGGTGCAACGACATGCGCTGGCGGCGCTGGCGCGCCTCGCCAGTGGCAAGGCGGCGCGCAAGGCGCTCCCGGCGGTGCTGGCCTGCTTCGGCTCGCGTGAGGATCCGGTGCGGCGGGCAGCGATCGATGCCGCGATCGCGTTCGGCGACGAAGCAGTAGAGCCGGTGCGCGCGCGGTTGGCGGAGACGACCGACGCGACGGAGCGTCGCGCGCTCGAGGAGGTGCTGGGGCGGGTCGGTGGCAAGGACGCGTTCAAAGCGCTCATGGCGGCCCTGGACACGCCCGACATCGAGGCGGCGCGCGCGGCGGCGCTGGCGGTGCGGCAACGGGTCAAAGACGCGAATCCGCGCGAGAAGTCGGCCCACCTCACGGCGGTCACCAAGGTGCTGCGCGCGAAGATTTCCGCCGGGCGCACGACGGGTCGTGGGCCCGGAGCGGGCGTCGGCCTGCTGGTGGGCGGCCTCAAGATCCTCGGGTATCTGGAAGATTCGGCCGCGGTTCCCACGCTGGTCGCATTCGCGCGCGACGCGCGGCAAGCGCCGGCCGTGCGCGAGGAGGCGATCGTGGCGTTGCGTTTCACCGCCCGCGGGAAGGCGGCGTCGGTGGCGACCACCCTGATCGACCTGGCCGAGCGCGCGCCGTCCGAGCTGGCGCACGCGGCGCTCTACACGTTGGCGAGCCTCGAGATCCCGGCCGCGCTCGCGCCGCGCCTGCGCAAGCTCGCGCTCGGCCGAGAGCCGGAACGGGCGCTGCTGGCGATCGAGCGACTGGCGCAGATCGGGGGCGCCCCCGGGGCGGATGCGCTGGCGGCGGTGCTGGCCGCGACCGCCGACCGTGGGCGAGCGGAAGTGGCCGCCGGAGCGCTGGACGCGAGACCCGAGGGCGCGCTGGCGATCGGCCGCGCGCTCCTGGCCACGGGCGACGGCGAGCGGGTGGTCCTGCTGGCGCGGCTGCTGCGGCCGCGGGCGCGCGCGCTCGCTGCGTCCGGCGCCGCTGGGAAGAAGCTAGCCCGGGCGTTGGTGAGCGCCGCGGTCGCGCGGGCCGGCAAGGCGGGTGCCGGTGTGGGTGCCGGCGGCGATGCCGATCTCGTGCCGCTCGCGCGCGAGATCGACCGGGAGGCCACCAGCGCCGGCCTCCGCGCCCAAGCCGTCAAGTTGCAGAAGCGCAAGGACACCTCGGGCGCGCTGGCGCTCCTGCGTCTCATCGGCCAGTCGGCCGACGCCACCGCCGAAGACGGCTACGCGCTCGCGTCGGCGGAGCTGCGCGCCGGCCGTCGCGACGAAGCGCTCGCGATCGCGCAGCAGCTTGTCGATCGTGGGTTCGATCTGGCCGCCGCCCTCCGGCGCGATCGCGGCCTCGATCCCGCGCTGCGCTACCAGGTCGGTTTCGCGCTCTGCGAACGCCGCCACCCCGCCGGCGAAGAGATCCTCGGCGATCTCGCCCGCGGCGGCCGCAGCAAGATCGCCGGCATGGCCAAGGCCAAGCTCAAATCGGCGGGCTTCGTCTAGCCCGGGACGCTCGTCCAGCTGTTTCAAAACCCATCAGCGCGACACCCGGCTGTTTCAAAAACGGACAGGTCACCGCGCTGAGGCGCCACCTACCCGCCCGGCGCGACGGCGATATCGAACGCCGCGGTCTCGATGCGACCGTCTTCTTTGATCTGAACGAAGAGGCGGTAGGCGCCGGCGTGTGGGAAGACGCAGGGGAACCGGACGCGCGGCGCGAACATCATCGCGTGGTGAGAGTGGTCCGGGACCGGACCGCCGCCTTCGACCAGGGCCAGCGCGGCCATCGGGACCGAGCCGGTCGGGTGGATGTGCGCAAAGACGGAGAAGTCTCGCGCCACGATCATCGCGTGCCCGGCCATCCCCATGTAGGGCTCGATGCCAGGGGCCGGGCGGCCGTCCGGCCCCTCGGCCTCGAATTCCAGCGCGACGGTCTGCCCGGCCTGCGGCGCGCGCGGCGCCATCCAGCGCAGCCGGCCGCGCCCGTCGGCAAAGGCGAACGCCGGCGAATCGACGGTCGCCGCGCGCGGCAC
>CAYTTF010000080.1:0-2934 GCA_964440665.1 uncultured Myxococcales bacterium | reverse complement strand
GAGTGTCGGGAGTGTCGGAAAGCGCGGCCAGGTCGGGCGCCACCGGCGAATCGCCCGCCAGATCCAGCGTCGTCACCACCGTCTCGTCGAGGCCGGTCTGGTGAACGATGTCGCCGAACAGCCGATACGATCCGGCCGGCAGCGGCGGCACCGCCTGGTCGAAGCGCGCGGTGTCGACCCGCTTCGGGTGAAGGTGCGCGATGGCGTCCAGATCCGGGGCGCGCACCAGGAAGAGGTGCATCAGGTGGCCGTGGTCGGCAACCAGATCGTCGGTCAGGCGCCAGCGCATCCAGCCCGGATCGCTCAAGGTCAGCGCGAGCGTCGCGGGTGACGGCCGCGTCGCCACCACGCGCATCGGTTTGTAGAGCAGCCGCCGGTAGAAACGCGCCTCGCCGGTCCACCAGCCGCGGCCGCCCACAATCGCCAGCGCCAGGATCGCAGCCGTCGCGATCATCCCGACGCGCCCGCGACGGCGGCGTTGCCGATCGGGCGTGGCCCCCGCGGCCAGATCGGCCTCGCGCAGGCTGGCGCCAACGATGGAGACGAGGCCGATGACCAGCAACGCCAGCAGCGCGGCCAGCACGGCGATCAAGACCGGCGACATCGGCCGCACCGCGCGCGCCAGCGCCGGGACCGGAATCGAGAGCACGCCGGCGCCGCGCGCGCCGTCCACGGTGACGCGGACCTGCCACGCCCCGGTGCGCATGAGCCAGAGCGTGCTGCCGAAGAGGTGCGGGTCGGCGGGGCTCGGGCGCGCCCGATCGGCGACCGGCGGCGAATCGACGCCGGGACCGCGCAGCGGCAGCGGCACCACCGAAACGCCCGCGATGTCGTCGTCGAATGTCCGGACGTCGATGCGCGCGATCCCGGGAACCACCTCGGGCGGACGAATCGTCACCAGCAGGTGATAGGGCCCGGCCTGACCGTCTTGCACGGCGTCCGGGCTGCCGACGTGTGCCTGGGCGCCTCCTGCGACGGCGAAGACCGCGACGCCGATCGACAATCCGGCCGCAAGCCTGGCGGCCGCAGGGGCGCGCTGCGCCATCATCGGCGCAGGTGCGCCAGCCAGCGGCCGACGGCCCGCCCGGCGGCAATCGAGGCCGCGGTGCCCAGGAGCGCGAAGCCGAGGCCGCGTACCAGCGCGGCGCCGGGCTCGAAAATGAAGAGGTAGCGCCGGTAGAGGGTCTCGGGCGGCAACCAGAAATCGAAGTACTTGGCGCCCCAGAAGAAATTGCGCGCTGGCGGCGACATCAGAAACGAAGCGAACGGCCACTGACAAACGAAAAAGACGCCCGTGAAAAGCAGCGCCGCCCCGGCGACGGTCGCCAACCCCGGCCGCGCGCGACGTCGCCACAGCCAGGTATCGAGCGCCATCGCGGCCGGCAAGAGCAGCAACGGAAAC
The DNA here is from genome assembly GCA_964440665.1 of uncultured Myxococcales bacterium. Taxonomy (GTDB): domain Bacteria; phylum Myxococcota_A; class Polyangia; order Fen-1088; family Fen-1088; genus JADGRB01. Next base: position 1,532 of record CAYTTF010000080.1, on the reverse strand, counting down.
TCCGGCGGGACCAGGTTGGTGGTCGGCACCAGCACCGGTCCCAGCTTCGGCTGCGCCGGCACCAGCGGGAGGATCCAGAGCAGCGCCAGCAGAAACACCGAGTAGACGGCCACCGTCCCGGTCGCGGCCCAGCGCCGACCGGACACGCCCTGCATCCCGGTCAGCACGATCGGCACGCACAGGCCCACCACCAGATAGAAGGATCCGCCGTGCATGAACGGCCGGACGGTCTTCTCCATGAACATCGTCAAGAGGGCGACGATGATCATCGCGGCGACCACCGTCATCTGCGTCTCCAGCGTCCGGCGGCGCGCGCCCGCTTCGAGCCGGTTCATCGCGCCAGCCAGCATCACCAGCGCGCCGATGTGGATCGCGATGATCCCCAGACCGAGCACGACGTGGGGCGGGCTCAGGATCTTGACGTCGAGCCCGTAGGCGTTGTGCCACCAGTCGTCGAACGGCGCCGACGACAGCATCGTGATGCCGCCCCAGGCCGCGATGAACGCGCCCAGCGGCCCGCGGAACCCGAGCACCCGCACCCCGGCGTCGCGGGCCGCGCCGCGGCCGAAGGTCGCCGGCAACACCTGCGCGAGCGCCGCCACCGCCGCCAAGATCGCCGCCGCATAGATCGCCACGTGCGGCGGGGACCAGAACCCGTCGCGGCCGATCGACCGGTGCCAGGCGATGTCCCAGTGAACGCCGAACGCGACGGTCAGCGACGAGGCGAGCGCGCACCACAGCGGCCACGTCGCGCCGTGCACGGGCGCCTGGGCGCGTAAAATGGTCGCGCCACCGCCGAAGTCCGAAGCTGCGACCGAGGCCGCCACGGCGCGAGCATAGCCGAGCGCCTGAGCTGGCGCCCGCTGCCCGACGTTCGAGATATAGTGCGCGGGTGCAGGCCCCCCCTTGTACGATCGCGACCAACCCCCTGGGCGGCGCGATCATCGGGACCATCAACGAGGGCACCTTGCCTTCGGCCGCCGCCGGGCAGCGCAGCCCACTCCTCACCGCGCTCGGCGCCGCTGTCCTGAAGTGATCCTTCGCCCCCAGGCGGTCCGGATGGTGCTCGCCCATGGGCTGCCGGTGGTGATCGAGGTGACCGCCGAGAGCATGACGCCGTCGCTGGAGCGGGGCGCCAAGCTCAGGGTCGAGCCGGTGGCCGGCGATCTGCACGCCGGCGACATCGTCCTCATCGCCACCGGCGAAGGCCACGACCTGTTGCTTCACCGCGTGATGCACCTCTTCTCGGAAGGGGGCGAGCGCTTCGTCATTCACCAGGGCGACGCGCCCGGCTCCACCTTCGCCACCTGCCCGCGCGACGCGGTGATCGGCCGTGCCACCGGCTTTTCGCCACAGCGGGCGCAGCGGTTGCCCACCCTCGAGAACCTCTCGCCCGAGGCGCGCGCGCGTTTCGCGCGCCGGCGACGGGCCTGCGCGTTCTTCTCCCTGGGACGCCGGCTGATGTCGTCGCTGCGGCTCGGCGATCGAAAGCTGACCCGCCGGCTGGCCCGCGCCTTCCGCGCGATCGCGCG
>CAYTTF010000079.1:8791-14401 GCA_964440665.1 uncultured Myxococcales bacterium | reverse complement strand
GTTAGGCCCGCCGCTAACGTTCGCTCTGAGCCAGGATCAAACTCTCCAGTTAAATTCTCAACAGCCGTCAATCCGAAGTTTCCCGAAGATTGGCGACTGCCTTGACAACTTTCGAGACTGATTGCTCGACTGATGAATTTGCTCGAAATCACAATTGTCGGGGTATTCGAAGCGACTCGCCCGAAGGCGATGCGCTCCGCGTACCTTTTCGAACTCGGTTTGCTATTCAGCTTTCAGAGACCGACGCGAAAACACCTAGCTGCAGAAGTCCTTCGACTCACTGCGCGCTAGGGAGGCAGGAGTCTATTCAGGAACTCTTCTGAGTCAATAGATTTGTGAAGAAAAATCCGAGCCCCATCGGGGCCTTACGGCTGAGCCCCGCAGGCCTCTAGGGCCGAGCCCCCGGCAGGGCCGGGAATCTGGCGCGAAGCCCAGAATTAGCCCAAGTTTTGGGGCCGCGCAACCCCCGCAATTGGCCACGACGCGCAGGGGCTTGTAGGCTGGTCAGCCTTGCCTGCCTGTCCACACTGCGCGGCCGATCTGGCCGCCCTTGCCCGCTTCTGCGGGCACTGTGGCACGTACGTGACGGAGGCGGGGACCGCCGAGACGGGCGATCCCTGGCTCGGGAAGGTAGTCGATCGGCGCTACCGGGTGGCGGCCCTGATCGGCAGCGGCGGCATGGGCGTGGTGTATCGGGTCGAGCATCTCCACCTCGGCAAGATGGCCGCCATGAAGGTGCTTTCCCCCGACACCGCGACGAAGCCGGAGATGTTGCGCCGATTTCGAGCCGAGGCGCAGGCCGTCAGCAAGCTGAATCACCCCAACATCGTTCAGACCTTCGACTTCGGACAGTGGGACGGCGCGCTCTATCTGGTGATGGAGTACGTCAAGGGAGACGATCTCTCGACCCTCCTCAAGCGCGATGGACCGTGGTCGTTCACCCGCGCGGCGCGCCTTTTTACGCAGGTCTGCTCGGGGCTCACCGAGGCGCACGAGGCCGGCATCGTCCATCGCGATCTCAAGCCGGAGAACCTGATGGTCGTGCAGCGGCGCGACGGCTCGGAGCACGTCAAGGTGCTCGATTTCGGCTTGGCCAAGCTGCGCGAGCGTGCCGGCGATGATCCGCAGGGCGCCGCGGTCAGCTCTGGCGGTCAGGTGCTGGGAACGCCGTACTACATGGCGCCCGAGCAGGTCCGGGGCGAGCCGCTCGACGCGCGCGCGGATCTCTACAGCCTAGGCGCGACCCTCTATCGCGTGCTCACCGGCGAGCCCCCATTCGACGCCCCTTCACCGATCAGCGTGCTGGCGAAACATTTGACCGACGAGCTGATTCCGCCGCGCACGCGCGCGCCGGAGCGGTCGCTGCCGCCGGAGGCCGACCGCATCGTGCTGCGGGCGATGGCGAAATCTGTTTCCGATCGCTATGCTTCCGCCGCCGAGCTGCAGGCCGATCTGGAAGCGGTGCTCGCCGCGTCCAGCGGCATTTCGTCGTGGTCGTCGCCGCGGGTGGGGCCGACCGCCGCCGCCGTCGCGTCGACCGAGGCGCCCACGGTCGCGATCGAGGACAGCGACATCGCCGACATCGCCGACATCGGCGATATCGGCGACCGGTTGCGGCGTTCCGACGTGGACGACTTCGAATGGTCGATGCGCCGCAAGCGCCTGCTCACCCGGCTGGTGCTTCCCCTGACCGTCGTGGCGGTGATAGCGGCTGTGACCGCGCTGGCCTGGCGCGGTGGCGGCGAGCGCGCCGAGGTGACCGAGCGCGAGCCCAACAACACGCCCGGATACGCCAACCTCCTGGCGCCGGGTGCGCCGATGCGTGGCACGATCGGCAAGCTGGTCCAGGCGGGATTGGCCGGGCAGGCTGCCCAGGGCGACGTCGATCTGTTCCGGATACCCGCCGGTAAGGGGGCGCGGGTGGTCAGCGCGCGCCTCGAAGGCATCCCCGACGTCGACCTGGTGCTGGAGCTCTACGATCCGCAGGGGCAGCGGATCAGCAAGAGCGACGCTTCGGGCCGCGGCTGGGGCGAGTGGCTGCAACCGACTTCGATCGGTCCCGCCGAGGTCTATCTGGCGGTGCGCGAGCTGTGGATCGCGGGGCAGAAACCGATCGAGGACGCAGCCGATCCTTACACGCTCACGGCCCGCTGGGGACCGCCGCAGGCAGGTTGGGAGCTGGAGCCGAACGATTCGGCGCTGGCCGCCACGCCGCTCCGTGCGCCGGGCCGGATACGCGGCTATCTGGCGAGCGCCGACGACCGAGATTGGTTCTCCATCACCGTCGACGAGGTCGGGACGTTGAGCGGAACGGTGACGGCGCCGGCCGGCGTCGACGTGGTTCTTCTCCGCGACGTCGCCGGCAAGGAGATCGTGATCAACAAACACGACGCGGGCGGCAGCGAACAGCTCTCGATCGATGCCGCGCCCGGCAAGCCAATCCTGATCGGTGTCGCGCGCAAGATCGCCTCGAAGGTGGATCCGAAGGCAATGGGCCTGCAAGGGCTGGACGATCCCTACGAGCTGGCGATCACGACGTCGCCCAAGACGTCGTCGAAGTGATCAGCGTGGCCGGAGCAGGCGCGCCGCTTCTTTGGCGTGGTAGGTGAGGATGATGTCGGCGCCCGCGCGGCGCATCGACAGCAGCGTCTCCAGCATGACGCGGTCGTAGTCGATCCACCCCTTGTCGGCGGCGGCCTTGAGCATCGCGTACTCGCCGGAGACGTTGTACGCCGCGATCGGGACGTCGCAATCGTTGCGGACCTCGGCGATGACGTCCAGGTAGGCGAGGGCGGGCTTGACCATCACGATGTCGGCCCCCTCTTCGATGTCCAGCGCCACTTCGCGCATCGCTTCGCGGACGTTGGCGGGATCCATCTGATAGCCGGCGCGATCGCCGAAGGCGGGGGTGGAGTCCACGGCGGTGCGGAACGGCCCGTAGTAGCCGGAGGCATACTTCGCGGCGTAAGAGAGCAACGCGACCTGCCCGAACCCGTCGTCGTCGAGCGATTCGCGCAAGAACCCGACGAAGCCGTCCATCATGCCGGAGGGCGCCACCAGATCGGCGCCGGCCCGCGCGTACGAGAGCGCCGCGCGCCCCAGATTCTCCAGCGTCGCGTCGTTGTCGATCTCGCCGTTCACGACGACGCCGCAGTGGCCGTGGGTGGTGTATTCGCAAAAGCAGGTGTCGACGGCCAGCGCCAGGTCGGGCACCGCCTTCTTGATCGCGCGCAGGGCGCGTTGCACGACACCTTCCGCGTGCCAGGCCTCGCTGCCCACCTCGTCCTTCTTTTCGGGGAGGCCGAACAGGATCACGCCGGGAATTCCCAGCCGGGCGATCTCCTCCGCCTCGCGCGGCAGCTCGTCGACCGAAAAATGAAACTGACCGGGCAGCGACGGGATCTCCCGCTTGATTCCCTTGCCGGGGCAGACGAAGAGCGGGTAGATGAAATTGTCGGCCTGGAGCGTGGTCTCGCGGACCAGGCGGCGGAGGGCCGGTGTTCGGCGCAGGCGCCGCAAGCGCGTCTCGGGAAACGACATCGTCTACAAGCCTAGCCCAGCTTGGCGCCACCCGGTAGGCGCGCGCGAACCAGCGCCGCGACCAGCGCGTCGGGCGTCGGCGCGGCGGCGGTGGCGGCCACGGCGATCCCGGCGTCCCGCGCGCTCTCGGCGGTGGTCGGTCCAATCACCACCACCGCAGCGGCCGCCAGCGCCGTGGCGCCCCAGCGGGCCACGAACGCCCGCAGGGCCGACGGACTGGCGAAGGTGGCGGCGTCGAAATCGGGGAGCGGCGGCAGATTTTCGAGCGTCACCGTCTGAGACACCGGGACGACCTCGATCGCGATTCCGCGGGCGACGAGCGCATCGCGGAGGTGCTCGCGTCCGCCCAGCGCCTGTGGAAAGAGGACCCGTGTCCGGGCGGGCAGCGTCGCGAGCGTGGCCACCAGGCCTTCCTGGCGCTGATCCTCGTCGGGCGGAATCAGGTCGGCGTGGAGTCCCTCCGCGGCCAGCGCGCGGGCCGTGCCCGGTCCCACGGCGGCAATGCGCGCCGCGCCGAGATCGGCGAAGCGACCGATCGCGCGCGTGCGTGTCGCGGCGAACCGGACGGCCGACGGGCTGGTGAAGACCACCCAGGTCTGTTGCCCGTCACCGCCGAGATCGGCAAAGGCGCGGTCGAACGGTGCCCAGTCGGGGGGCGGTCGAACGGCGATGGTCGGGTAGGGCAGGGGATCCGCGCCGGCATCGCGCAGCGCGATCATGAGCCCGCCGGCCTGCTCGGCGGGGCGGGTCACCAGGACCCGGCAGTGGGCCAGGGGTCGAGCGCCGTCGGTCACGGTTCAATGATACCGTGTGGGACGTGAAACGCAGGATTGCTCTGGTGCTCGTTCTCGCGAGCTGGGCCTGCGCGATCGTTTTGCTGCCGGCCTGCAAGAGCGACGGGCAGAAGGCCGCCCCGGCCTTCGCCCCGGCGCCGGCGGCGCGCGTCTCGATCGACACCGGGGAGCGCAAGCTGGTGTTCCGCGTCGAGGTGGCGCTCACGCCCGAGGAGCACGCCCGTGGCCTCATGTACCGCACGCGGCTGGCCGCCGACGCGGGGATGGTGTTCGTCTTCGCAGAACCGCAGATTCAGCGTTTCTGGATGAAGAACACACTCATCCCGCTGGACATGATCTTCATCGATCCCGACCGCCGCATCGTCGGCGTGGTCGAGAACGCGGCGCCCGAAACCGAGAACGAGCGTCGGGTCGACGCCCCGTCGCAATATGTCCTGGAGATCGGCGGCGGCCTGGCGGCGCGGCTCGGGATCCACGCCGGCGAGGCGGTCGATTTCCAAGGGGTGCTGGCCCCGTGAGCGCCGCGAACTAGGATCCTCCTCGCAATGCAGCCGATGCTGGCGACTCTGGCCGATGCGCCGCTTTCCGATCCAAACCTGGTCTACGAGCCCAAGTACGACGGCATTCGCGCTCTGGTCTCGGTCACGCCGCGCCCGCGCGCGGTGGAGGTGACGATCGCGTCGCGCCTCGGCAACGACAAGACCGCGCAGTTCCCCGAGGTGGTCGCGGCGCTCGAGGCCTGGGGCCACCGGCGGAAGGCGGCCGCGCTCCTCGACGGCGAGATAGTGGCGCTCGACCAGGACGGAGAGCCGCTGGGATTCGAGAGGCTGCAGGACCGCATCCACCTGACCTCGGCCCGGGAGGTGGCGCGCCTCGCCGCCGAGAAGCCCGTCGCGCTGGTGGTGTTCGATCTGTTGCGCGATGGCGACGAGGATCTGTGTGGGTTGGCGCTCACGGAGAGGCGGCGTCGGCTCGAAAAGGCGCTCCGCGGCGCGCCGGCCCAGACGATTCGGATCTCGCGCCAAGAACGGGGCGACGGCGTGGCGCTGATGGCCGAGGCGCGCGCGCGCGGCTGGGAGGGGATCATCGCCAAGGATGCGCGTTCGCTCTACCGGCCGGGACGCCGGACGCGCGACTGGCGGAAGCTCAAGCTGGTCAAGGAAGAAGACCTGGTCGTGGGCGGCTTCACCGAGCCCCGCGGCTCGCGCGCGGGTTTCGGTGCGCTGCTGCTGGGTCTCCCCACGGCCGGTGGCGGCTTGCGCTACGCGGGCCACGT
>CAYTTF010000079.1:0-8691 GCA_964440665.1 uncultured Myxococcales bacterium | reverse complement strand
CGCCTCGTCGAGACGCTCGACGAGCTGGAGGCGCGCGGTGGCGGGCAGCTCCAGCTGCCGGGCGGCGCCGCGATCGATGTGGGCAACCTGGGGAAGAAGCTCTGGCCGGAGCTCGGTCTCACCAAGGGAGACCTCCTCCGCTACTACGTGACGGTCTCGCCTTATCTTCTCCCTGTGGTTCGCGATCGGCCGCTCGTCATGCGCCGGCTGCCCGACGGGATCGCGGGTCCGGCTTTCTACCAGCATCGTGCGCCCGATCAGGTGCCGCGCGGCGTGCGCGCGGAGCGCATCGCGCCCGACGACGACGTGCCGACCCGCTTCGTGGGCGGCGATCTGGCCACCCTGCTGCACATGGCGCAGCTCGCGGTCATCTCCCAGGACCCCTGGTTCTCCCGCGCGCAGTCGCCGCACGAGATGGACTTCGCCGCGATCGATCTCGATCCGATGGACGAGGCGCCGTTTTCGCGGGTGCGCGACGTCGCGCGCTGGGTGCGCGACGAGCTGGAGGCGCTCGATGTTCCCGGCTTCCTCAAGACCTCGGGTTCGAGCGGGCTGCACATCTACTTGCCGCTGCGACCCGGGACGCCCTTCGAGGCGGGGATGCTCTTCTGTCAGATCATCGCGTCGATCGTGGCCGGCCGACACCCGGAGGCCGCCACCGTCGAGCGCGCGGTCAAGAAGCGCGATCCGAAGACGGTGTACGTCGACACTCTGCAGAACGTCGAGGGGAAGACGCTGGCCTGTGCCTACAGCGCGCGGGCCAGCGACTATGCCGGCGCGTCGACGCCGCTCCGCTGGGACGAGCTCGACGACCGGCTCGATCGGCGAGCGTTCACCATCCGCACGCTGCCAGGGAGGCTGGCAGAGGTGGGAGATCTGTGGGCGCCGCTCGGGGCTGCGGCCGGCGCCGCGCGGGGGATCGACCTCGAGGCGGCCCTCGACCGGGTGCGGGCGCGCCACGGGTGAATCTCCGACAAATCGACGTTGGGGGTCGAAAAGACGCTCGACTCGGTGGTAATAGTACCGGCGTCAAAATCAGGGAGGCTCGGACCATGCGCTCGAAGATCTCATTTTCCGCTCTGCTCGCACTTTCACTGGTCGGTACCGCCTTCGCGCGGGCCGAGGGCGACGATCCCGCCAAGGGGACCTTCACGCTCGCGGACGCGACCAAGGGTCTCGCCGGCTCGGGGCCACTGACCGCCAAGATCGAGACCACGCAGGGGACCTTCACCTGCGAGCTCTATGACAAGCAGGCGCCCATCACGGTCGCCAACTTCGTCGGCCTGGCGCGCGGCCTGCGCCCCTTCAAGGACAAGAGCGGCCAGTGGGTGAAGAAGCCTTTCTACGACGGCCTCATCTTCCACCGCGTGATCCCGGGCTTCATGATCCAGGGGGGCGATCCCCTCGGCATCGGCAGCGGGAACCCCGGCTATCGCTTCGACAACGAGATCTCGCCCGACCTCAAGTTCGACAAGCCGGGCCTCCTCGCGATGGCCAACGCCGGCCCGGGGACGAACGGCTCCCAGTTCTTCATCACCGAGGGGACGCCGATGTACTTGAACGGCAAGCACACCATCTTCGGCAAGTGCGATCCGCTCTCGTTGGTCAGCAAGATCACCGGGGTCGATCGCGGCCCCCGCGACAAACCCACCACCGACGTGGTGATGAAGAAGGTCACCATCACCCGGGGGAAGGCGAAGAAGGCCAAATGACAAGAGCGAGCGCAGGGTGGCTTTGCCAGCCCGGAGCGAGCCGGGGGCGCGGGGGGCCAAAGGGCGCGCAGCGCCCGACGCCCCCCGATCTAAATTGAAACATTTCGTTCTCGACACGAACGTCCTGATCCACGACCCCCGCGCGCTGCTCCAGTTCGCCGACAACGAAGTCGTCATTCCCATCTTCGTCATCGAGGAGATCGATCAGTTCAAGAAGGAGGCCTCGGAGCGCGGCCGCAATGCCCGTGAAGTCGCGCGCATGCTCGACGGATTGCGGGCGGGTGGCGCGCGGCTTTCCGACGGGGCGGCGCTGCCATCGGGGGGGCGCCTGCGGGTGGCGTCGGCGGCGCGCGCGGTGCCGACGACCTTGCGCGAAAGCCAGATCGCCGATCACCTGATCCTGATGGTCGCGCTCGACGTGCGCGACATCAACAAAGGCGAGCCGACCATCTTCGTCACGATGGACGTCAACCTCCGCATCCGGGCCGACTCGCTCGGCCTCACCTCGATGGATTTCGAGGCCGAGCGGATCGACATCGACGAGCTCTACTCCGGCATGACCGAGCTGGCGGTGAGCGGCGCGGACGTCGACACCTTCTACGCGCAGAACACGGTCGCGCTGGCGGCGGCCAACCTGCAATCGAACCAGTACGTGCTGCTGCGGGATCGCGACAACGCCTCGCACAGCGCGCTCGGCCGGTTCGACGCCGTAGCCAAGAAGCTGGTGCCGCTCAAGAAGCTGCGCGACAGCGTGTGGGGAATCCGCCCGCGCAACAAGGAGCAACACTGCGCTCTGGATCTGCTGCTCACCGACGAGATCAAGCTGGTCACGTTGATCGGGAAGGCCGGGACCGGCAAGACGATGCTGGCCCTGGCCGCGGGTCTGCAGAAGGTGGTCGAAGATCAAGTCTACTCGAAGATGTTGGTGTCGCGGCCGATTTTTCCGCTGGGACGTGACGTCGGCTTTCTGCCCGGAGATCTCGAGGAGAAGCTGAACCCCTGGATGCAGCCGATATACGACAATGTGGAATACCTGATGGGGCTGTCCAAAACGGAACGCAAGAACGGGCGCAGCTATCAGGAGCTGATCGACCTCGGTTACATCGAGATCGAGCCGCTCACCTACATTCGCGGCCGGTCGATCCCGAATCAGTTCATCATCGTGGACGAGGCGCAGAATCTGACGCCGCACGAGGTGAAGACGATCATCACGCGCGTCGGGGAGGCGACCAAGGTCGTGCTCACCGGCGACCCCTACCAGATCGACAACCCCTACGTCGACGCCACCTCGAACGGCCTCACCACCGTGGTGGAGAAGTTCAAGGGCCAGCCCGTCGCGGGCCACGTGACGCTCTCGAAAGGCGAGCGCTCGGCGCTCGCCGAGCTCGCTTCGAACGTCCTCTAGCTCCAGCGGGTCGCACGCTTGCGAGCGCCCGGCGCGAGCGTTTCACCAAGGCCTGAACCCGCGCCGAGTCGCTACGTCGTCGATTCGGCGGGGGCCGGCGACGCGAAGCTCTTGCGGTATCGCACGAGGTAGCTCTCGGTCACGCGGTGGGCGTCGATCCGGAGCACGCGCGCAAACTCCATCACGTAGCCGCGGACGTAGACCGCGGCGGGCATGTCGCCGAAGCGCTCGTCCTCGATGGCGCGCAGGTATCGCTCACTGATCTTGGTGCGCTGCGAGATGTCGCCGAGATCCAGGCCGCGGGCCTCACGGACCTTGCGCAGGAACGCGCCCGTGATCTCCGCGTTCGGATCGATGATCGCCTCCGAGATATCCGGACGCTCCTCGCCGGCGCCGGGCGCCCGCCGGGGCGAGCTCGCGGCCGCGCGCACCGCCCGCGCCAGATCGGCCTCGGGCAGCGCCAGGTCGTAGAGCCGCCGCCGCTCCGGGGCGAACAGCGTGTCGTGCGCGGCGTTGACGCGCGCGTGCAGCTCGACCAGCTCGTGTTCCTCGTACAGGCCCGCGATCACCATCGATCCCGAGGCGTAGACGTCCTTGATGAGCCGGTAAGCCCGGCGCACCTCTTCGTCGCTCACACCCGGCTCGGTCTCCAGGATCTCGTAGTAGGTCTGCTCCTCCTCGAGGCGCAGGGGGCTGCCGAGGGGCCGGTCGCGTTCCCGTTCACTCTCCAGCGACAGGAGGCGCCGCCCGAGCCGCTCGATGTTCTTCGACGCCTTGCCCTCCGGATACTCGGCGACCAAAGATCGGCGCCGCCGGGCCGCCAGCCAGACCGTCTCGTCGGACTCGACGTGGCCGATGTAGTCGAAGGCGTGCCCGAGCCGCCGTCGCGCCGCTGTCGCGATCCAGCTGCCCAGCTTGAGGTCCGGCATCGTCCGGGTCTGGTTGACCACGAAGGTCGGACGGAAGCGGCGGATCTCCTGCTCCAGCCGCTCGGCGGGACCGCCGCCCTCGCGCGCGGCGCGATAGAGATCGAGGGCCGCGGGGGGCGGGCCGATCGGGTTGCCGACCAGCCGGTCGAGACCGCGCAGGCTGCGCAGGCGACGGACGAAGGCGCTCTTGGCGAATCGGTAGAGCGATTCGATCGACGCCGGATCGGGGAGCGTGACCAGCACCGGGATGTCGGCCGCCAGCCACAGGTCGATGGTCAGCGTCGAGTCGGCCGGCCCCAGATCGGCGATCACGTAGTCGGCGTCTAGCGCCGCGATCGCGGCCAGCGTCGCCTTGGCGGTCTGCTTGGGGCGGGAGGCGCCGAAGGTGCTCCCTTCGCCGCCGATGAGACCGACGCCCGCGACGGGTGTGTCGACGATGAGCTCGTTGAGACCGCTGATCTTGCCGCGCAAGAACTCGCCAAACCCGCGGGGCGGCCGGGGCGCGCCCAGCAGCTGGTGCAGCGGACCGCCCGCCGGATCGGCGTCGAGCGCGACCACCTTCTTGGCGGCCTGGGCCAGGTAGACGGCGATGTTGGCGGCCAGCAGCGAGCGGCCGGTGCCGCCGCGTCCCGAGGCAAAGGCGATCAGCCGGACGCGAGAGCGTGGCGCCGCGGTGGCCGGACCGCTGGGCTCGGCCGCATCAACGGGCGCTGCTGTGGCGTCGGTGCCGGCCCCGGCGACCACGTCGTCGGTCGCTCCCTCGCCGTCACCGTCGCCGGTCGGGTCGACGTCGATGGCGGCTTCGGCGCCCCCACCGTCGCCGACGCCGTCAGGATCCTCCGACGACGGCGGCATCGGACTAGTCTTTGAGCTCGACGTTCCAGTAGGACGCGTCGGCCAGCCCCAGGAACGGAAGCCACTCGCGGTAGCGCACGCGCCCGCCGTTGGTTCGGAAGGTGGGGGTCCAGCGCGGGCGCATCGGGACCTTGAGCAGCTTGAGCCCGGCCTGTTCGGGCGTGCGCGCCCCCTTGGAGAGGTTGCAGTCGATGCAGCAGCAGACCACGTTCTCCCAGGTGGTGCGGCCCCCCTGCGCGCGCGGGACGACGTGATCCAGGTTCAGCTCGGCGCGCGGCAGCTCCTCGCCGCAGTACTGGCAGGTGCTCGCATCGCGCATGTAGATGTTGTGGCGCGAGAAGCGAACCTTGGTCTTCGGGATCCGATCGTAAAGCTGCAGGACGATGACCCGCGGGATCCTGATGGCGCGGTTGACCGTGCGCATGACGTCATCCCCGCTGCCGAGCTCGACCGACAGATCCGCCCAGGTGTCGAAGTCGAAGGTCTTGAACTCGGGATCGATGACGCGCGCGACGCCCAGGTACAGCAGCGAAAACGCACGCCGTGCGTTGGTGACGTGGATCGGCTGGTAGTGCCGATTGAGCACCAGGACCGCGGCGTTGGTCACTCCGCCACCATAGCAGGCTGCCTCGGGCGCGGCAAAACGACGCCGCGGCGAGCCAGGCGGATCTGGGCTAAGATCCTGGCGCTTTGAGCATTCAGCCGGTCTCGGCGCTGGTCGCGGCCATCGTCAGCTTCGCGATCGGGGGTTCGGTCCTCCTGCGTGAGCCGCGCCGGCGCGCCCACGTCCTGTTCGCGACGTTCACCTTCAACATCGCGCTGTGGAGCGCGCTGTCGTTCGTGGCCAAGCGCTTCGACTCGCCGATGTTCACCTGGGTCTCCCTGCTGGCGGCCGTCTCGCTCCCCGCCACCGCGCAGCGTTTTTTTCAGGCCTTCCTCGGCGACGAGGCCGGGCCACCGCCGCTCAGCCGCTCGACCGTCTTCGGCGCCGCCATCTTCTACGGCATCCTCTGCTTCTCGCGCTTCATCGAGCCGGTCCACACCACCATCTGGTTCGGCGCCGCGTTCACGGCCTACGTCTTCGCCGGGCTCTACCTGTCGGTCTTTTATCTCTACCGCCGCTACCGGGCGACGCCGTCGCGGGTCGAAAAGACGCGGCTTTTGTACCTGGTGGTGGGCGGCTTCGCGACCGTCACCGCCTCGCTGGCCGAGACGATTCCGCGCGGGCCGAGCTTCGGCAGCGTGTTCATCATCGTCTACCTCTACTTCCTGTCGCAGAACCTGATTCGCTACCGGCTGCTCGATCTGAACGAGCTGCTCGGTCGGATGGTGGTGCTGGGGACCCTGGTCTTCATCCTGACCTTTATTTACGGGGTGCTGGTTCGCTGGGTCGGCCCCGACGAGCAGGGGCTGTTCTTCTTCAACACGCTCCTGGCCTCGGCGACCATCGTGATCCTGATCGAGCCGCTGCGCACCCGGGTCGAGGGGGGAATCAGCCGCTGGATGTTCCAGGAGAAGTTCGAGCTGTCGCGCCGGATCGAGATGCTGCGCACGGAGCTGGCGAACGTGATCGACATGCGGGTGCTGGTTCCGCGCGTGCTGGGCGCGCTGGAAGACTCGCGTCGGATCACGCACGCCTCGATCTACCTGGCCGATCCCGACGGCTCCGGCTACGAGCTGGCCGGACAGGTGGGCCCGAGGCCCGAGGCGCGCTTCGATGCCATCACCCACCGCGCGTTCTTCGAGCGGCTCCGCCGGACCGGGGTCATCTCGCTGGAGGGGATCGAGCGCGAGGTCGCCGCCCGCCGCACGGTCTCGACCGAGGAACAGGAGAGCCTCCAACTGATCCTGCGGACGCTCGAGCAAATGAACGGCTCGGTGGCGCTCGGTTTCTCCAGCGAGGACCAGCTCCTTGGCGCGCTGGTGATCCGCGATGACCGCCTGCGGGAAGCCTATTCCAGCGACGAGATCGAGCTCTTCCGGGGCGTCGCCAACAGCATCGGCATCACCCTGCAGAACTCCCAGGTCTACGAGCGCATGAAGGAGCGCGACCGTCTGGCGGCGCTCGGTCAGATGGCCGCCGGTCTGGCGCACGAGATCCGGAATCCGCTCGGATCGATCAAGGGCGCCGCGCAATTTCTGCAGCCGGGGCAGGCGGCCGACGGCACCAAGGAGGGCACCAAGGAGAGCACCCGAGAGTTCCTCGACATCATCATCGAAGAGGTGAATCGCCTGAACAAGATCGTGTCGCAGTTCCTCGACTACGCGCGGCCGTACCGCGGCGAGCAGCGCCCGCTCGAGGTCGCCGAGGTGCTCAGGAAGACCCTCTCGCTCTTGCCCGCGGCTCAGCTCGAGGGGGCCATCGAGATCTCCACCAACTTCGCCGAGCGCATGCCGCCGGTGCGCGCCGATGCGGAGCAGCTCCTGCAGGTCTTCCTGAACCTCTCGCTCAACGCGATCCAGGCCATCACCCCCGGCGACGTGCCGGGCAAGCTCCTGATCTCCACCGGCCTGCGGCGGGCGACCCGGCGCGGGGCGGCAGCGGCCTTCTTCGAGGCGCGCTTTCGCGACAGCGGCGTCGGGATCCCGCCGGGTGACCTCAAGAACCTGTTCATTCCGTTCTTCACCACCAAGGACAAGGGGACCGGCCTCGGGTTGCCGATCAGCCAGCGCATCATCGAAAACCACGGCGGGACGATCGAGGTGCGCTCGCAGCCGGGGGAGGGGGCGACCTTCACGGTGCTCCTGCCGATCGAGGCCGACGCCTACGCCGCCTATCTGGAGGTCACCCGCGCCGACGGACCCCGCCGCCCGCCCACGCCCCCGCCGCTGCCCCCCCCGCCCCCTTCGCCCCCCGCGCTGCCCCCGCCGGTGCGCTTGCCGCCCCCGCCGCGCCCAACGCGTTGGACACCTCCGCCGGGAACGCTGGACGGGTTCCCGAGCTCCGCCGCGAAGGACTCCGGTCGGCCCCCGCGCGAAAAGAGTAAGCTTCAGCCGCCGTGACCGTAGCCGCTGCCGAGATCAAGAGAGTCCTCGTCGCCGATGACGAGCTGAACATGCGCCGGGTGCTCGAGGCGATGCTGCGGCGCGAGGGCTACGACGTCGTCACGGCCGCCAATGGGACAGAAGCGCTGGGCGGGATGAGCGCCAACATCCACACCGTCATCACCGATCTCAAGATGCCGGGGCTGGACGGGATGGGGCTGCTCAAGCGCCTCTCGATCGACTACCCCGACGTGCCCGTCGTGATGATCACCGCGCACGGCTCGGTGGAAAATGCTGTCGAGGCGGTCAAACTGGGCGCCTTCGACTACCTCGAAAAGCCCTTCGAGCAGGAGCAGATCCGGCAGGTCGTCGCCAAGGCCATCAGCACCTATGCGCTTTCGCGCAAGGACGCGCGCCCGGAGGAGCCCTCGGAGCGCGGCCGGTTCCGCCTGGTCGGTCAGTCGCCTGCCATCCGGCAGATCTACGCCGTGGTCGAGAAGGTCGCCAACACGCCGTCGACGGTGCTCATCAGCGGGGAGTCCGGAACCGGCAAGGAGCTGATCGCGCGAGCGCTGCACGAGAACTCCAACCGGCACGCGGGACCCTTCATCAAGATCAACTGCGCCGCCATCCCCAAGACGCTGATGGAGTCGGAGCTGTTCGGCTACGACAAGGGGGCCTTCACCGGCGCGGTGGGCGCCAAGCCGGGACGCTTCGAGCTGGCCCACGGCGGGACCCTGTTCCTCGACGAGATCGGCGAGATCCCGATCGAGATGCAGGTCAAGCTGCTGCGCGTCCTGCAGGA
>CAYTTF010000078.1:0-14592 GCA_964440665.1 uncultured Myxococcales bacterium | reverse complement strand
GAGCTGGTCGGTCCTGGAGCTGGCGCCGACGGTGTTGCCGGTGGAGATCGCGAATGCCGAGGCTTCCGACCCGCCCCTGCCCGACGAACCCAAGCCGCCGGTGCGTCCCTGGGACGCGCGGCAGGGCGAGCGCGACAATCCGGTCGCCCGCACGGTCGCGCCCGCGGACGCGGACGGGCGCGACCGATTGGCGCCGGCGCCCGATCGCGGGGTCGAGGGCGGGGCGCTGCCGGCGGCGGCCTTCCGCCTCGATCGATCGACGCTCCGCGCGCGTCTCACCGACGGCGCCGCCGAGACGCAGCCGTCGCGTCTGCGGACCTCGCGTCGCCGCGCTTCGCCCCAGGCCGACCGCCAGGAGCCGGTGATCGGGATTGGCGACTCGGTGCGAACGGAAGCGCCGACCCACGCGCCGTCGCCGGCGCCGTCACCGGCGACCTCGGCCGAGCTAATGGGCGGCGAGCCGGCCGGCGCCGTCTCGATCGATCCGTCGATGGTCCGGGCGGAGACGCTGCCGGTCACCGGGCGTGTCGATGCGCAGACCAGACTGGCCCACACGGTCGGCCCGCTCGACGCCGAGGCTGGCGCGCGGCGCTTCGACGTCGAGCGCGCCGGGCGCGCGGCGGATGATCAGACGCAGCGCGCCGCTTCGGATGAGCTGCATCCGGGGCTGACGGACTTCTCACGGGCTTCGGCGCCGCGGCCGGCCGCCGCGGTGGACGGACATGGGCCGGCCGCGACGCCCGGCGCGGTGGCCCGCCCCTCGGCCGGTTCGGCGCCGGCGGAATTCGGCGCGCGCGATCCGCAGGCCGCCTCTGCGGAGGTGAGCGAGCGGACTTTGGATCGGCGTTATCAGCGCTACATTCAGGAGGTGAGGCAGCGCGTGAACCGAATTCGCGAGTTCCCGAAGGCTCTGGCGCTGCGGCTCGAGCAGGGCGAGACCTTCGTCCAGTTCGTCGTCGGGGTCGATGGCAGGCTGGGGGACGGGCCGCGCGTCGTCAAATCATCGGGCTTCGAGGAATTCGACGCCGCCGCGATCCGGGCCGTGCGGCGGGCCGCCCCGTTTCCGCCCATGCCCGATCCCGGCGCGGCGCGTCCCCTTTCCGTGTCGCTGCGCGTGACCTTTGACAATCCGGTGGTGCGCTAGCCTCTAAATGCCTGGGAATTGTCGTCACGGCGGCGCTAACATTTGGAACGCTGGGTGAGATGGGAACATGCGCCTGACCCGCAACGCCCGACCGAGATCCTCCGGCCGTCGAATCGGGTTCTGGATCGGCATCGCGCTGGTCCTGCACGCGGAGCTGCTGTTGCTGCTCGGGGTGGGGTTCTATCTGTTCGCGCCGCGCAGCGCCGACCTGGCGCGCAACCTGAAGCCGGGCGAGGAGCCGGCGTCGATCGACGTCGGGATGGTGGACGAGGCCGCGGCGCGCGAGATCGTCGCCGATCTGGAGCGCCAGGACGAAGCGCGCAAGGCCGAGGAGATCAAGAAGGAAGAGGAGCTTGTTCGTCCGCCGGGTCAGGTGGTCGATCTTCCGGCACCGCGCGAGGAGAAGCGGCCCGATAGCGCCAGCTTCGTCGCCGAGCACGACAGCACGGTGGCCCACGAGACCAAGAAGACCGGTCACTTTCAGGCGAACGCGCGGCAGGGTGACGAAAACGGGACCGGCTCCGAGTCGCGACCGGCGGCGGCCCAGGGCGACGGGCGGTTGGCGATGCGAAGTCCCGATCTCGGTCGCTTCCTGAAGGAGGCCGGCGCCGCCAGCCCGGCCGGCCGGGTGGGGCGCGTCGGCACGACCTACGGCGCGTTCGATCCGGGCCGTCCCGAACCGGATGGGACCATCCCCGATCTGGGCGCCGATGCGCACCCGCGCCCGGGCGGTGGCGGCGCGCAAGGGGGCTCGGGCCTGGCCTTGCTGCCCTCCCAGCAGCAGCTGGCGCGGGCCATCGGCAGTGGTACGCAGGACGCGCTCCCCCACATCGACGACGGCGAAGACACCGCGCTCAACGCCAAGAAGTGGCGCTTCGCCTCCTTCTTCAACCGCATCAAGCGACAGGTCGCCGAACACTGGCACCCGGAAGAGGTCTACCGGCAGCGCGATCCGACCGGGATGATCTACGGGCGCAAGAACCGCTACACGGCGCTTCGGATCCAGCTCAAACCGGACGGACGGCTCAGCAACGTGGCGGTCGAGCAGCCGAGCGGCCTCGACTTTCTCGACGACACGACGATCGAAGCGTTCAAGGAGGCGGCGCCGTTTCCCAATCCGCCCCACCAGCTGATCGAATCGAACGGGCTCATCAACTTCGGCTTCGGATTCTTGTTCGATCTGAACGGCCCACCCGAAATGCGCTGGTTCAAGTACTGAGCGACCCGACTAGGCCTTGCCGTAGTCGCTCACCTCGGGGCAGGTGCAGAAGAGCTTGCGGTCGCCGAGGACGTTGTTGAGGCGGCCGACCGGCGGCCAGAACTTCGCGGCGCGGACGAAGGGCAGCGGGTAGGCGGCCTGCGCGCGCGGGTAGGGGTGTGACCACTCGGTCGCCAGCAGCGCGGCTGCCGTGTGTGGCGCGTTCTTGAGCAGGTTGCCCTGGCGGGGGGCGGTCCCTTTCTCGATCTCGGCGACCTCCCCGCGGATGGCGATCATCGCGTCGCAGAACCGGTCCAGCTCGGCCTTCGATTCGCTCTCGGTCGGCTCGATCATGAGTGTGCCCGCGATCGGGAACGACATGGTCGGCGCGTGGAAGCCGTAGTCCATGAGGCGCTTGGCGACGTCATCGACCTCGACGCCGGCCGACTTCTTGAGCGGGCGGGCGTCGACGATGCACTCGTGGGCCACCCGGCCGTTTTGCCCCTGGTACACCACCGGGTAGTGCGCCTTGAGCCGATGTGCGATGTAGTTGGCGTTCAGGATCGCGATCGCCGTCGCGCGCAGCAGGCCGGCGGCGCCCATCAGCCGGATGTACGTCCAGGAGATGAGCAGGATGCTGGCGCTGCCCCAGGGCGCCGCCGACACCGGACCGATGCCCTGCGCGCCACCAGTCTCGACCAGCGGGTGACGGGGGAGAAATGGCGCCAGGTGCGCCGCCACGGAGATCGGCCCCATGCCCGGGCCGCCGCCGCCGTGTGGGATGCAGAAGGTCTTGTGCAAGTTGATGTGACAGACGTCGGCGCCAACGTCCGCCGGGCGGCAGAGGCCGACTTGCGCGTTCAGGTTTGCGCCGTCCATGTAGACCTGGCCGCCGTGGTCGTGGACGATGGCGGTGATCTTCTTGATTCCGGGCTCGAACACGCCATGCGTCGACGGGTAGGTCACCATGAGCGCCGCGAGGTTGTCGCGGTGGGCGCCGGCCTTGGCGGCCAGATCGTCGAGGTCGACGTTGCCGCCCTCGTCGCAGGCGACCACCACCACGCGGTAGCCGGCCATCACGGCCGAGGCGGGGTTGGTGCCATGCGCGGAGGAGGGGATGAGACAGACGTCGCGCTGTCCTTGTCTGCGGCTTTCGTGAAACGCGCGGATCACCAGCAGGCCGGCGTACTCCCCCTGCGATCCGGCGTTCGGCTGCAACGAGGTCGCGGAAAAGCCGGTGATGGCGCAGAGCATCCGCTCGAGATCCGAGAAGATCGCGCGGTAGCCCTCCGCCTGTGACGGCGGCGCGAAGGGGTGCAGGCGCCCCCAGGCCGGCCAGGTCACCGGCATCATCTCGACGGTGGCGTTGAGCTTCATGGTGCAGGAGCCGAGCGGAATCATCGCGTGCGTCAGCGAGAGATCGCGCGCTTCGAGCCGCCGCATGTAGCGCAGCATCTCGGTCTCCGAGTGGTGGGTGTTGAAGACGGGATTGGCGAGGTACACGGATTTTCGAGCCGCTTCGTCTCCCCAGGGCAGCGCGACTTCTTGCGCGAGCGCCTCGATCGCGGGCGCCTTGGAGGGCCGCCCGGTTGCGAACACTTCGAAGAGCGTGGTCAGGTCGGTCGTCGTCGTCGTCTCGTCGAGCGAGATGGTGAGCGAGGTGTCCGACAGGTGGCGCAGATTGATCCTTCGGGCGGACGCGGCCGCCGTGAAGGCGGTGATCTCAGCCGCGCTTCCGTCGACCCGCACGGTGTCGAAGAAGTTTCGGTGGCGCACCCGCACGCCGAGACGCTCGAGCCCGCGCGCCAGCACCGCCGCCAGCCCGCCCACGCGCTCGGCGATGGCGCGCAGCCCGCGGGGCCCGTGATAGACCGCGTACATTCCGGCCATCACGGCCAGCAGCACCTGCGCCGTGCAGATGTTGCTGGTCGCCTTCTCGCGCCGGATGTGTTGCTCGCGGGTCTGCAGCGCCATGCGCAGCGCGACGTGGCCGTGCGCGTCCTCGGAGACGCCGATGAGCCGCCCCGGCAGCTTGCGCGTCCATTCGGCGCGGGTGGCGAAGAACGCCGCGTGTGGCCCGCCGTAGCCGAGCGGCACGCCGAACCGTTGCGCGCTGCCGATCGCGACGTCAGCGCCGATCTCGCCCGGCGGCGCCAGAACGGTCAATGCCAGCAGATCGGTCGCCATCGCGACCAGCGCGCCGGCGGCATGGGCCCGCTCGCAAACCGCGCGAAAGTCGGGCAGCGCCCCGTCGGTGGCCGGATATTGCAGGAGCGCGCCGAAGGTCTTCCCGGTGGCGAAATCGAACGCCGCCGGATCGCCGACGCGAATCTCGATGCCGAGCGGCAGGGCCCGGGTGCGGAGCACCGCGATCGTCTGCGGGTGGCAACCCTCGGAGACCAGGAAGACGCCCCCGCGGCTGTCGTCGGCGGTGACCGGCGCCAGCGCGTGCAGCATGTGCATCGCTTCGGCGGCGGCCGTCGCTTCGTCGAGCAACGACGCGTTCGCGATCGGCAGCCCGCTCAGATCCGCCACCAAGGTCTGGAAATTGAGCAGCGCCTCCAGGCGACCCTGCGAGATCTCCGCCTGATAGGGGGTGTACTGCGTGTACCAACCGGGATTCTCCAAGATGTTTCGCTGGATCACCGGCGGCGTGAAGCAGTCCGAATAGCCCATCCCGATGTAAGACTTCCAGATCTGGTTCTTCGCCGAGAGCGCCCGCAGCTCTTCGAGCACCTCCGCTTCGCTGGCGGGCGCCGCCAGATCGAGGGGGCCGGCAAGGCGAATGTCGGCCGGGATCGTCTGCCCGACCAGCGCGTCGAGCGAGGCGACGCCGAGGACACGCAGCATCTGCGCCTCCTCGTCGGCGTCGGGGCCGATGTGGCGCGCGGCGAATCGATCCCCGGCGCCCAGATCGACGGCCATGCCTGACCTATTCCCCCTGTTCGCGCAGGAACGCCTGGTAGGCGTTGGCGTCGAGCAGCCCGTCGATCTCTTTGACGTCGCTGACGGCGAGCTGGATCATCCAGCCCTCGTCGTAGGGATCCTCGTTGACGTATTCGGGCGAGTCGGCGAGGGGCGAGTTGACCTTCACCACCTTACCCGAAAGCGGCGCGAACAGATCGGAGACCGCTTTGACCGATTCGACCGAGCCGAACACGTCGGCACGCTTGACGGTCTCGCCCTCCTTGGGCAGATCGACCTGCGTCACGTCGCCCAGTTGCTCGACGGCGAAGCGGGTCACGCCGATGGTCGCCAGCTTCTGACCGTCGCGCTCTTCTAGCCGCGCCCACTCGTGATCCTTGGTGTAGTAGAGGTCATCCGGGTACTGGGCGCTCATGATCTTCCTCGTTTGTAAAATGGACCTTTGACGATCTCGGCGGAGGTGCGTTTGCCGCGGCAGTCGACGAAGATACGCGTTCCGGGGAGATCGAGGTGGGACGGGAGATACCCCATCGCGACATTCTTCTCCAGCGTGGGCGCCGGGCCGCCCGAGGTGACGCGTCCGCGCTCGACCCCGTCTGCGTCCAGGATGGGATAGCCGTGCCGGGCGATTCCCCGCTCGGTCATCACGAAGCCGCAGAGCTTGCGCCCGACGCCCGCCGCTTTTTGCGCGCGCAGCGGCTCCCGCCCGATGAAGTCCGCACCGTCCAGCTTGACCACCCAGCCGAGGCCCGCCTCGAGCGGCGTGGTCTGTTCATCCAGATCGTTTCCATAAAGCGGAAGCCGCGCCTCGAGGCGGAGCGTGTCGCGCGCGCCGAGGCCGGCGGGTTTTCCGCCCACGGACGCCGCCGCTTCGATGAGGGTGTTCCAGAGTCGCTCGGCGTCGCGCGCCGCACAGAAGATCTCGAAGCCGTCCTCGCCCGTGTATCCCGTACGGGCGATCGACACGCGCACCCCGGTGATCTCGCAGTCCGCCACGAATCCAAAGCCCGGTAGCGCATCGAGCGCGACCTGGGTGAGCGGCTGGAGCGCGCGCGCCGCCGCCGGACCCTGGAACGCGACGAGGCCCGTCTCGGCCGATTCGTCGGCGACGTCGCAGAGAGTCGCGGCCTGCTCGATGAACCACGCCCGATCCTTTTCCAGATTCGCGGCGTTGACGACCGTGAGGTAGTGCTCGCTCGAGATCCGATAGACGATCAGGTCGTCGACGATCCCGCCCGAGGGGCGGCAGGCGACGGTGTAAAAAGCGCGGCCGTCACCCAGGCGCGAGACGTCGTTGGTGACCAGACGTTGCACCGCCTCGGCGGCGCGCGGGCCGCGAAAATGAATCTCGCCCATGTGGCAGACGTCGAACACCCCGACCGCGCCGCGGGTCGCGCGGTGCTCGTCGATGATGCCGCCCGGATAGCTGACGGGCATCGCCCACCCACCGAAGTCGACCATCTTCGCGCCGAGGCGAAGGTGAGCTTCGTAAAGCGGCGTGCGCTGCATGGGGCGAACATCCTGGAAGAAAGGTCGATCGAATTCAAGCGACCGACTGGCGGACGACGAAGTAACGAACAAAGCGCCGCGCCGAAAGGATCCGGAAACATTCGGGCGCCATACTGAGATCAGGAGAGAGCGAACAGGGAGAGCGAACAGAGAGACGAGAGCAGACCGGGCGCGGACGGCGGGGGTCGTCGCCCGCGCCCGGTCGGGGTTACGAAAATTTATCGATTCAGCGAGAAATTCTTTCGCTAGAATCGGAGTTGCCAATCGAGAGTCAGCAAGGGCGAGCAAGACGGGGAGGGTACCAACATGCAGCTGCGTCACATCAGTCCGCGTTCGATTGATTGGATGGATGCGATGGACGAGGGGGCCGGGGGCCGCGGGTGGGAGAAGCTGGCGCCGGAGGAGCGCATCAAGTTGCTCCGCGAGCGGCGCGATGAAGGAGGTGGCTACGGGCAGAAGGGAGAGCGCGCGAGCCCTCAGGGTTTCGGGTTCGCGTCTGCTTCCAGGTAAGCCACCAGGAGCTCCGCGGCGCGGTCCTGAGCCCGGCGCGCGTCGTTCGGATTCGACACGTCGTTGACGATGATCGAAAATACGAGCGGCAAGTGACCGGGCGAGCCCGCGAAGCCGGACAGACAACTCACGTTGGCCAGCGTGCCCGTTTTGGCGCGAACGTAGCGCTCGGCGAGAGTTCCACCCATGCGGTGCGCGATCGTTCCGTCGGTCCCGGCGACCGCCAGCGAGGCCAGGAATTCGGCCGAGATTCGAAAATCTTGCGCGGCGCCGCGCAAGACTGTTGCGATTTGCTCGGCGGAGAACCGGTTCGAGTCGTAGAGGCCCGACCCGTTCATCATCTGATAGGCGCCGGTCTTGATGCCGACGCCCGCCAGGTAGCGCGCGACGGCCTTGAGGCCCTTGTCCCAGGTTCCGGGGCGTCCGCCGATCTCGGCGCCGAGCGTCCGCAAGATCTGCTCGGCGGTGAAGTTGTTCGAACGCTTGTTGAGCTCTTGAACCACCACGGCCAGCGGCGCCGAATCGTGTGCCGCCAGGACGCGCAGCCCCTGCGCCGGCGCCGCGCCCACCCGCACGCCGCCCCCGATCGCGATCCCGCGCCTCTCGAGGAGCTGGCGCAACGTATGGCCGAGGAAAAGCGAGGGCTGCACCACCCGCCGGTAGATGGTGCGCGGATCGCTGCCCAAGCGGACCCGCCCTGAAACGCTCACCCGTGTGCGGTTGCCCTCCACTTTCGTTTCGACGTTCGGGGTGGCCGGCCCGCTGGTCGCGGTCACGACACGGCCGGCGATCGTGAAATAGGGCGAGCTGGGATCGACCACCACCCGCGCGGCCGCACCGGCCGACGCGCCGGGGATGATGGTCACCCCGACGACGTTGAGATCGAGTGACGCCGCCGACGACGGCGCGCGCGAGGCCGTCGATTCCGTCTTCTGATCGTAGGCGGGCGGAACGTCGCCGCCGACGAACAAGCTGTCGTCGATCACCAGCGCTCCGCGCACCTTGTGCAGGCCCAGCGCCAGGAGATCGCCGACCATCGTCGCCAGGTCTTCGGTCGAGAACGTCGGATCGCCCGAGCCGCGCAGATAGAGATCGCCGTTCACCTCGCCGCCGGCCGGCAGGGGCGGACCTGCCGGTGGACCGACCACCGCCAGCGTGGTTCGCCAGCGGTACTCTGGTCCAAGCAGAGAGAGCGCAGCCGCCGACGTCACGATCTTGACGTTGGAAGCGGCGTTGAGAGCGGTCTTCTCGGCGTGCGCGTAGATCGTCTTGCCGCTGTCGGCCTCCAGCACGACCGCCGAGATCTTCGCCTTGCCGAGCGGCGGGGCGCTCCACAGCTCGTCGAGGCGCGCGCCCAGCCAGGCCTGCCGCGCGGCCGGATCGCGGGGAACCTTGGGCAATTCGGCGGATGGCCCGGGTCGCGGCGTGAGGCCCGGCAGTGGCCGCGGGCCACCCCGCCCAGTCGACGGTTCGACCTCGCCGGCCGCCGGCGGCGCTTGCGGCGCCGGGGTTCCGGCCGCCCCGTGGGCCGGCTCGGTCGCCTGGGCCCGGCTGCTCGGCGCCGCGGCAAAGGCCAAAAGAGCAAGCGCGCAGCGGCCGAAACCGAGCGCGGATCGAAGGGTGCCCGTCTTCCGCAACGCAGAACGAACCTAACACCCAGTGGAGAGCGGTTCTACTTTGGGCGACCTGTCGACGCCTCGGGCGGCAGCAACTTCACGCTAGACTCCGGGCATGGATCTCTTCGCTCGGGCGGCGGTCAAGGACCGCCGCGGGCAGCCGCTGGCCGAGCGGATGCGCCCGCGCACGCTGGCCGAGTTCGTCGGTCAGGCCCACGTCCTCGGTCCGGGCAAGCTGCTGCGCCGCGCGCTCGAGGCCCGTGAGCTGCCGTCGCTAATCCTGTGGGGTCCGCCGGGCACCGGAAAGACCACCCTCGGCCGCCTGCTGGCCGCGGAGGCCGGCGCCCGCTTCGTGGCGCTGTCGGCCGTCATGGCCGGGGTCAAGGAGCTGCGCGAAGCCGTCGCCGAGGCGGCCGTCCGCCGCGACCAGCACGGCGAGCGCACGGTGCTGTTCGTCGACGAAATCCACCGCTTCAACAAGGCGCAACAGGACGCGCTGCTGCCGCACGTGGAGGGCGGCACGGTGGTCTTGGTGGGCGCGACCACCGAGAACCCGTCGTTCGAGGTGAACGCCGCGCTCTTGTCGCGGGCCAAGGTGGTGGTGCTGCGCGCGCTGACGGAAGCCGACCTGCGGGTGGTGATCGATCGCGCGCTCTCGGACGCCGAGCGGGGCTTCGGCGATCGCGGGCTGGACGTTCCGGACGACGTTCGCGATCTCATCGCCCAGCAGGCGCGGGGCGACGCGCGCCGGGCGCTGGCGACCCTGGAGGCGTCGGCCGCGGTGGCCGCGCCCGATCCTGCCGGCCGGATCGCGGTCACGGTCCCGGTGGTCGAAGAGGCGGCCCAGCAGCGGACATTGCTTTACGATAAGGCGGGCGACGAGCACTACGGCGTCGTGAGCGCCTTCATCAAGAGTCTGCGCGGCAGCGATCCGGATGCGGCCGTCTACTGGATGGCCCGCATGATCGAGGCCGGCGAGGATCCGCTTTTCGTCTTGCGCCGCCTGGTGATCTTCGCCGCCGAAGACATCGGCGTCGCCGACCCGCGGGCGCTCTCGGTGGCGACCGCGGCGCTGGACGCGTTCCGTTTCGTCGGGCTGCCCGAGGGGCTTCTGCCCATGACCGAGGCGGCGATCTATCTAGCCACCGCGCCCAAGAGCAACACGGCGCTGACCGCCTACGCCGCCGCCAAGGCGGACGTCGACGCGCACGGCGCGCTGGCGGTTCCGGCGCACCTGCGCAACGCTTCGAGCGGCACCGGCAAGGCGCTCGGCTGGGGTGCCGGGTACCAGTATCCGCACGACTTCGAGGGACACCACGTCCGCGAGGAGTACCTCCCCGAGGCGCTGCGCGGGCACCGCTACTACACGCCGTCGGACTCGGGCGACGAGCGGGCGATCGCCGAGCGAATCGCGCGGTTGCGCGAGAAGAAGTGAAGGCGCGAGCCGTGGCCACCTACATCGCCATGCTGCGCGGGATCAACGTGAGCGGCCACAAGATCGTCAAGATGGAACGGCTGCGCGAATCGTTCGCGGCGCTCGGGTTCGGGAACGTCCGGACGTATGTGCAGAGCGGCAACGGGGTGTTCGAGGCGAAGGCCGCCGCGCCGGCCGGAATCGGGGTGAAGATCGCGCAGCGGATCGAGCGAGACTTCGGGTTTTCGGTCCCCGTGATGGTGGTGACGTCGGAAGAGATGGCCCGGGTGGTGAAGGAGAACCCCTTCTTGAAGGAGGCGGGAATCGACCTGTCGAGGCTGCACGTCACCTTCCTCTCCGAGGCACCTGCCGCCGCGGGCCTGAAGAAGCTGGGCGCCTTGCCGGCGGGGCCGGATCGCCTCGCCTACCGCAGCCGATCGGTCTACCTGCATTGCCCGGACGGGTACGGCAACACCAAGCTCTCGAACAACGCGATCGAGCGGGCGCTCTCGGTCGGCGCAACCACCCGCAACTGGAAGACGGTGACCACGCTTCTTCAGATGGCGTCCTCCGGCAAGTCGTCCCCCGACTGACGTGAACGCCGAGCTAGATGCGAACGCGGAGCTCCATGGTGAAAGCGAAGCTCCGTACGTGAAAGCCAAGATCCATCTGGCGCAGGTGAACATCGCGCGCATGAACGCGCCGCTCGGCAGTCCCGAGATGGCCGAATTCGTCGCCCGGATCGACGAAATCAATGCGCTCGCCGACAGCAGTCCAGGTTTCGTCTGGCGGTTACAGACAGGTACGGGAGACGCGACCTACCTCCGTCCCTACGACGACGATCGCATACTCTTCAACCTGTCCGTCTGGAAGACCGTCGAGGCTCTCCGCGCCTACGTCTACAAGAGCGTCCACAGCGAGGTGATGCGGCGCCGGCACGAGTGGTTCGGCAAATTCGACGGCGCTTATCTAGCCCTCTGGTGGATTCCGTCCGGGCACGTTCCGTCCGTCGACGAAGCGAAGCAGCGCCTCGCCCATCTCGAGCGGAACGGCCCCACTCCGACGGCCTTCACCTTCAAAGCGCTCTTCCCGCCGGGCTGAGTCGATGATGTCCGAACGTTACAAAGGATTGCGCACGGTCAGTGGGGCCATGCGGCTGAAGTCGCGATCGGCGGAGAGCAGCTCGCGGGCGCCGTGATGGAGGGCAAGCGCGGCGATGCGGGCGTCGTGGATCTTGCCAGCGCGGATGGCGTTCGACTTCACCAGCTCCGTCAGGACCGGCCAGTAGCCCTCTTCCTCGGCCAGTAGCCGAAGCGTGGGCGAGGCCCGCCAGCTATCGAGCTGGGTGATCGCCGCGTCGATCGGTGTCGGTGTTTTGAAGATGCGCGGGCTCGTCACGATTGCCAGGAACTCGTGCACACACGGCCAGGGAATTGCCCAGGCCGCTTCGCCCTCGGCGTATCCACGCACGCAGTCTTTGGCCCGCTGGTGAAACGTGGAATCCTGTCGGTGGGCGTAAACGAGGATGTTCGTATCGATTGCGATCACCCGCCACGGCCCTCGTAGGACAGATCTCGAATGCGGTCCCAGTCCGTCTCATCGAGGCCGTCGGTCAGACCGCCTTCTCCGTAGGAAGCGTCGCGCAGACGGAAGGGCGGGCGCTGCCGGTGCCGATCCAGCACCGCCTCCAGGCCTTCGATGGTCAGCTCGCGCAGGGTCGTCCCGCGCGCCTGGGCCAGGCGCTTGGCTTTGGCGAACAGTGCGTCTGGGAGGTCGATACTCGTCCGCATGCATATACGCATATCATAAAATATGCCTATATGCTATCGTCGGTCCCCGGTGTGGCCACGGGTCAGTCCTCCGGATCCGCGACCTCGACCCGGTTTCGGCCGGCGGCCTTGGCGCGGTACATCGCGGAGTCGGCCAGTCGCAGGAACGTGCTTTCGCGCTGGCGCTGCGTCCCGCCGGGGGCCAGGTGCTCGCGATACGACGAAACGCCGATCGACGCCGTGATGCGGGGGAGCTGCGTCGGCGTCTGGCGGTGCTCGGGATCCGAATCGAAGAAGGCCGCCCCCGCGATGGCGCTGCGCAGGGTCTCGGCGGTCTGGCTGCCTCGGGTGAGATCGGCGCCCGGCAGGATCACCACGAACTCGTCGCCGCCGTAGCGGGCGACCAGCGCGGCCGGCGGCGCATTTTCGGCCAGCAGGCGTGCCACCTTGTGCAGTGTCCAGCTCCCGGCCAGGTGGCCGAAGATGTCGTTGACCGCCTTGAACCGATCGAGATCGATGAAGAGCATCGCCAGCTCGGTCCCCTCCCGGTCGGCGCGCGTGATCTCTTCGGCGAGGCGGGTATGGAAATAGCGGCTGTTGGCCAGGCCGGTCAGATCGTCCATACGCGCCTGCGCCCGCGCCCGGATGGCGTCGAGCGCGTTCTGGATCGACGACGACATGTACGCGGCGAAGATGCGCAGCAGCTCCTTGTCGCGCGGCGTGTACGGCGTCCCCGAGCGCCGGTTGGCGAGCTGGAGGATGCCGCAGATCGATTCGCCCACCACGATCGGCACCGCGACCAGCGACCGGATCGAACCCAGCTCGGCGGTGAGAGAGAGCAGCGGATCGTCGGGCTCGAGGCGATCGGTCTGCGCCGGGCGGCCGGTGGAGTAGACGCGGCCCGAGAATCCCTTGTCGCTGGGGATCCGCTTGCCCAGCACGTTCTCGACGCCCGGCCCGAAGGCCGCGATGTAGGTCAGGCGCGGCGCGGGGGCACCGGCCAGCTTGGCGCGCGGATCGTCGAGCAGGATGCCGCCCGTCTCCGACGGCACGAAGTCGTTCGCGCGTTCCAGAATCTCGCGCAGGGCGGCGTCGAGGCGCACGTCCCAGTGCTCGGTGTCCTGGTCTCGCCGCGCGCGCACGAAGAACCGGGTGATCTCCTCGGGTGAGAGCGTGAAGATCGGCCCGGGTGGAACGACCGGGGTGGGCACCGAAAGCTCTTCCGTGCGGCGGATCGGAACGTCGGGGCGTGGGGCGTCGGGATCGGCCATCGCGGCCTTCCAAGGTTACACGACGTCGGCGGCCTCGGGGTCGAACGTCGTCCGGTAGGCGGCACGCAGCCGCACCCGCCGCTCCAGATCGGCGATCACGATCTCCGCCACGTCGACGCCGTAGAGGGCGGCGATCGCGTGGATGCCGCCGGGGGTAAAGACGTTCAATTCCAGGATCCGATCGCCGACGATGTCGACGGCCACGAAGTAGAGGCCGTCGGCCAGGAGCTTGGGCCGCAGGATGTCGCAGATGCGCGCTTCGACCGGGCCGAAGTCGCACTTGCCGCGCATCGATGCCCCCGCCTTTGCGCCGTTCGCGCCGGTGACCGCGCGGCGGCGGTAGATCGCGACCCGCTCCCCGACCCGGATCGGCTCCGCGTTGAGCAGCAGCAGACGCTTTTCTCCATGCTCGGCTTCGGGCAGGTATTCCTGGGCCAGCGCGTACCCCTGCTTGGTGACCGCGGTGATGATCTGGTTGAGGTTCGAGACCTGGCGGCGCCGTAGGTAGAACACATGCTCGCCCCCGCGGGGCGCCAGCGGCTTGAGCACCGCCGGCCCGTCGAGCTCGCGCAGGAAGGCCTTGAGGCGCGTCTTCGAGCGCGACACCAGCGCGCGGGTGCGGACGTCGGCGGGGAAATCGGCCAGGTACATCCGGCTGCCGGCCCGGCGCAGACCTTCGGGATCGTTGACCACCAGCGTACCCGCCAGACGCAGCCGCCAGCCGAAGTCGATGAGCGGCGCGCCGGGCCGCACGTCGCCCTCCGCGATCGGGTTGTAGCGGAGAAAGACCACGTCGAACCGGCCGAGGGTATCTTCCTCGACCACCGCCTCCTCGGAGGCGAGGGCCCGCGCGTAGTCGGCCGGCGTCGCGTAGTCGCCGGCGTGGACCCTTGTCGTCGTGCCGAGGACGTTGTTGTCATCCAGAAAGGACAAGTCGTCGACGGAGACGAACCGGACCTCGTGCCCGCGCCGGTGCGCGGCGAGCGCCAGGTAGACGCTGGTAAAGGCCGGTTGCTGATTGTGAACGTCTGCGACGACGAAGCAGATGCGCATGTTAGTCGGAGGGATCGCGTGAGGGCCCGGCGGGCTCTGCCCGCTCGGCCCCATCGCGGGGAGGCGCGGGGACCCTCTCGGGGTCCCCGTGTAGATCGAACGCCTGGCGGTATTTTCGCAGGATCTCGCTGAGCCGGTCGAGGGGAAGCGCGGGGGCGACGTGGCCCGACTGGCCGCGCATCT
>CAYTTF010000077.1:0-14860 GCA_964440665.1 uncultured Myxococcales bacterium | reverse complement strand
GCGCTCACCTGCGACGACGCGGTCAGAATCTGGGAAGGGTACACCGCTCGACCGACCCGCACGGGGAAGGTGCCGGCGATCGACACGCGCATCAACGTCCTTCACGAAACCAAGACCTTCATGCGCTGGTGTGAGAAGAAGAGCTGGACCAAGGTCACCGACCCGTTCGGTGGGATCGAGATTCTCGGCGAGCGCTCCAGAGGGAAGGAGCAGCTCGACCGAGTGGACGACGCCCGCCGATGGCTCGAGATGGCCTTGTCTCTGGCGACCGAGGACGTGGGAGAGCTGGCAGCCGCGACCGCGCTGCTGATGGGGATGAGGGCGTCGGAGGTGACGGACCGCCTGGTCCGCGACCTCGATGACGATGCGAGCGTCTTGGTGATTCCTCACGCCAAGACGAGGGCGGGTATTCGACGCCTCCGGCTCCCGATGGTGCTGCAGCCTCTACTTGCCGGTCTAGCCGAAGGCAAGGGACCGACCGAACGCCTGTTCGGGGCCAATGCAAGCCGGTGGTGGCTCCGGGCGGCCGTGCGGCGCATCTGCTGCTTGGCCAAGACGCAGATCGTGAACCCTCACGGCCTTCGAGGGACGCACGCGACCCTGGCAGTTCAAGCAGGGATCACCGGCGAAGCGGTAGCGCGGGCGCTCGGACACGAGTCGTTCGCGGTGACAGCGGGCCACTACGCGAAGCCTGAGGCCGTCATCGGGGCTCGGACCTAGCTGGTGGAGACTTCCTTGCGGGAAGTTCCGCAAGAGTTCCGCACCAAATCGGGATGCGGCCTGAGCCGCTAAGTACTTGTTTCAGTGCGGTCGGGGAGAGTCGAACTCCCACAATCTTACGATCACTAGAACCTGAATCTAGCGCGTCTACCAGTTCCGCCACGACCGCGTGCCGAAGGGCGGGAACTTACCCAATCGTGTGGGTGGTGTCATCCGCAATTCGCGGCGGACTAGCGGGTCGCGCGCTGGCGGGCGAGGGTGCTCGCGGCGTCGGCGATGTCGTCGTTGCGAGAAGAGGCGAGGCGGGACAGCGTCTCGTCTTCCGTCTGCCGCTGGGCCAGCTCGACCTCGGCGTCCGTGTGCACGAAGCTCGAGCCAGTGGTGGCGCAGCCAATTTGGAAAAGGGCGAACGAAGTGACAGCGAGCCGAATTACTCTTGAGAACATCTATGTAACCTCCAGTGCATAATTATCGGTTATTGAGCTGGATACTTGAGTCCCCATGTACTGGGGCTTTGGGGTTCCATGTACGGAATTAATCTATTGTATTTATTACACTTTATTTGGAGGTGTCTTGAAACCCCAGTACTGGGACTACAGTCACCTTGGCGCATTTGAAAGAAAAATGGCACCGGATAGCCGCTTTCCGAAAGTCTGATCCGTCCGGCCAGGAAGGGCGTATTGACGGGGGTCACATTTCCGCACCTCA
The DNA here is from genome assembly GCA_964440665.1 of uncultured Myxococcales bacterium. GTDB lineage: Bacteria > Myxococcota_A > Polyangia > Fen-1088 > Fen-1088 > JADGRB01. The sequence goes on along the minus strand of CAYTTF010000077.1, from coordinate 13,432 downwards.
ACCTCAGATGAAAGACGCTCTCATGAAAAAAACTCTGAAGACCATGGTCACCGCACTCGTCCTCGCCACCTTCGCGTCGCTCTCGTACGCTACGCCAGCGCGCGCGGCCTCGAAGGACGAGGACGCCATCAAGGCCCGCGTCGCCGAGTTCATCGCCGTTTTCAACAAGGGCGACGCCAAGGTCGCGGCGACCTTCTTCACCGACGACGCCATGCTGGTGAACCCCGTCGGCATCAGCGGTAAAGGGACCGCCGAGGTCGAGAAGGTCTTTGCCGGCGATCTCGCGTCGATCCTCAAGGACACCAAGATGGAGATGAAGGTGGTCGAGTTCCGCGCGATCGGAAAAGACGCCGCCTGGGTCGAGTTCGAGCACACCGTCACCGGCGCCAAGGGCCCGGACGGCAAGGCGATGGCGACGATGACCTTCCATGTTCCGGCGCTGATGTTGAAGAAGGGGAAGAACTGGCAGGTCGCCGAGGCTCGACCGTACGTCTACCTGCCGGCGCCGCCCGCACCGAAGGCCGCGGCGCCCGCACCCGCCGCGCCCGCGAAGAAGTAGCGACCGCCGCCCCGCCCGATGGGCGACGACCGCGATCTCGCGGGTCGTCGAATCGGGCGGGCTGTTCAGATCCGAAACGCCGGGCCGTCCGTATCTCCGACTGGACCCTCGAAAAGGAGAGACACCATGTCGGCAGAGACGAACATCGCGCTCATCCAGAAGATCTATGCGGCCTTCGGCAGGGGAGACGTCCCCACCATGCTGGAGCTCATGGCCGACGACGTCGATTGGGGCATCGAGTCGCACGAGGCGCCCGAGGTTCCCTGGCATGGGACGGGGACCGGCAAGAAATTCGTGGCGAAGTTCTTCGGGACGCTCGGCCGCGAATGTACGTTCCCGCGTTTCGAGCCGAGCGGCTTCCTGGCGTCCGATACCGCCGTGGCCTGTCTGGTGACCTTCGAAGTGCTGGTGAAGAAGAACGGTCGCAAAGCGGTCGAGAACGCGATTCATCACTTCACCATCCAGAACGGCCGCGTCACGAAATGGCGGGGCTGGGAAGACACGGCCCTCACCAAGGCCACCTGGAACGGCTAACGAGATCCGATCTGGCGTCTGGGGCGTATTCTGGTGACAGCGCGAGATTGCTGTCACCAGGAGACGCCATGTCAACCGCACCTCAGATCGGCCTTTCCACCCCTTCCGCCCCTTCCCCGGCTTCGCCGGCCGGCGCCGTTCGACTGCCCCCGCAGCCCACGTCGCTGGACGATCTCGCCGCGTTGCGGCCGGCGCAGCTGGCGCCCTTGTACAGCGGCGCGCGCACGCCGGTCCTGCGCGACATGGATGGGCCGCTGGTCGGCCGCATGCTGGCGGTCGGCGTGCTGCCGCGCTGGATGTTCGCCTTTCTGCGCTGGTTCGCCGGTTGGCGCCGCTTCCCCTGGCGCGGCAAGACCTTCAAGTCCGGGCAGGGCGGTCGTGGGGAGGGGATCAACCGCGTCTTCGGCGACAAGAATCCCAGGCAGTGGTTTCGCTTCGAGACCTTCGTGGCCCCCTCGCGCGCGGGCGACTTCGACGCCGTTCAGCTCGACTACGACAATCCCGGCAACCCGGGCTTCATCCGCGCGATCAAAGACGAGGTGCGCGAGGTCGCCCCAGGTCTGTACCTGGGACTCGCGTATCTGATGTGGCGCGGACGCCCCCGGCTGATGCTCTACTTCGGCCTGCACAAGCGATGACGCCCTTGGCGGCGGGCGGGGGACCGGTCAATTGGGGCCGCCGGAACCTGCGCCTGCTGGCGGTGTTCGGCCCGGTGCTGATCGCGACCGGCGTGGCGGGATTGACGCTGCCGCCCGCTCTGTCGCTGATGAGCGCCGTCGCCCCCTACGACGTCTTTCACATCATCTTCGGGACGCTGGGCCTGGCGATCGTGCTCGCCCGCTCGGCCCGCTTCGCGGCACTTTTCAATCTGGGTTTCGGCGCGGTCGATCTCTACCAGGCCGTGGCGGGGGTGGCCGGATTTTTCCCTGCCCGCGCGTTCGCGCTACGGCCGGCCGATCACGTGGTCCACGTCGTGCTCGGCCTCCTGCTGGTGGGCTTCGGCGTTCACCGCTCAGATGAAGTCGAGGCCGCTGTGTAGCGAGGCGAGGATCAGATCCCGGCCGCCGCCCGCGCTGTAGTCGTGCTCGCTCCCGGTGGCCGATTCGACGACCCGACCGGCGCTGTAGACCTGCCCGCGATCGACGAGCATTCCGTCCAGCACCAAGGTCACCTCGGGACCGCGGTGCCGGTGACGGGGGAAGGTGGCACCGGGTCGGATCCGGACGATGCCGGCTTCGAGCTGCCCGACGGCCGCTCCCGGCAGGAAGTGGAAATAGCGCACACCCGGCGCCGCCTCGAGCCAGTCGGTGAGGCCGTCGGCCTTGGCGAGCAAATCGGCGGCGGCCTGGGCCGGAAGATCGAAAATCCGGCGGAAGAGGGCGACGTAGGGGGCGAACCGGGCGAACCGGGCGAACCGATCCTCGCCGGCCACCGTCTGCAGGAGGCGCCGGCGCAGGTCGGCCGACGGCGTCGCTTCGGTCACGCGGTCTTCGGCCCACAGGGCCAGCGCTTCCCGCGTCAGTGTCAGCTCGTGCGCGCTTTCGGGCGACGCGGCCATCTCGGCGGCCACCTTGGCCCGCTCGGGCTCGGACAACGTGTCCAGCAGGTAGTCGGCGTACAGATCGGGGGGGGCGTTCTTCATGTTTGTGTCTCCCGGACCGGAACCATCGCTTCACGTAAGCAGCTGAGGGCTCGGGCCATTCGCGATTTTACCGTTCCGACCGCGAGATCGAGGCGCGCGGCGATCTCGGTCGACGACAGCCCCTCGAAGTAGGCGAGATCGAGCACCGCCACCAACTCTTCGGGCAGTCCGCCGGCGAGGCGGCGAACGCGGGCGCCGTCGAGGTCGGTGGCGACCTTCGGGCCGACAGAGCCGTTGCCAGACTCGAGGCTCACCCGTTCGACGACGCGCGCCTCGCGGACGGTCCGGCCCAGGCGATCGAGCGCGCGGGACCTGGTTCGCACGATCAGCCAGGCGCGCACGGCGCCACGCGCCGGGTCGTATTCGGCCGCGTGGTGCCAGACCTCGAGGAACACGTCGTGGAGCAGGTCTTCCGCGGCGGCCTGGCTGCCGAGCATCCGCTTGGCGAGACCCAGCAGCATCGGGGCGTGCAGGTCGTAGAGGGCACCCAGCGCATCCCGATCGCCGGCGGCCATCGCCGCCACCTGCGCCGCCTCGTCGCGATCATCGGCGACACCCCGCGATCGCGGGCTGCGTGGCTGCTCGTCCAACATCCCGGAAAAAGGTACCAGCCGGGCCAGCGACGCCACAAGCAACATGTCATTTAGGGGTACGGCCCCCGCGGCCAACTGGATCGATGGATTGACGCGTGGGACCGGCGGCGGTCAGCGGCGGTCGGCGGTCAACGGTCGTCGTCGTCGCCCGCGGCGTCTTCGTCGTCGCCGCTGCGCTCGAGCGCGCGGTAGAGCGTGCGGCGGTCGATGCCCAGCTTCTCGGCGGCTTTCTTCTTGTTGCCGCCGCTCTCGCCGAGCACCAGCTGGATGTAGCGGCGCTCGAGCTCGCCCAGGGTGGGGCGATCGGCGATGATCCCGTCCTCGGGGGCCGCGCCGCCCCCGCTTCCCGCCGCCGGCGCCACACGGCCGCTGACCTCGGGGGGCAGATCCGACGGAAGGATTACGCCCTTGGCGACGGCGACGGCGCGCTCGATCGCATTTTCCAGCTCGCGGACGTTGCCGGGCCAGTCGTAGGCCGACAGCAGCTTGAGCGCCTCCGGCGACAGGCCCGCGGTCTCCCGCCGCTCGCGGCGCGCCAGCTTGTTCAGAAAATGCGCGACCAAGCTGGGGATGTCGTCCCGCCGCTCGCGCAGCGGGGGGAGGTGAACGGTGACCACGTTGATGCGGAAGTAGAGATCTTCGCGAAAGCGCCCGGACTTGACCTCTTCCTCGAGATTCTTGTTGGTGGCGCAGACCAGGCGCACGTCGACGCGGATCGATTCGCTGCCGCCCACCGGGCGGACCTCGCCGTCCTGCAGGGTGCGCAGGAGCTGCGCCTGCATCTTGGGACCCATGTCGCCGATCTCGTCGAGGAACAGCGTGCCGCCGCTGGCCGCTTCGAAGAGCCCCCGTTTGGTGGCGATGGCGCCGGTGAAGGCGCCGCGCGCGTGCCCGAACAGCTCCGATTCCAGCAGGGATTCGGTGAGCGCCGTGCAGTTGACCGGCAGGAACGGCGCGGCCACCCGCGGGGAGTGGGTGTGGATGGCGCGCGCGACCAGCTCCTTGCCGGTGCCGGACTCGCCCTCGACCAGCACGGTGGCGGTCGAGCCGGCGACGCGCGCGACCAGCTTGTAGACCTCCAGCATGACCGGGCTCTTGCCGACGATGTCCTGCAGGGCGGGCTTGCCTTCGCTGGGAGCGGCCTTCTGCTCGGCCACCAGGCGCCGGCGTTCCAGGGCGCGCCCGACGGTGAGGCGCAGCTCTTCGATGTTGAACGGCTTGGAGACGTAGTCGTAGGCGCCGCGCTGGATCGCCTCCATCGCCCCCGACACGTCGCCGAAGGCGGTGATGAGGATGACCGGCGTGCCGGGCGCCTTGGTGGTGAAGGCCTCCAGCACGTCGAATCCCCCCGAGCGTTCCATGCGCACGTCGGAGACGACCAGGTCGTAGCGCCCGTCGCCGGCCTGCGCGCGTTCGATGGCGCCGGCGCCGTCGTCGACCGCTTCGACCTCGTAGCCTTCGCCGCGCAAGATCTCGCACAGCAGATCGCGCGCGACCCGATCGTCCTCGGCCACCAGCACGCGCGAGGCGCTCATGCGCGGCCGCCCGCCGTGCGCAGCCGGTGCTCGCCGGTGGCGCTCGCGGGCGCGGGCGAAACCGCGGGCGGCCCCTGGCTCGGGATGCGGACGAAGAACGTCGAGCCCTGACCGGGCGTGCTCTCGACCGAGATGGCGCCGCCCAGCGCGGCCGTCAATTGCCGGCAGATCGCCAGGCCCAGGCCCGTCCCCTTGCCGCGTCCTTTGGTGGTGTAAAACGGCTCGAAGATCCGGCGCACGTCGTCGGGCGAGATGCCGTGTCCCGTGTCGCTGACGGTGATGAGAACGTCCTCGCCCACAGGCCGCGCCGCGACGTCGATGCGCCCGTTCTTGTCGACGGCGTCGAGCGCGTTCGAGACCAGGTTGACCACGATCTGGCGCAGCAGACCCGGGTCGGTCACCAGATCGGGGAGCGCCGGGTCGACCGCCCAGGTGACGGCCGCGCGCTTGTCCGGCGCCACGGCCTGCACCAGCTCGACCGCCTCCTCGAGGAGCTTGGGCAGAGCGGTGGGCCGCCGCTCGGGCTCGAGCGGGCGCGTCGAGTCCAGATAGTCGCGCACGATCTTGCTGATGCGCTCGATCTCACGGGCCGAGACGTCGAGCCGCTCGCGCAGCGCCACCGGCAGATCGCGCTCGCGGAGCGCCAGCTGGACGTGGCCCGAGACCGACGACAGCGGCGTGCCGATCTCGTGGGCAAGCTGCGCCGCCAGCTGGCCGAGCGTCGCGAGGCGCACCTTGGAGGCGTTGTCGAGCCGGACGTCGTTGAGCAGGCGGTTGAGCTGGGCGAGCGCGATGTTCTTCTCCGACAGATCGTGGGTGGCCTTTTCGATCTCGGCGGCCAGCCGCTGGTTGAAGGCGCGGATCTGTGCGTCCGCTTGCGATAGCCGCTCCAGCATCCGGTTGAACCCCTGCGACAGGCGACCCACGTCGTCCAGGTTGTCGACGGGAATTCGGCGCGACAGATCGCCCCCCTCGACGTCGCGCATGGCCGCTGCCAGCAGCTCGAACGGTTTGCCGATCACGCGCTGGGTGATGAGGCCGGAGACCAGGGTCAGCACGATCACGAAGACCACCGCGAAGACGATGGAGATCTGCTCCTCGGTTTTCAACATCGATTCCACCGGACCCAGCGTCCAGCGCATGTCCAGCGTCGCTTTCCAGGATCCCTGCAGATCGACCGGGAGCTCGATCGGCTCTTCCTGGGACTCGCCGGCGGGCTGCTGCCGGGTGAACCCGAGCGGCTGGCGGACGTAGGGCGCGAAGCGGGTGATCTCGGGACGATCCCCACGGGGCGCGGCGATGCGGCTCGAAGGGGTGCTGGACTCGCGGTAGACGTAGAGGTCGAGGCGCACGATGCGGGTGTGGCGGTTCAGGTAGCCGAGCAGCTTCTCTTCGAGATCGCGATCGTCGGCGCCGGGCGGGACGCTCTTCAGATCCTCGACGATGTCGTGCGCCAGCTCCTCGGCGCTGGCCTGCGCGTCCTTGATGATCCGGTTGCGGGTGAGGAACATGCGGCCCCAGGACGCCACGCCGACAGTGACCGCCACGCTGACGGCGATGAGCCAGATCTTGGTCCGGATGGTCACGCGGCTCTAATTTACCGCGGATCGACCGGCGGCCAGCGGGGATCGATGCACGGCGAGCTGGCTTTCGGCTAGATTGACGCCGTGACGTCGGCAAAATCGCCCGCGGACCCGCCCGACGCGTTCCTGTTCGACCTCGACGGGACGCTGGTCGACAGCGAGCGGGAGAACGTCGAGTCGGTGGTGCTGGCGGTGCGGCGTTACGGAGCGGAGCTGTCCGCCGAAGAGCGCGCCTTCGTCATCGGGCATTCCTGGAACGAGATCTACGCGATGATCGCGCGCAACCACGGCCTGACGGCGTCGATGCGCGAGGTGATCGACGCGGCCGTCGACGAGAAGCAAGCGCTCATCGCGAAGAGTGGCCACCGGGCCCTGCCGGGCGCGGTCGCCACGGTGAAACGCCTGGCGCGCCGATCGAAGATGGCGGTGGTCTCGGGCGCGAGCCGGCGGGAGGTGTTCGATGCACTGGGCGGGATCGGATTGCTGGCGGAATTTCCGCTGGTGGTCGCCGCGGAGGACTACACCCACGGCAAGCCGTCGCCCGAGCCCTACGCCCAGGCGCTGACCCGCCTGCACGCCGATCCGGCGCGTTCGATCGCCATCGAGGACGCGACGCCCGGAATCTTGTCGGCGCGCGCGGCCGGCATGCGGGTCATCGGCGTGCGCGCCGGCAACTTCGCTGGCTACGACCTGTCACCCGCCGACGTGGTGGTCGAAACGCTGGAAGAGGTGAGCGACGATCTCTGCGCGGGGCTGATCGGGTGAAGATCGATCCCGGCGCGATGTCCCCCGACGCCGCTTACTACTGGATGGTCGCGACCATCGTGCCGCGCCCCATCGCTTGGACGTCGACGTTGAACGAGGACGGCAGCGCCAACCTGGCGCCATTTTCGTTCTTCACCGGGATAACGTCGGATCCCCCCAGCTGCCTCATCTGTGTTTCGCGCCACGCGCCGCCCCGAAAGAAGGACACGCGCCTCAACATCGAGCGCACCGGCGAATTCGTCATCCACGTCGTGACGGACGCGCTGGCCCAGCGGATGAACGCCACCTCGCGGGCGTTTCCCCACGGCGTGGACGAATTCGTCGAGGCGGGCCTGGCCAAGACGCCGTCGGAGATCGTGGCGCCGCCACGCGTGGCCGAGGCGCCGGTCGCGATGGAGTGTCGTCTCGATCGCGTCGTCGAGGTCGGCCGCTCCGGCGGCGCGATCATCATCGGCGAGATTCTGCTCTGGCACGTGCGGGACGATCTGCTGGTCGGCGGGCGTCTCGACATGGGTCGCCTCGACGCCATCGGACGCCTGAGCGGCGCCGCCTACGCGTGGACGCGCGATCGTTTCGAGATGCCGCGCCCGAAATGACGACGGCCTCGATCTAGCCAAGATCTAGCCATCGAGCGGGTGGCGCCAGCGGAGGCCGGGGAACCTGGCAAATCCCCGATCGGCCGTGAGCCACTCGCTGCCGCTCTCGATCGCCAATGCGGCGAGATAGGCATCGGGAACGACATTCCCCTTCGACCCGGGCAGCCGACACAAATCGAGGAAGATGTCGAAGTGACGGGGGCCGGGCACGACCGACACCGAAGGCGCAGACCCGCGCAACGCCTCGACGAAGCCAAGCGCAGATCGCATCGGCGACGGCGTCTTGAAGATCGCGGGGTGGGTCACGACGCGCAGGAAGCCCGAAAGGACCAACTCGGCCAGGCCGAAGGCGGCGCTGCCATTGACGAGGCTGTCCATCCAGTCGCGGTAGGCGACGTGGTTCTCCGCATCCCGGCGGAAGGCGTACACCAAAACGTTGACGTCAGGTACGACCACGCCGGTCTTCCATGCGGTCGAGGAGGGCCGATGTATCGTCCAGGTTGATCCCGGGCAAGAGACCGTCGCCAGCGCAGGTGGGGAGCCGGACGCGGGCCCGCGCGGCGGGTCGACGCCGCCGCGCCAAACACTCGCGCAGCGACGTTTCGATGACGGCGGTGAGCGTCTGGCCGCTCTCATGCGCCATCCGTCTGACCTCTTTCATGAGCCGATCGTCGAGTCGGACCGTGGTGCGCATATGTCAAAACATACTGCCGTGACATAAATATGTCTAGAGTAGCCGCGGGCCGTCGCCCGCCACCGGTGCTAAAATATCCGCCTCGTGTTCGAGCATCTGCCACCCGAGGTCACCCTCTACGAAGTCGGCCCGCGCGACGGACTTCAGAACGAATCGCGCATGGTCCCGACCGAGGACAAGGTCCGGCTCATCGACGCGCTGTCGGAGACGGGGCTGCGTTCCATCGAGATCACCAGCTTCGTCAACCCGAAGTGGATTCCGCAGCTCGCCGACGGCGGCCAGGTGTCGCGGCAGATTCTGCGCAAGCCGGGCGTCGTCTATTCGGCGCTGGTGCCGAATCGCCAAGGGCTCGACGCGGCGATCGCGGCGGGGATGCGGGAGGTGGCGGTCTTCATGTCGGCGTCGGAGACGCACAACAAGAAGAACGTGAACAAGACCATCGCGCAGACGCTGGCGGCTTTCCGCGACACGGTGCCACCGGCGCTGGCGGCCGGGCTGCGCGTGCGCGCCTACGTGTCGACGGTCTATGGCTGCCCCTACGAAGGGGCGGTCGATCCCGCCAAGGCGCTGGAGCTCTGCCGCGCGCTCAAGGCGCTAGGCTGCTACCAGGTCTCCCTGGGCGACACCATCGGCGTCGCCAACCCGCGCCAGACCCGGGACGTCCTCGGCCGGGTGCTGGCGGAGATCCCGGCGCCCGAGGTGGCGGTGCATTTTCACGACACGCGCGGGACGGCGCTGGCCAACATCCTGGTCGCGGTCGAAATGGGAATCACCACCGTCGACGCCGCGCTGGGTGGCCTCGGCGGCTGCCCCTATGCGCCGGGCGCCTCCGGCAACGTCTCGACGGAAGATGTGGTGTACATGCTGGAAGGCATGGGCGTCCGGACCGGCATCGATCTCGATCGCCTGGTCGACTGCGCGCGCCTCGCCTCGACGCTGGTCGGGCACGAGGTCCCGTCGAAGTACTACCGCGCCGCCATCGGCGCCCGGTCGCGGGTGACCAGCGGCTAGGAAGAAAGTGGTCGGGGGCCCAGGGGGCTCTCGACCCGCGCGCCTAGAGCTTGAGATCTCCGCCGTCGTCCCCGCGGCCCAGCTTGCCGCGAAGCGCATCGGCCGCGGCATCGTCGGGCGGTGCGGGCGCGATCTCGAACGAAAGCCGCACCCAGCTTCCCTCCTTGGCCCCGGCCGGCAGCAGGCGGGCCGGCACGTTGAACGCCTCCACGCCCATCAGCAGGCGTGCGCTATCCGCTTCGATGGCGTCGACGAACAGCAGCCGATCTTCCTTCATGGCGTCTGCAACCTCTCCCGCCGCCCGCGGGCGGCGCGAACCTGGATCTCCTTGCCGTCGGTCTCTATCGCCACGTCGCCGTCCGTGTCGGTACGATAGACGCTGGCGCCGCTGCCCGCGAGGCGTTCCAGCGTCTGCCGCGCCGGGTGGCCGTAGTCGTTTCCCGCCCCGGCGCTGATGATTGCGATCCGCGCGTTCACCGCCCGCAGGAAGCGCACGCCCGAGGCGTAGCGGCTGCCGTGGTGGGGAACCTTCAGCACCGACGCGCCGAGGTCGGCCCCCGATGCCAGGAGCCAGGCCTCCGTCGGCGCCTCGGCGTCGCCCGCGAAGAGCGCCGCGAACTTTCCGTACGTCACCCGCGCCACGACGCTGTTGGCGTTCACGTCCGAGCGTGAGCCTACGATCGGCGGGTCGGGGGGACCGACCAGTGTCAGCATGACGCCGGCCCCGAGATCGATCTGCCGCCCGCGGGTGGCCTGGCGGACGGTGACCTCGCGGGCTTCGAGCGCCCGCAGGAGGGCCGCGTAGGCTCTCCCGGAATTCGGAATGGGCGCGTAGATGAATTGCCGCGCGCCGATCTCGGTCACCGCCGCCGCGAGGCCACCCAGATGATCTTCGTGACGGTGCGTGAGCAGGATCAGATCGAGAGGTCCGTGCGTGTGGCCGGTCAGGAACGCCAGCAGCGCGCCGGAAGACTTGCGTGGCCCGCCGTCGATGAGCACCGTCTTGCCCGTCGGAGACGTGACCAACGCAGAATCCCCCTGTCCGACGTCGATGAAGTCCAGGCGCAGCGTCCCGGCCGCCCACGCCGGCTGAGGCGTGAGCAACGCGGCGGTCGCCAGCAGCGTGCCGAGGAGCGGGCCCAGCGCGCGTCGGCCCATACGTAGAAAAAATGCCGACGCCCGCAACGATCCCGACAATGGCAGCCACGCCCCGTGAAGTCACGGTTCGTTATCGACGCGCGCGCCGTTCGAGGTGCGCCTCGCCGATCGTCGGGACGGTCCCGACGACGACGGGCCTACCCCGCCACTTGCATGGGCGCTCGGTCGGGTTTCCGGACGATTCCGGGCCAGCCGAAGTCGAGGACCAACGTCGGGAACTTCGAGGCGACCTCCGCCATTTCCGCGGTGCCGAGCTGCCGGTCGAGCACCGCGAGGAACGCGGCGGCGATCGCGTCCGTCGGCATGTCCGAGCGGGGCGCATATTTTTCGCGTACCAGGGCGAGCAGCTCGCTGCGCTGGTGGATCTCGCGGGGCTTGATCGTCGGATCCCATCCCTCGAAGAACAGGCCACGGATGAGCAGCGGCAGCCAAGCACCGAATCGGGCGGCCTCTTCCGTCGTCAGCCGAGCCCGCAGAGCCTTCAAACCCGCGCCGAGCGCGCTGAGCGCCTTGTGCGGATCTTCCGTGGAAAGCTCGGCCATCATCGACTCCACCCAAGGCGTCGCCATTTGATTCATCTTCTCGAAAGGATGCATTTTAAGTGTCCCCCTCCCGAGGGAGGATGCAAGCGGTGCGCCATGGCAGGGACCACCGAAGGTGCGGGCTTGTGAGCCTGCTCGAGCCTTCTTTGAGGTTTCTTGGGTTGCAAACCCGAAACCTGCACAGCTTGCGCATGCTCAACTTGCTACGTTCCCGGGGCAGGCCCCAGATCTGGTAGCGTCGGGGGGCATGGAGATCCCCGCTGCGGGTGCAGCCCCACTCGTGCTGGTTTCCCGGCGCGGCAGTGCGGCATTCGTGACCCTCAATCGTCCGGAGGCGGCCAACGCGCTTTCCCGCGATCTGGTGTCGACCCTCGCGCGGACCTTCGCCGAGCTCGCGGCGGAGATCGCGGGCGGCGGCGACCTGCGGGCGGTGGTGCTGACCGGTGCCGGGGACAAGGCGTTCTGCGCGGGCGCGGATCTGAAGGAGCGGCGAACCTGGACGCTCGACGACACACGCGTCTTTCTGGGCGAGATCAACGCGCTCATGGACGCCGTCGCGGCGTTTCCGCGGCCGGTGATTGCCGCGGTCAATGGCCTGGCGCTGGGCGGTGGGTTCGAGCTGGCGCTGGCCTGCGATCTGCGGATCGCGGCCAATACGGCCGAGCTGGGTCTGCCGGAGGTGCGGCTCGGCGTCATGCCGGGCGCCGGCGGGACGCAGCGGCTCGCTCGGATCGCGGGCGTCGCGGTGGCGAAGGAGCTGACGCTGACCGGCCGGCGGATCGGCGCGGCGCGGGCAGGTGAGCTCGGGATCGTTTCGGAGGTGGCCGCGGCCGGCAAGCTGGCGGACGCGTCGGCGCGCCTCGCCGGGGAGATTGGCGGGGCGGCTCCCCTGGCGCTGGCGGCCGCGAAACGCGCGATCGATGAAGGCGCCGCGCGGACGCTGGCCGAGGGGCTCGCCATCGAACGGGCTTGCTACGAGCAGGTGCTCACGACCGACGATCGCAACGAGGGGTTGAACGCCTTTCTCGAGAAACGCCCACCCGAGTTCAAAGGACGATAGGACCAACATGTCACGCACCGACGAGCTCAAGGCGCTGGCCGAAAAAATAAAAAAGGGGGGCGCGCCCAAGTACCACCAGGCCAACACCGCGGCCGGCAAGCTCTACTGCCGCGAGCGGATCGCGCTTCTGTGCGACGACGGCGGCAAGGACTTCGTCGAGGACGGCCTCTACGCCAACGCCGGCGCCAGCGATCTGCCCGCCGATGGCGTCGTGACCGGCATCGGGCGGGTGCGCGGGCGGCCGGTTGCTCTCATGGCCAACGACTCGACGGTGAAGGCCGGGTCGTGGGGCGCGCGCACCGTCGAGAAGATCATCCGCATCCAGGAGACGGCCGGCCGGCTGCGGCTGCCGCTCTTCTATCTGGTCGATTCGGCGGGGGCTCGCATCACCGATCAGATCGACGTGTTCCCGGGGCGCCGCCACGCGGGGCGCATCTTCCACAATCAGGTGCGTCTGTCCGGCGCGATCCCGCAGATCTGCCTGCTGTTCGGCCCGTCGGCGGCGGGGGGCGCCTACATCCCGGCCTTTTGCGACGTGGTGTTCATGGTCGAGAAGAACGCCTCGATGTATCTGGGATCGCCGCGCATGGCCGAGATGGTGATCGGCGAGAAGGTGACGCTCGAAGAGATGGGCGGTGCGCGCATGCACTGCGAGGTCTCCGGCTGCGGCGATCTGCTGGCGAAGGACGAGCGGAGCTGCATCGCCGCCGCGCGCGAATATTTCGGGTATCTCCCGCAGCGGGCCGGCGAGGCGCCGCCCGAGGCCGCGCCAAGGCCGCCGCGCGCCGACGCCAAACGCATCGACGATGTGTTGCCCGCCAACCACAACCAGGCCTTCGACATCGCGGCGGTGATCGAGGCCCTCGTCGACGAGGGGAGCTTCTTCGAGCTCAAGAAGCTGTACGCCCGCGAGATCGTCACCGGCTTCGCGCGCCTGGACGGTCGGGCGGTCGGCATCGTGGCCAGCCAGCCGAAGTGGAAGGGGGGCGTGCTGTTCGTCGATTCGGCCGACAAGGCGGCGCGGTTCATCTGGCTCTGCGACGCGTTCGGCCTGCCGCTGATTTTTCTGGCCGACGTTCCCGGGTTCATGATTGGCAAGGCGGTGGAGCGGCAGGGGATCATCCGCCACGGCGCCAAGATGATCTCGGCGGTGGCCGACG
>CAYTTF010000076.1:0-14897 GCA_964440665.1 uncultured Myxococcales bacterium | reverse complement strand
GGCTCCGGATGGGGCGCGGCGACCGGGGGCGCGGCGACCGGGGGCGCGGCGACGGCGACGGGCGCGGCTGGGGGGGGCGCCGGGACAGCATTCTTGTCTGCCGCACCGGTGGCGCCCCAGGGCAATCGAAATCCGCTCGGACCTTTGAAGCCGAGGTACGCCGCGAGGACCCCCAGCACCAAGACGGCGACCGCCGCAAGCTTCCGCCCGCCGTGCCGAGTGCCGAGACCCGCCGCGACCAGATCCTCTTCCGGCGACAGGCTCGCAAAGCTCTCGCTCACCGCCGACTGGCGCGGGCGACGGCTGCTGGTGAGAATATCGTCGTCGTCCGCGTCGTGAGACACGTAGGCAGTTCGCCCCTGCGCCGAGGCGCGCGGCGTCTCCGGCCGCGTCGGTCGCGCCACGCGCGCCGCCGCCGCCGCCCGATCGGCCTGATCGACCAGGTCGAAGAATGGGCGCAGCTCGTCGACGTCCCCCAGGCGCCTCCAGGCGCCGCCCGGGGGACAGACGCGATCGGTGCGTCCAACCCGCCGCTCGACGACCCACTTCTGGAGAGTCGTCGAATCGCGAAAGCGGTGCGTCTTGCCCTCCTCGGTCGTCAGCATCCAGGACGACGTCGTGGGCCCACCGGGCGTCGACGTAGTCGGGACGAGCGGCGAGGTGCCGCCGGGAGGGCGGTCCCGGCCGACAACGAACGTGTGCCCGCAGGAGGTGCACTGAACGGAGGCACCTCCGGCCGCTACGCTCTCGTCATCGAGCTCGTATTCGGTCTGACAGCGATCGCAACGAACGTCCATTTACGGAAGACCCATCGGCAGCAGAAACCGCCGCTCCAGGAGCAGCGAACCATACCACGCTCACGGAGCGTCGATGTCGATCGCGACCGCGCTGCCGGACTCTCGATCGTGGGGTGGTCAAAGACTCTCGGGGAAAAGGGCGTAGAGCTGCGCCGGGGGGGGAGTGTACGGACCGGCGACCATGAGGTTACCGAGATGGTCGACGCGGAAGCCACGTTCGAACGCGCGCAGCAGCACCGTCGGCGTGGCGGCCGATCCCCGAATGACCGCGCCGCGTCCAGGCAGCTCGAGCGCGACGCCGTCGACGAGATTGGCCATCCCCTCGGCAGATTCTGCGACGCCGGGCCCGATCACCACCCGCGCCGGCAGCGATCGAAAAAAGAGGTAGCCGGAAATCCCGTCCTGCGCGCCGACCGAAACCAGGCCGCTGCCGGTCGAGGCGAGCAACGCGATGTCGCGCCGACGATCGGCGCCGGTCCGCGCCAAGTCGTACCGCTCCACGGCGGGAAGATCGTCGGGCCGGAGGGCCCGCACCGATGGTGGCGGTGCGGGCGGTGGCGTCAGGCGCTCGGCCAAGAGGTACGGGGCCACGTCGACAACGGTGTAGCCAAGCCGGGCGTAAAGACCGAATGAATCGGGATTGAAGCTGTCTTGAAACAGCCGCAGGCTGCTCGAATGCGCCGCGACCGCGGCGAGCTCGTTCATGAGAGCGCGCGCGACCCCGGGCGGCGCGCCGGGCCGCGCGGCCAGGGGACCGATGCTGGTCACCGCGCCCCGGGGATGCGCGAAGCCCACACCCACCGCCTCCGATGCAGACCAGGCGATCGCGCACCCCTCCGGATCGAGATCCAGATACGCCCGACAGAGCCAGGCGGCGCTGTCACGTGTGGGAAAGGGCGGCGCGTGCCCGCGCTGCCGGTACACCGAGCCGAAGGCGTCGAACAGGATGCCGGCCGCAGCCTCGACGTCCGTTCGCTCCAGTCGGCCAACGCGGATCATTGGCGAGAGTTACGGAAATCGGGCTTGGACGCCGATGCCGCCGTCGATCTCGAAGCGCAGCCACCGGACGAACCCGACGGTCTCGCCGAATTGCAGATAAAAACCGAGGTTGCGCATCACCTCGAACATGAAGCCGTTCGCGTTGCGTACCCCGACGTCATAGTCCTTGGTGGCCGGGTCGTGCTGCGGATTGACGTCGTAGACACCCTGAAATGTCGCAAAGAACTTGGCATCGAGATCGGGGTCGACCCAGTAGCGAAAGCCCGGCGCGACGGCGAACTGGTGGGAATTGCTGAAATCGGCGACCACCCCGAAACGCAGATCGACCAGCGCGTCCCAGTGCCGGCTCAACCCGAACGACGGCTGCACGTCGATGAAGAAGGGGATCCACCCGGTGCAGACCCGCTTATTCAGCTGCCCACAGGCAACCATGTCTTGGTACGGCGCGATGATGCGGTAGCCTGAGCCTGGCATTACCGCCAATCCGAACTGATCGAGATGCACGAGCGAAGGTTGCTTGAGTCGCGGAAAGCGCTTGGGGGCCGGCGGAGTCGCCGGCGGTGGCGCGGCGCCGTTGGCACCAACGGCCGCTGCGGGCGGTGCGACGTTCGAATCGGCCGGGGCGACCTTCGAATCGGCCGGAGCGGCCTTCGAATCGACCGCTGGGGCGGCCGGCTCGGCCGGAGCGGCCTTCGAATCGACCGCCCGGACGGCCGGCTCGGCCAGCGCCGGGCGGCCGGCCAACGCGAACAGCGACCCGAACATCGCGAGCACAATCGGCCTCAGCATCACCACGGCAGTGTAGTGCAAAGTCCCCGCGCGACGAAACGGGTGGGAGGCTGGATTGAGTAGCGACCGGGGATCGACCGGCTCGGATCGCGTGTCGCGGCGGCGGCTGCTGGCGGCCGGGGCGGGCGCGTCCCTGCTCGCGTTCTTGCGGCCCCAGCCAAGCGTGGCCATCGGTGACCGATCGCTGTTCCACTTTGCCCGCATCAACCTGCCTGGGCTGCCCGATCCACGCCCGACGGCGCTCAAGCGCCTGGCCTGGGAGATCGTCCGCCGCACCAGCGTTCAGACCGCGTCCGATCCGGCCGAGCTGCGGCTGTCCGATCCCAACCTCTTTCGCTATCCGTTTCTGGTGCTCTCCGGCGATCGCGGGTTTGCGTTGCCACCGGAGAGCGATATCGCCCGCCTGCGCCGTCACATCACCTATGGCGGCTTTCTGTTGATCGATTCGTGCGAGGGGCGCGCCGGCGGCGGCTTCGACGAGTCGGTGCGGCGGCTCCTCGCGCAGACCCTCCCGGGGGAGCTGCCAATTCGGATCCCGGACAACCACGTCCTCTGGAAATCGTTCTATGTCCTGCACGGCGCCCCCGGTCGGATCATCGCCGCGCCCTATCTGGAAGGGGTCGAGCGCGACCGGCGGCTGGCCGTCGTCTACACGCAGAACGATCTGGGCGGGGCGTGGGCCCGCGATGGATTCGGTCGCTGGGAGCACGAGGTGATCCCCGGCGGGGACGACCAGCGCGAGGAAGCGTTTCGCCTGGGGGTGAATCTGGTGATGTACGCCCTCTGCCTCGACTACAAGACCGAGCAGGCGCACATCGACTACATCCTCCGCACCAGACGGTTAGCCCGATGAGCGGTCTGCTTCGTCTGCCCGGCGGCTACAACGATTGGCGCATCGGCCTCGGCGCGGCGAGCCATTTCGGGCGGTTGGGCGTGGCGCTGCTGGTGGCCGCCGCCGGCCTCGCGATCGCGCTCTCGGCGCTGGCGCTCATCGAGGAGCGAGGCGCGCGCGGGTGGCTGCTGCTCGGCCTGCGGACCGCCGGCGTGATCGCCTGCCTGGTGACGGCACTGGAACCGACGGTGGAGCTCCGACAGGTCGCCCGCGTCCCCAACCGCGTCGCGGTGTTGGTCGACGCCTCCCGCTCGATGGAGGTGCGCCCGCCCGACGGCGGACCGTCGCGCGCCGAACGGGCGGTGGCGATCCTCGATCGCGCGGCGCCCGACATCGCGTCCTGGCAGCAGGCCGGGCACGAGGTCGACCTCTACACCTTCGGTGAAAGCGTCTCGCCCGCCACCGCGGCCTCGCTGCGGGAACCGCCCGCCGCCGACGCGACCCGCATCGGCGAGGCGCTGGGCGAGCTGCGCGCACGCTACGCCGGCCGCGATCTGGGCGCCGTGCTGCTCATTTCCGACGGGATCGACACCGGCCGGGTGGGCGAGGGGCCACTCGATGCCACCACCCACGCCGCCATCGAAGCGCTCGGCGCGCCGATCCACACCGTCGGGCTCGGCGAAAAATCGCTGCGCGATCTGTCGATCGCCGCGGTGCTGGCCGACGGGTTCGCCTTCGTGCGCACGCCCGTCAACATCGAGGCGGTCATCCGCCAGACCGGCCTGCCCGATCGCCAGGTCGAGGTGACGCTGGAGCGCGACGGACGTCCGATCGCGACGCGCGGGGTGGTGCTGCGCGGCGATCGCTCCGAGGAAAAGATCGCCTTCGACTGGCTCCCCGACCACCCGGGCAACTTCGTGTTCCGGATCTCGACCCCGGTCTTGGCGGGCGAGGCGCTCGCCAGCAACAACCAGCAGTCGTTCACCCTCAAGGTGATCCGGGATCGGGTCCGGGTCCTGCATCTGACCGGCCGGCCGTCCTGGGACGAGCGCTTCGTGCGCGCGATGTTGCGCCGCGATCCCAACGTCGATCTGGTGTCGTTCTTCATCCTGCGCACCGAGACCGACGAGCAGCCCTGGAACCACGACGACCTGTCGTTGATTCCGTTTCCCACCTTCGAGATCTTCGAGGAGCAGCTGCGCTCTTTCGATCTGGTCATCTTCCAGAACTTCAACTACGCGCCCTACGGCGTAGAACCGTTTCTCCCGAACGTGCGCGACTACGTCGAAGAAGGGGGAGCGTTGGCGATGATCGGGGGCGATCTGTCGTTCGCGAGCGGCGGCTACGGCCTCACCGCGCTGCGCGACGTGCTGCCGGTCGAGCTGCCGCCCACAGCGCCGACGCTGGAAGGAGAGAACGACCCCAGCCTGAGCGCCGACGCCTTCAAACCGCGTCTCAGTGCCGAGGGACGAACGCATCCCATCACGTCGTTGCTGCTCGACCCGCGAGAGAACGAGCTGCGCTGGAGCAAGCTGCCGCCGCTGGAGGGGCTCAACCGGGTGCCGCGCGCCAAGGCGAACGCGACCACCTTGCTCACCCACCCGACCCTCAAGGGTGCCGACGGAAAGCCGGCGCCGGTGCTGGTGGCCGGCGAAACCGGCAAAGGACGATCGCTCGCGCTCTTGACCGACAGTGCCTGGCACTGGGGGTTTCTGGCCGCGGGCGAGGGGGACGACGGACGCGCGTTTCAGCGTTTTTGGGAGAACGCGATCCGGTGGCTGGTGCGTGATCCGGCGCTGATGCTGCTGCACCTCGAGCTCGATCGCCTGGAATACCGGCGCAACCAGCCGGTGGCGGCGCGCGTGCGGGCGATGCATGCGGACTATTCGCCGGCGCCGAACATCGAGGTGAGCATCGGCGTCGCCGCCGCCGATGGCGCCATCGATCCCCACGCCAAGCCGCTCCGAAGCCTGCACGTGACCACCGATGGGGACGGCGAGGCCCAGGCCGACGTCGGCGTGTTGCCACCGGGCGCCTACCGGCTGACCGGGCGCGCAACGATCGAAGGGCGCGCGATCACGCAAGAGGAAACCTTCGTCGTCCGCGCGGGCGGGCCCGAGCTGGACGATGTGGCGGCGCGCGATCGTGTCCTGCGCGAGCTCGCGCAGGCGAGCGGAGGCGACTATCGTTTCGAAGCACTTCCGAGCATTTCGATCCGACCATCACGCGAGGTCCGCGTCGGTCGCCAGAGCGCCGTCGAGCTGTGGTCGCGCCCGTTCCTGCTCCTGCTCGGGGTGGGCCTGCTCGCGTTCGAGTGGACCCTGCGCCGCCGCTCCGGTCATTCTTAGTCGGGACCCTAAAAGGGTCCCGCGCCCCCCGCGACGAGCTCGAACGAGCAAAGCTCGTTCTCCCTCACGCGATCGATTGAGTTCGGGACCCTCAGTGGGTCCCGCGCCCCCCCCGCGGCGAGCTCGAACGAGCAAAGCTCGTTCTCCCTCACGCGATAGTTCGGGACCCTCAGTGGGTCCCGCGCCTAGGGCGAGCTGGTCTCGGGCTCGGCTTCGGCGAGGGCGCCTGTTACGCGGCGGCGGCGGCCGGGGCGGCGGGCGCGGCCGACGAACATCAAGAGCATCGTGATCGCGGGCAGCAGCCCGGCCGCACCGAACGCGCCCGACGCAACCGTGCAACCGGCGGCCGGGGCGCTCGCCGAATCGGGGACTGTGGTCTGGTCGGTTGGCGGCGCCGAGATCTGCAATGTGGCGACGGTCGCGTGGCCGCTACCGTCTGTGGCCGTCACCGTGATGGTCTGCGCCCCGTCGACGCCCGTCAGATCCCACTCGTAGGGTCCCTTCTTGGCAGTTGCAGAGAGCCCCTGCGGCGCCACGTTGATCACGACGCTGGCGAGATCGCAGTCATCGTGGGCGTCCACTTTCACCGAAAAATCGTGGCCCATCGTGGCGCCGTTCTTCGGCGAGAGGAACGTGACGCTCGGGGCTTGCGTGTCGTCGATACAGCCGAAGACAGAAGGCTTCGGTCCGCCGCCCCACGCGCCGAGCGCGCTCTTCATCATCTGATACGAATTCTGGGTCTGCCGTTCGCAGCGATCGTTGCTGGTCGGAACGGGTTGGTTCTTGAAGCCGTCGCAGGTCTGGCAAATGAACGGGTACATGATGTCGCCGGTGTCCGAGACGTGCTCCAGCCCGACGAGGTGCGCCTGCTCCTGCGCGATGATGACCGCCGTGTCGTGCGCGCTGTCGCCGCCGTCGAGCGTGTAGGCCACGCCGCCCTGCAGGTCTTGACAGAGAAAGGGCGCCACGCCCGCCACGGTGGTGCCGACGCCACACCAGGCGCCGCCGCCCGATGAGACGACCTCGGTGTAGTAGTTGCCGCTGGTCGGACGGGTGAGCGTGAAGATGACGTTGAAGTCGGCGTACCACCTGTCGAGGTAGGTCTGAATCTGACGCTGGCAGTCCTCGAGCGTCGCGGCGAAGGTGCAGTTGAACTTGGGGGCGGTGCCGGTGCAGGCATTGTAGTTGGTCTTGGCGAGCGGCCTGCCGTCGGCGTAGACCAAGTAAATCACCTTCGGCTGGCCGCTCGATCCGGGCCCGCCGCCGCTCGACAACGCCCGATCGACCGCGACCCCGTCGAGCGAAGAGACAGCCCCCACCATGTCCGTATGAAGAGGCTTGCCTTGGGCCAGCCCGTCGGCCGTCGCCGACCCCGCCGGGTCCGAACCATCCGACAGCTCGCCGCAGCCGCTGATTCCCGCCGAGGACGCGATGGCAAAGGCCACGACCAGCAGCCCTTTCGTCATGCGTCCGGCAATCGCGTCCAAGAAGTCTACCCTCCGCAGAGATACCCAGAGGCCTGCAACGGCTAGCGGTGCACGCCGACCTGTGGCAGGGTCTGCAACCTGTACATCGGACGAAGCGGCCCGGCGCTTTATAGTCTGTCGTACATATTTTTCAGCCTGAGTTACGATCCCAGCCAATGGTTGCAGCCGAAAACTTCGTCAGCGAGCTTGACGCAAAGAACCAGCTCTCAATCCAGCGGGTCGTCGCGGCGTTGGGCGAAGGTCTCGGCAAGGAGGGCGTCGAAGTCGCCGACACCCTCCGGATGGCCCTCAAGGGCGCCATAGAGCTGGCGGAGGTCGCCGCGCTCTGGATAACCGACTGCGACGATCTCGAGATGAAGCTCTCGCTGGCGGAGCAGTGCGGTGACGGCGCGCGCCAATGCCGCCGGCTGTCGGCACGGCTCACGGCGCTGGGCGTCGTCGGCTACGACCCGCGCGATGGGGGATATTCCAAGCTCTTCGCCTTCCTACGCTCGCTCCAGACGCCTGAAGAGCGCGCGTCGGCCGGATATGTGGCCGGCAAGGCGCTTTCGATCGCGCGGCTCACCGCCCTGGGCGGTTTCTGCGAGGACAAGGGCGACGCCGAGAGCGCGCAGCTAATGGGTGTAGAGATCCTCGACGAGGAGCGTCGATACTACGAGGAAGGGAAACGGATGCTGATCGCGGTCACCACCACCGAAGAGAGCCAGGCCCGTGCGCGGCGTTCGGCGTACCGCACCCTGGAGCTGGCGGGCGAAACGGTCGAGCCGCTGCAGCTCCGCAAGAGCCTCGGAAAACGCCGGTAGCCTTTTCCACGCAGGGGTGTTTCCCCTCGCAGGCTCCCCCCGTATAGTCATTTTTCGATGTCCACGGCTCCTCCGGTCGCGCCGGTGGCATTTGGCCGCTACACGCTGCTCGAGCGGCTGGCCCTGGGGGGCATGGCCGAGGTCTTCCGCGCGCGCATCAGCTCGTCGCACGGCTTCGAGAAGGTCCTGGTCATCAAGCGGATCCTTCCGCACCTGGCCGCCGACCCCAACTTCGTCGCGATGTTCATCGACGAAGCGAAGCTGACCGCGCAGCTCACGCATCCGAAGATTGTCCAGATCCTGGACTTCGGCGACGTCCACGGCCAGTACTTCACCGCGCTCGAATACGTCGAGGGCTTCGACGCCCTGGGGCTGCTCCGCACCGCCGCCCAAAAACGACTGCATCTGCCCCGAAACCTGGCGATCTTCATCGTCAACGAGGTGCTGGAGGCCCTCGACTACGCGCACAACGCGCGCGATATGGAGGGCCGGCCGATGCAGATCGTCCACCGCGACATCTCCCCGTCGAACATCTTCATCTCCAAGCGCGGCGACGTGAAGCTGGGTGACTTCGGCATCGCCCACGCGCAGCGCCGCGAGTCGAAGACCCAAGCCGGAACCCTGAAGGGAAAGTACGGCTACATGTCTCCCGAGCAGGTGGTCGGACGGCCGATCGACGCGCGCAGCGATCTGTTCGCCGTGGGCGTGGTCCTGGCGGAGCTGCTCACTGGGCGTCGCCTGTTCACCGCCGCCAATGATCTCGACGTGCTGCTCAAGGTGCGGGACGCGAAGCTCGATCGGCTGGACAAATATGGCGCCGACCTGCTCCCGGCGCTCGATCGCATCGTGCGTCGCGCGCTCAAGAAGGACCCCGCCGAACGCCACCAGAGCGCCGCCGAGCTGCACGACGATCTGGCCGACTATCTGTTTGCAACCGGGCAGCGGGTCGGACCCAGCGATCTGCGCATGTTTGCCAGCACCCTGTTCGGAACCGATCCCGGGGCATCGGGGGCGACCCTCGTCGCGGCGCGCCGCCCGGAGGGCGCAGCCGCACCGCAGGCGGGAAACGCCGGGGTGCCTCGCGCGCCTGGCGTGCCGGCCGCGTCGCTCGGTCCAGCCTCGACCCCCTTGGTCTCGGTGGCGACGCTGGGTGCCGACACCGCCTCGGGCCCACTGCCACCTGCGTTCGAGTCGGCCGGAGGTGCCGCGTCCGCCGTGAGCGAAGAGCCCTGGCCCGCCGACGACAGCGCCGAACGTTCGTCGGCGCGGGGCTTCACGCCGGTATCGGGGCCGGGCGAAAACCCGCCACCCGTGCCCCCCGCGCGGCTCAAGGGCGCCGGCAGGACAGGGACGCGCAGCGACGTCGGACGCTTCGTCTCGGGTGCCCCCAAGCGCCCGCCGGACAGCGCCGGGGATGTCAACGTCATCACGCCGATGCGTTTCTTCTGCGATCTCGCGCTGGCCGGCGAGACCGGCCTGCTGCATTTCGAGCTCGGCGAGATCCAGAAGGAGATCTTCCTGGTGGGCGGCGCCCCGGAATCGGTGAGCTCCAGCCACCTCGGCGAACGCTTCGGCGAATACCTGGTCGGCAAGGGCGTCCTCGGACCGCCCGAGCTCGAGCTGGCGCTCAGCATGCTGCCGCACTACAACGGCAAGCTGGGCGACACGCTGGTGGCACTCGGGATGCTGCGCCCGCTGGACGTGTTCCGGTTGCTCTCCGAGCAGGTGCGCGACCGCGTCATCGACGTGTTCGCCTGGACCGAAGGAACGTTCGCGTTCTACCGCGGCGTCACCAACCAGCAGGACAACTTCCCCCTCGGACTCGACACGTTCGAGATCTTGGGCGCGGGCGTGCTCAGTCTTTCAGCCGATCTGCTCGAGCAGCGTTTTGCGCCGCTGCTCGACTTTCGCGCGGTCGCCACCGGTCGACTGCGTCTGCAGCCCGAGGCGTTCAAGATCGGACCGACGCCCCGCGAGGTTCTGGAAATGCTCGACGGCGAGCAGACGCTTCGGGCCTGGCTCGATGAATTCGGCGATCCCGAGGAGCGCTTGACGTTCTTGCGTTCGCTCTACTTGCTGGTCGAGACGGACCTGGCCGAGCTCGACTGAGCGTCCGCCCCGTCGCCCGGCTCCGGGCCGAAGAGACCCCGCAGAAGCTGCGACACGGTCTCCCCCGGGCTCGAGGCTGCGGCCAGATATCGATCGAGATCGTCGGCCATCTCGGCGGCCGTCTGATACCGGCGCGCCGGCTCGCGTTCGAGGGCACGCGCAACGATCGCGTCGAGCGCGGCGGGCACGCCGGGGCGACCACGCGACGGCGCAGAGATCGGCTGCACCAGCACATTGCGCATGGTTTCGTACTCGGTGCGCCCCGTGAACAGACCGGAACCGGACACCATCTCCCAGCAAACGACGCCCAGCGCGAAGATGTCCGATCGCCGATCGACCTCGCCGCCACGTACCAGCTCCGGCGACAGGTACGCGAGCTTTCCTTCCAGCTTTGGCGGCACGCCGTCGCGCGTGCGGGCCTCGGAGGCCGCCTTCGCGATTCCGAAATCGAGAATCTTCACGCCCCCGTTCCAGAGCAGCATGATGTTCGACGGGGTGACGTCGCGGTGCACCAGGCCGCCGGGCGCGCCGCCGGGCAGGGTGGCGGTGTGCGCGTGGTGCAACGCCCTCGCGGCCTCGCGCGCGACGAGCGCGGCCAGCGACGGCGAGAGCGCAGCCCGCGCGGTGCGCAGAGCGCGCATGACCGAGTCGAGATCCTTGCCGCGCAGGTACTCCATCGCCATGAAATACGCGCCTTCGATCTGACCGAAGTCGTAGATCTGCACGATGTTGGGGTGGCGAAGCAGCGCCGAGATTCGCGCCTCGTCGCAGAACATCTGCACGAACTTCGGTGAATCCGTCCGGTCGGGACGGATTCGCTTGATGACGAATACTGGGGCACGCTCCCGCGGGCCTTCCGCAACGGCGCGAAAAACCTCCGCCATCCCCCCCTTGCCGACGCGCTCTATCAACCGGTAGCGCCCAAAACGCTCCCCTCCCGAGGGTAAAGCGGGCGGAACGATCGCTTGTGCCCATGCGTTCGGCAAGGCTCATTCCTGAACGGCCCGGGGTGATCCCCGTGCGCCGCAATCGGAATCACTGAAGTGACATCTTCTCCAATGATACGCGAGGGAAAGGTGCTGGTCCGGCAGGAGGAAACTATCGGTGCTGCGGCGCGCCGCTTGAGCTCAGCCGGCCACCTGGGCCTCACGTAAGACCTCACCTGGGCCGCCTCCGGGCGGCACGGCGTCGGGCATGGTTCGCGTCGGTCATGGTTCGCTTCGCGCACCGTTGCCTTACGGCAACGCCCTCCCGACTAGCGGGGCGCGGTCACGGCCTTGATCGACGCTTCGATCTGCCGACGCACGGCGCCGTCGGTCTCGGTCGCGAGGCGAGCCCGCAGCGGCGCTTCCGCGCTTCGCGTTCGGCCGAGGCCGAGCGCGATCGCGGCATCCAGTCGAACGTCCGAGTCGGCGCTGTCGAGAAGCGGTGCCACAGTCTCGACCAAACGCGGATCGCCTTGCCACCCGAGCGCCACCACCGCATGGCGGATCAGCACCCGATCCGTCGCGTCGAGCGGAGGCGTCTTGCCGACGATGAAGTTCTCCAGGAAGGTCTGAGCCCGCAGATTTCGCGCATACGCGAGCGCCGAAATCGCGCGCGAACGAAGAGTCTCCGACGCCGCGCGGTCGGAGGCGATGGCGATCAAAGTTCCCTGCGCCGTCGCGGCCAATCGCGCGAGCTCCGCGGCGCCGCCGGCCTTGCCCAAGGCCGCTTCGACCTCGGCGCGCGCCGACAGCTTAACAGACGCGCCGCCGTCTGCGCCGGACCCGCGCGCGGGCGTGCTGGCATCCGGCACGGCGAGCACCGCCGTCAGCAGGGCGACGTGTATAATCGCGCCCGTCATTCTTTTACCACCCAGGAGATGATGGCATGCCCCGTCGCCCCGGCGCTTCCCTGATCGTGATCGGTGTTCTCTTCGCGCTGGCCGGAAAGGCCACCGCCGACGAGGCGGAGTTGGGGCGCAGCCTCGTCGCCCAGGCCGATCATGCGACACCGCCGGACGATTCGGCCGGCCCAACCGGCACACCGGCGGTGGCGGCCGGCGCCGCGACCGTTCCGGCAGCCGAGCTCGCCGAAGAGGCCGGCCCGATCCGCCCACCGGACCTCTCGTATGGCATCGCCGCGCGGCTGCGCTGGGTCTCCGTGCCCGGCTGGCTCTTGAATCTCTTCACCAAGAAGAACGTTCCGCTGTCGTCGTGGGGGACCGGGATCGAATTCTTCCGCCGCAAGGCGAACTTCGATTTCGTCCTGGCGTTCGGATATCAAAACATGTCGCCGTCCGACGGCAACTGGCTGGGCAGCGGACACAAGGCGCTGACCGACACCAACTACGTCCAGTTTCGAAGTCTCGCCCTTTACAGCGTCGACGCCTCGTTCGTTTGGCACACCACATTCAATGACTGGGTCGGCATGCATTACGGCGCCGGGTTCGGCCTCGCCATCGTGGGCGGCAAGATCGTGCGGACGATCGACGACGACGGCATGTGCACGGACGCCAACACCGGCGACGTCACCCAGTGTCATCCGGCGGTGTGCACGGCCACCAGCTGCACCGACGCTCAGCTCCAAGCGGCAAACCACCCCAGCAGCGACGTGCCACCCGCGCTGCCGATCATCAACGTGGTGCTGGGTCTCGATTTCCGCCTGCCGAAGGTGCGCGGGTGGGAGGCCCGGATCGAAGGTGGCTTCTTCGACGCCTTCTATCTCGGCGGCGGCGTTGGATACACGTTTTAGGGCTCGTCGTCGCCGTGGCCGTGGCTGCCGGCGACTTCGTGAATCCAGCGCGCGAACTCGCGCTCGAGGCGTGGTAGCAGCATCACCAGCTTCGCCTGCTGCGCCGGCGTGAGCACCTTGCGCAGATCCTTGATCCGATCGTCTTCGAGTGCGCGCTGCTTGGCTCGATTCGCGAGCAGTCGATTGATCGCCGCCGTGATGCGCGCGTCGTCGGGATGCGCCGCATCGGTCATCGGGCCGAGCTCATGCATGATGTCGTGGCGCTCGCCGGCGATCGCCATCTCGCGTTCGTCATAGCGGGCGAGGATGGGAAACAGGCGGGCCGAGGTCGCCTCGTCCAGCTTGAGCCCCTCCACGATGCGCCAGGCGCGGAGCGCGCGCATCCGCTCGAGCACTTCCTTGCGCAGCTGGTCGGGCGACCGGTGATCCGCCGACGGCGGCGACACCGCCGGACGCGGCGGCGGCAGCGGCTCCGCCAGAGCGGCCAAAGCGCAGAGCATCGACCCGGCGAAAACGGCGCCGCGCAGGCGTCTGGCGACTACTTTCGCCTGGCTCACAGCGAGCTCCCGCCGAGCGAGCTGGCGACGCGACGCAACGCCGTGCCGTCGAGATCGGCCAGCTCGTCGTTCACCCGCCGATCGTCGTCGCCGAGCGTGTCGGAGGCCGCACCGGGATCGCCGGCGCCGAACGACGTCAGCACGGCCGGAGCATGCGCGCTCAGCCGATCCAGCAAGCGACGCAACGCCGTGCCGTCGAGATCGGCGCCGGCCGCCGCCGCCTCGCCCATTTCGTCATCGGGCGCCGATCGCACGGCGGCCAGAACCGCGCCCGGCCCGTGCGCAACGGGTGCGCGCGACGAAAGCGTGCCCGGGTGGTGAACGACCATCACCAAAGCGGCGGCCGCGGCCACCGTGGTCGCGACCAGCGCCGCCCGCGTGCGCGTGAAAACGGACGACGGGCGCGGGCGCGCACGCGAGGATGCCGGAGCGGGTCGGACATCCGAAGGCGCCGGCAGCGCCACGCCCAGAATCGCGGCCTCGGCCGCGGCGGTGGTCCTGACGGCGAGGTCGTTCCAAAATCCCTCACCGTGCGCAGGTGACGGCGCCGCAGCGGCCGCCGCCCGCAGGGCCTCGGCCACGCGTGGCGCATCGCGCAGCTCGATCGAGGTCCGGAAGCAGGTAACGCACGATCCGAGATGCTCGGCCAACACCTTGTCTGAGCCGACCTCACCCCCGTCGACCAGACCCTCGAGGACGCGCGTGCAGAGCGGGACGTCTCTATCCTGCCCGTTCATCGTCCTCTCCCCCGCCGCGAGGCCCCGTCGGGCTCTCGCCCGAGGTACGCGCGGAGCTTGCGGACCGCGTAGTGGAAGTTGACCTTGGCCGCCCCTTCGCTGATGGAGAGCGCCTCTGCGATCTCACGAAAGGGGAGATCCTCGTAGATCCGCAGCTCCAACGTCATCCTCTGTTTGGTTGGCAGCGTCTGCACGGCGGCGCGCAACGCCGTCGCCAGCTCGGCCGACTCCAGCTGCTCGACCACGGGCGGGGTCGACAGACGATCGACATCGCGCGGGCGATCGTGCTCACCGTCGTCCGAGACGAAACGGGCGTGATCGCGGAGGTGGTTCAAGGAGAGATGGGCCCCGATGCGCAGAATCCAGGCCCGAAAAACCGCGGCGTCTCGCAGATCGCCCAGCTTGGCCATCGCGCGCACGAACGATCTCTGCACCAGATCGGCCGCCTCGTCGGCGTCCCCGACATAACGCAGACAGAGCAGGTAGAGCGCGCGCTGGTGGCGGCGCACCAGCCGTCCCAGCGCCACCTGGTCGCCGCGCTGCGCCCTCGTGACCAGGGCTTCGTCGGGCGTGTCGTCGTCGGCCGGCATCGCGACTTTGAGCAGCTGGAGATGGGTGGACATCGTTGACTCGGGCGCGGCGGCCTCCCCGAGAGAGACCCCCGCGCCCCGCCGCAGGTTAGGTTTCCACAGTTTCAGGGTCT
>CAYTTF010000075.1:0-14918 GCA_964440665.1 uncultured Myxococcales bacterium | reverse complement strand
AGTCGGCGCTGGGGCTGGGTCGTGCCGACCTTCACCAGCCGCCAGTTCGCCAGGATGAACTTCAACATGTAGGCGCGGATCCACCAGGAGGCGTACGAAGAGAGCTTCACGCCTCGGTAGGGGTCGTACTTTTCCACCGCGTGGATGAGGCCGACGTTCCCCTCCTGGATCAGGTCGAGGATGTTGTTGTGCGCGCGCCGGTACTCCTGAGCAATCTTCACGACCAGCCGCAGGTTGGCGGTGACAAGCGAGGCCGCCAGCGCGCGGTCCGCGGTCTTGGAGAGGCGGACGGCGACCTCGTGCTCCTCTTCGCGAGTCATGAGCGGATAGCGCCGCAGCTCGTGCAGATACGCGCCGATGGTGGAGTGGTCGGCGGCCCCGAGATCGCTCTTGGCCGGCTCGCCGCCGACTCCGTTCGAATCGGCGTCGGCGTTTGCCTCCCGCGAGAGTCCCGCGCTCTCTGAGGTCTGCGCGCCGACCTCCGCTTCGCTGTCCTGCAGCTCGACGGTCTCCGGCTCGGCGCTCTCGGCTTCGACCGCTTTGAGACGGACCTGGTCCCTCTTCCGCTGCTGCGCCTTCGAGGGGGTGGCCGGCCGACAGTTGGGTCGCTCCGCGCTGCGGCGCAGAAGATAGGTGGCGTTGCCCTTGCCGGATGAGGTCGCTGCGTCGGTTAGCATGGCCGATTGTCATCGCAAGGGGCATGCCACACCTCGACCGTCGCGGAACGCCTGGGCTTCAAGCCGAGCCGGACGACGACGTTACGATCCAGTAACGACCGGGTCTCTGGGCCCCTCATTCGGTAGCGTCTTCTACCCATGAAGTTGCTCCGACCCGGGACCCGAGATCAGGTCAAAACCAAGGGGAGGCTGATCGTGAATACCGATCCTTTGCCGAGCTCGAAGCTTCGAAACCACGAGCATCTCGGTAATCAGACGGGCGACGCGATCGCGCGATCGAAGCGCAGGCGCCAATCACTATTTCTCTTGAGGCAAGGTCGGGCAGCTCTTTTGCAAAGCAGAGCTCATGACGCGCGCAAAGGGGATCTCGCAACGTCGAACGACGATGAGGAGGGATCAAATTGGATAGCCCTGAATTGAATGGCGGTAAGGCCCCGATGCGGACGCGCCAACTGCTGGCGCCGTACAATCTTTCCAGTATCCATGATCCCGGCGCCTCGGATGGGGCGACCGGCGGGTTGGGGGCGGGGGCCGGCCGCGTTTCGTCTGCAACCGATCGAAAGATCATTCTGCTGGTCGAGGACGACTATCACATCCGGGAGGCGGTAAATGGGGTCCTGGAGGACGCGGGATACGACGTCATCCAGGCCGAGAACGGGCGGGCGGCGCTCGAACGATTGCAGGCGGGATCGCGTCCCGACCTGATCCTGCTCGATCTCCGGATGCCGGTGATGGACGGCTGGGAATTCAGAGCCGCGCAGAAGAACGATCCCAACCTCGCGATCATTCCGGTGCTGGCGGTTTCCGCCGACGGAAGCGCCAAGGCCGAGGCGATCGCCGCCGACGGGTACCTTCGCAAGCCCTTGAGCACCCCGACCCTTCTCGAAACGGTGGCCCGCATCCTGGCCCACGCCGAACGTCAGCGGCTTTTGGGGAGACTGGAAGAGGCCGAGCGGTTCGCGGCGCTCGGTCGGCTGGCCGCGGGCGTCGGCCACGAGATCAACAACCCACTGACCTACGTTTCGCTGAATGTGGATCTGGTCGTCACTGAGCTCGGTCTCTTGCTGGCGAAATACGCCGAGGGCGTTGCACCCGCGCGGGTGGCCACCACCCCGCAGAAGTTGGCCAACCTTCGTGAAATGCTGGAGGAGAGCCGCAACGGGCTCCGCCGGATCCGCGATGTGGTCAAGAACCTCCAGAGTCTCTCCAGACCTCCAAAGGGCAAACGCGAGCTGTTCTCATTGAACGAGCTTCTGGACGAGTCGTTGGCGATGGCCCGCAATCACATCGAGCACCGCGCAACGGTAATCAAACGGTACGGCGTGCTGCCGGCGCTGCTGGGGGATCGGTCGGCCATCGGGCAAGTATTCCTGAACCTCCTCCTGAACGCGGCACAGGCGTTGCCCGAAGGACTTGCGCCCGAGAACGAAATCGCGGTCACGACCTCGGTTCGGCAAGGCGAGATCGCGATCGATATTCGCGACACCGGCGCCGGGATTCCAGCGGACGTCCTGCCGCACATCTTCGAGCAGTTCTACACCACCAAGCCGATCGGGGAGGGCACGGGGTTGGGCCTGGCGGTCTCCCACCGGATCGTGATCGAGCACGGCGGCCAGATCTCGGTCGATAGCGAGATCGGACGGGGCTCGACGATCCGGGTGGTGCTGCCCCTCGGCGCCGTGCCAGAAAAAGACGGGCGCCCAGGCCGCGCGCAGTGACGATCGTCGATCAGAACAGCCCGGCGACAGCCGTCAGCAGTCGATCGAGATTGATCGGCTTCTTCATGACCGGCACCCTCCTCGGAACCCGAGACGGATCGGAGGTCGACATCAGGACCGGGATGTCGGCGAGAGTCGGCGTCGCCAGCATCGCCTCGTAGAGCTCGGTCCCGCTCATGACGGGCATGATGATGTCCAGGATGACGGCACAGGGTCTGGAAAGCCCCGGGAGCAGCTGCAGCGCTTCCTTGCCGTTGGAGGCCACGACGACCTGATAGCCCTCGTCTCCCAGCGCGTCCCTGAGCGACTCGCGGATGTCGGCTTCGTCGTCGACGACGAGCACGGTTTTCTGGGTCACTGCGGATAGTCTCCGGCCGATACGAAGGCCGGCTCCGATCGCGGCGGGGTTCGCGGCAGGCGAACGCGCAGCCGGGTCCCCTCGCTCTCCGAGGAAGTCACGTCGATGGTTCCGGCATGTGAGATCGCGATCTGCTGGCTGATGAACAGCCCCAGGCCGAGGCCGCCCGACCGCGCCTGCTTCTCGTTCGCGCCGCTGCGGAACGGCTCGAAGAGCACGGGCATGACCTCCGCCGGGACGACGCCGGCATTCTGGATCTCCAGCACGACGCAGCCGCCGTCGGTTCCGTCGACGCGAATGGCGATGGGATCCGATCCAGCGCCGTGCGCGAGGGCGTTGCCGAGCAGATTGGAGGCCAGCTGCAAGAGTCGATCGGCGTCCCAGAACCCGATCGGGTCGCCGCTCGGTTTGAGCTGGATCTTGCGGGTCTCACCCGTGCTTTCCAGCTCGTCGATGGCCAGCCGACAGACCTCCCCGAGGTCGGTCTGCCGTTGCTGCAGGGGGATCCCTTTGCCAAGCCGGATGCGGGTGAAGTCCAGCAGCTGATCGATCATCCGCCCCATCCGCGCTGCGCTGTTGAGGATGCGCGTCGCGGGCTTGGCTACCTTGTCGGAGTCGGCGCGTCGCCCGAGCAGGCTGGCCGCGGTCGCGATGGCGGAAAGCGGATTTCGCAGGTCGTGGCCCAGGATGCCGACGAACATCTCGCTGAAGCGGACGGTTCGAGAGAGATCTTCGTTTTGGCGGCGGAGCTCGTCTTCGAGGCGCTTGCGATCGGTGATGTCGCGGGTGAAGCAGCGCGTGTGAATGAACTCGCCGTGGCGGAAAAATACGTTCGAATGAATGAGGACGTGTTTGATCGACCCGTCCTTGCAACGGAGCCGGGCCTCGGTGCCCCTGAGCGTCTCGTTGCGGCCGAGCCGCGCGAGGATGTCGGCGATGACGTCCTGGTCGACGTGGAATTCGGTGATGTTGCGGCCGATGTACTCGTTCTTGCTGTAGCCGAGCAGCTCCAGCTCCGCGCGGTTGGCGGCCAGGATGACGCCGCCAGGGCCGACCCAGTGGAACCCCTCCACGGCGTTCTCGAAGAAGTCGAGCAGCTCCTGCTGGCTCTCCCGCAGAGCATCTTCGGCGCGCTTGCGTTCCGCCAGCGCGCCGCGCAGGGCTTGTTCCAACCGCTTGCGGTGCTCGATCTCCCCTTCGAGCGCTTGCGCCCGCTGTTGCAGGCGGCGAACCTCATCGAGGCGGGTGCTCTGGTCACCGGCCATCGAATGACCCTCCGACGGAATGACGTGCGCGTGGTGGGCGCAGATCTGCTGAAATTCGTCGACCCGCGCCGGGCTGTCGAAGGCGGAGATGAAATAGGCGCAGAGCAGGGAAATCGAGCCGTCCTGCCCCAGCTCATTCCAGAGCTCCTCGAGGCGGAGCATCGCTCGGGGGTTTCCCTCATGCCACAACAGGTCGACCATCTCGCCGAAGGCGCGGACGTGTCCGTTGCGGCTCGCCGAGCGGGCCTTCGCGACGGCGTCTCCAATCTGCGCGAGGAACAGCTCCCGATCGGGCGTCCCGTCGACCATGAAGCCCGCAAGCGCCTTTTCGGCGTCGAGCAGCGTGAGCTGGCCGGACCGCTGCAGCCGATCGACATCGAACCCGCCCGCGCCGAGCTCGGCGCGCAACTGGCGCCGATGCAGATCGGTCGCGATCACCACCAGCGGTTCGCCGGCCCTCTGGCCCGCGCTGAAAAACTCCCTGACGACGCGGCAGAGAAACTCGTCGTGCTCATAGAACTGGACCCGGTGGTCGAAGGGGATCGCCAGATCGTCCCCCAGCGATTCCGGCAGCACCGGGGAGTCTCGAATCTCGGGTTCGTCTTCGACTCGCAACATGTCGAGCATGGGAGTCCTCATTTCTTCATGTCACGGGTTCGTAACAGTGGCAACAAGGCCGTAACCGTCGCGAAACGTGTCGCACCGGATTTTCCGCACGATCCATGGGCTGGACCCGTGACTCTTCAAGCGCCGTGCCGCTCGGGCGGCTACGACAAGTCGTTTTCGTCGGACTCCGATTCGGCAGGTGCGTCGAGCCCATTGTGACGCAGCTTTTCCCAGAGCGTTTTGCGCGAGATGCCCAGCATCGCCGCGGTCCGGTTGCGCTTGCCATCTGCCGCTTTGAGGGCGTGCTGCAGGTACTGGTGCTCGAACTCGCGCATCGCCAGGTGCAGCGGACGAATCGCCGTCCCTTCAGCCGCGGAGGTCAGGGAGGCGGGCAGCTTGGTGTCGACGATCGACGGCGGGAGATGCTGAAGATCGATCTCCTGGCCACCGGAGAGCACCATCGCGTGCTGGACCGCGTGGGACAACTCCCGCACGTTCCCGGGGAAGTCATGTTGAATGAGGCTCGCCCAGGCCGCCGGCGAGATCCTGGGGAACGTCGCCCCTGGCGCGGTGAAGCGCTGGATGAAGTGCCGGAGGAGCAGCGGTAGATCGGCGGGCCGCTCACGCAGGGGCGGCAGCTGAATCTCGATGACGTTCACGCGATAAAAGAGGTCTTCGCGGAACAGACCGGCCTTGATCCGCTCGGTCAGGTTGCGGTGGGTGGCCGAAATGATCCGCACGTCCACCTGAATGGCCGTGTTGGTTCCGAGCGGCTCGAACGTCCCCTCCTGCAAAACGCGCAGGAGCTTGGCCTGGGCCGCCGCCGGCAGCTCGGCGATCTCGTCCAGAAAGAGCACGCCGCCGTCGGCCGCCTTGAATCGGCCATCGCGCTTCTTCACGGCGCCCGTGAAGGCGCCCCGCTCATGTCCGAAGAGCTCGGCTTCGATCAGGTTCTCGGCCAGCGCCCCGCAGTTGACCGCCACGAAGGGCTTGTCTCGGCGGGCGCTCTTTTCGTGGATCAGGCGCGCGACGATCTCCTTGCCGGTTCCGCTGTCGCCCGTGATCAGGACCGGCGCGTCGCTCTGCGACACCATCTTGCTCATCTCGATCACCCGGCGAATGGCCGGGGACTCACCGATCAAGGTCGTCTCGGCGCTGCGATTGGAGAGCTCGTCCCGCGCCTTTTCCAGCTCGCGCCGCAAAGCACGCGTCTCGTTGATCCGACGGGCCTGAAGGAGGAGCTCATCGACATCGAACGGCTTGGTCAGATAGTCGTAAGCGCCTTCCTTCAACGCGGACACGGCCTGCGAGACGTCCGCGTAGGCGGTCATCAGGATGACCTCGGTCGAAGGCATCTCCTTTCGCACCCGCCGAAACAGCGTCAGGCCGTCGATGGCGGGGAGTCGCACGTCGCAGATCACCAGGTCGAACACCCGCCGGGTAAGCTGGTCCATCCCCTCGGCGCCGTCGGTGGCCGTCTGAACCTGGTGGCCCGCCTCGCGAAGCTGCTCTTCCAGGAGCTCGCGCAGCTCGGGCTCATCGTCGACGAGAAGGATGTCTAACATTGAGTCACGTGAGCCCCCCTTGGGAACGGTCGCGCCCGAGCGGGCGTGAAGTTCCAGGCTGTCTTTAGCAGAGATCCGCCCGGGGCGGGCCGAGACGACCGGTTCGGGTCTCAAGTGGGGATGGCAATCATGGAGTTGAGAGCCGCCTTCAGCGCCTGGTTGCGCCCCCGGCCGATGGCCTCGCCGAGGCAGGCCAGAAGTCGCTGCGGGGTCCCGCAGTCGCACCACCCCGATCCCTTCAGCTTCACCACCGCCGTCCCCCGCGCACGCTGGAGGATGGATCGGCTGAAGTCGGCTTGGCGCATCGAACGGTAGAGCTGGACGAGCAGCCCGTCCGCGGTCGCCCCCGGGCGGCCGCCGCTCTTCGCGAGCTCGTCGACGTAGCGATTGAAGAGGGCAATGTGATCGGGCATATGGCGTCCGGCCTGGCGCCAGAGAGACTCGACGGTGCCGAGGACGACCATCGTGTTCCACAGTCCCCCCTTTCGAAACAGCTCCCTGGCGACCCTCGCCGGGGGCTTCTCGACGAAGAGGCCAACCAGGTCCACGTCGGACGTCACCACCGGATCGTCCGGCACGATCCAGCCCAGATCGGCGTCCGGCTGGTCGGCCTCGGCCCCGAGCACCACCAGACCCGACGGAGCATGAGGCACCGTCGTGGCCGCCAACCGGGCCGCGGCGAGGAACCGGGCGGGCACGGGGATGTGGTGGTCCGACGGGGTGACGAGCACCATGGCCTTCGGACATTGGGCCTTGATGAGCGACAGCGGCAGCAACACGCCCGGTCCGGTTCCCGCGTTGGCAGGTTGGGACACGATCTGGACCCCGCGGTAGCGGCCGAGCTGAACCTCCGCCATCTGGCGCCGGTTCCTTGCCACCACCACGATGGTGCGGTGAGGCGGAACGAGCGGGCTGATACGCTCCATCGTCTGCTGCAAGAGGCTTCGATCGCCATCCAGAAACGCGAATTGCTTTGGCAGGTCGCATCCATAGAGCAGACGGGTCACCGGGGCCAGGCGGGTCCCTTCGCCCCCTGCCAGGACGATCGCCCAAAGATTGTCGGCGCTGTCTTCCTGGAGCGAGACGTTGGGATCCGCGTTCATGGGTGCCTCGCGGTCACAACTCTTTCATCAGCTGTGCCAGACAGGCTTCGGCCCGCGCCGCCCGACTTTCACGGAGGTTGAAATCCCCGGATGTCACCCTTTGGTGACATAGACAGAATTGGGTTACCAAGAGGTGGCGCTGCCGGCAGAGCTTCCCGGCACGATTCCGGCGGTTGAACCGGGCCGATGGGCCAGTCGCACGGCATGGCACGATCCGTGAATTGGAGACGACTGAAATCTGACTAGGGGGATACCAATGTTGTGGACCATTGCAGTTGTTCTGATGCTTCTTTGGCTGGTGGGGATGGTGAGCTCGTACACGCTGGGGGGATTCATTCACATCCTTCTGGTCCTGGCGGTCGTGACGGTGCTAATTCGCCTCATCACCGGCCGTAAAATCGTTCAGTGACGGGGAACTGACGGCGATCGGGTGTCTCGGGAGCGCGACTGTTATCCCGGCTCGGTTCTCCGGCCTAGGAGTAGTCTGGACAAGCGATGAACGGGCCGGAGGTAAGCCATCTCCTGGAGGAGATCGACGCGCTGCCGGAAACGGCCGCGCGCGGTTCGATCCGGCGCGAGGTCGAACGGCTGCAGACTGAAAATTCCCGACTCTTCGCCGAGCTGAACCACACGGTCGAGCTGAACGATCTCTTCGGCGGGATCCTCAGTCACGATCTGCGGAACCCGCTCGGCGCCATCCTGATGTCCGCGACGGTCATGTCGCGGAAGGTTGAGGACGAAAATCTGAAGCGGGCTCTGGGGCGGATTCTCACCGCGGGGAGCCGCATGAATCAGATGATCGGCCAGTTGCTCGATTTCACGCGGACACGCAGCGCCGAGGGGCTACGGATCGAACGTAAGCGGGGGGATGCTGTCCCGATCTTTCGTCGCGTGGTCGACGAGCTGTCTGGCGGCGCCGGGGGGCGCCCGATAGCCTTCGAGCACATCGGGGACGCCTGGGGCGGATGGGACGCGGATCGACTGACGCTAGCGGCCTCTCATCTGGTCGGCAATGCCCTCCGGCACGGGACCCTCGGCGGGGCGATCGGCGTCCGGATGGACGGCCGAGATCCCCTGCGCGTCGTGATTGAAGTCAAAAGCGCCGGCGCGGTCCCGAGCGATCTGCTGCCGGTCCTCTTCGAGCCTTTTCAAAATGGCGCGATGGGTACGCGGAGGGGCGGGCTCGGTCTGGGGCTCTTCGTCACCCGCGAGATCGTGGCCGCGCATGGCGGGACCCTGGAGGTGGTATCCGCCGACGACATCACGACGTTCACGGTCAGCCTCCCCCGCGGCGATCCCTGGCCTTCGTCGAGCTCTGCCGGATGCACGGAAGGCAGCGTGAAAGGCCCATGACCGTCCAGCTAGACGTCGACCCGATCACCGTTCTTCTGGCGGAAGACGATCTGGAGATACGGGATGTCGTGCAGGATCTCTTGGAGGAGATCGGGTGCGACGTCATTCCCTGCCGAACCGGAAGACAGGCTCTAGATTTTCTCGCCGATGACCCGCGGGCGCCGCCCGATCTGGTCATCCTGGATTTGATGATGCCTCTGGTGACCGGGTGGCAGGTGCTGGAAGTCATTCAACGCGATCCCAAGCTGGCCAAGATCCCGGTGGTGGTCTTGACGGCCGCCACCCAGGACCGACCGTCGGGCGTGGCGGCCCTGCTCCACAAGCCGTTTGAGATCCAAACGCTGATCGATACCGTTCAGCGATTGCGGCGGCGCGCCGCCTGAGCGTCGCCCCGAAGGCCGTCGCACCCCATCAGGTCGACTAGGTGTGAAACACGGGCGTCGAGACGGCCCCGACGGGCCTGGTGGCGCGCCGCCTGCGCCGCAAGTCGAGCAGAGCGGGGGCGAGCGCGAGCGCGCCACCGAGGCAGGTCAGCTCTCCGATCAAGGCGGCCAGGCCGAAGGACCGAATGCCTTGGTTCACCGAGAGCAGGAGCGACGCGTATCCGACCACGGTGGTGTAGGAGCAGAGCGCCACCGCCGGACCGGCGGCCATCACGATCCGTCCGGACGATCCCGGACCCTCGACGCGGTGGCGGGCCGCGATGTTGACGGCGTAGTCGATGCCGATCCCGATGGTGATCGGCAGCGCCACGAAATCGAGGAAATTGATCTTGAGCCCGAAGAAGCTGGCCGCGGTTAGGAGCAGGAAGACCCCCGAGGCCGCGCAGAGCAGGGTGACCGCCGCTTGCCTCGTCGCGCCCAGCACCAGCAGCACCACCAGCACGGCACCGATCGCCGCCACCGCCGTCGCGCGTGGCCCGTCGCTGTCGACCGAACGGACGATGTCGTGCTGGACGAAGGCGTTGCCGCCCACGACCAGATCGGTGCCCAGGTGGAGGGCGCGGAAGCTGCCCACGAAGCGATCCAGATCGTCGGTGCGCCACAGATCGAAACCCGCGCCGGTCGTCGCGAGGAGGATGCGGCCGCGGGTGCCATCCTGCTCCGTGAACGGCCAGGCCAGCTCGGATGGCACGTCCGTCTCTGCGATCCGGTCGACGTGGGCGGGCGGCGCGAGCTCGGTAGCGATCCGGCGATCGCTCTCGTTCATGGTCGCCAGCGTGGCGGGGGTCAGAAGCGCGCGGATCTCCGCCAGCAGCTCGAGCTTTTCGTCCTGATCGGGCGGCACGAAGTCGTCCAGGGTCGAGACGCGGGCGAAGAGGCGCGCCCCGGGCGGTTTGGCGCGGTCGGCGGCTTGCAGCCGCTCCGTCACCTGGCGGGCACGCTCGCGGGTGGGGAGCGCGATGACCGTGCCGCCCGAGATCCCACGGCCGAAGCCGGCGTTGATCTGATCGTTCCAGAGGCGCGCCTCCCGCATCTCGCGCCCGCTCGAGCGGAGATTCTTGAAGTCGTTCTCGAACGGTCGGCTCGCGAGGTAGCGGCCAGCGCCGAGCCCGGAGCCACCCGTCACCACCAGCGCGGTGACCACGACCGCCGCCGTGCGCCGCGGAATGAACCGCATCAGTCCCTTGCCGAGCCGCACGGGCGATCGTCCGCCCGCCAGCCCTCGCGCCTCGAGCGCCGCCAGCGCGGCCGGAAGGATCAGGAACGTCGCCGCCCAGCAGAGGAGGATCCCGACGCCGCCGATCACCCCGAAGTGCCGGTATCCGCGAAAATCGGTGGCCAACAGCGAGGCGTAGGAGACCGACGCCGCCAGCGCGGCCGCCAGCGTTCCGCCGAAGCTCCCTTGCACGGCGGCGCCCAGCGCGGCGGTGGGGTCGTCCATTCGCCGGCGCTCCTCGAAGTAGCGCGCCAGCAGGATGATCCCGAAGTTGATCCCGTTGCCGACCACGATCGGGGCCAGAAAGGCGGTCGCCAGATTCAGGTGGCCGATTGCCAGTCGGGCGAAGGCGAAGGTGCAGAGCGCGCCGACCGCCAGCGCGCCGAGCAGCGCCGCCACCGCCGCCGGCGAGCCAGCGAAGAAGAGCAGCAGGCCGACGGCGACGATCACCACGGTGAAGACGGTCGCCCGCAGCATGCCACCCGAGAGCGCCCGGTGCTCGATCGCGGTGGTGACGACGTCGCCGGTGATCCCGATCCGCACGCCGCCCCCAGAAGCCCGCCGCGCGTCGTCGACCGCGCGCTCGACGACATCGAGGGCGGCGGCGTTGCGCGAGACCTCGCCGGCGGCGAACCGGGTGCGCACCACGATGATCTGGATCCGGCCGTCCTTGGAGAGGAGGGGGGTTGGGCTCTGCGCGCCCAGCTTGGCCGCGTCGAGCTGCCGCTCGAGGGCGCGGAGGCGGTCTCCGATGGGCGGCGCCGCCACCTTCTCGGCGCGGTCGGATCCGTCGTCCAGCGACACGTAGAGCGGGTTGAGGCGGGCCTTGCGCTCGCGGAGATCGTCGGCCATCGCGCGGAGATCTTCGGTCGGTACCAGCAGCTGGCGGTGGGCCCATGTGAAGCGATCCTTCGCCCCGCTGTCGCTGCTCACCCCGATGACGGCGCTCGTCGGAAGGGCGCGCAGTCGATCCTGGAGCAGGCGGGCCGCGTGGAGGCGCCGCTCGGCGTCGTCCGATTCGATGCCCACGATGATCGTCCCGAACACCTGCGCCCGCGCTTCGAGCGTGTGCAGGTCGCGCACCGACCGGGTCTCGGGCGGCAGCAGATAGGACAGATCGCCGTGCAGCGGCAGCCTCGCCGCGATGAGCGTCGCCACCGCCCCGACCAGCAGCGCGGTTCCGAGGATCGCCCTGCGCCGGCGCCCGGTGAAGCGGGCCCAGCGGGCGCCGGCCGTCGGCTTGACCGGGCTCGTCACGGCGATCTCCTCGGACGTGCATCCCGCGAATGCGCGAGGTGGGGAAGGGCTGTCGTGAGCGCCAGCACCAGCATCCCGAGGACAAACAGGACGGGCGCACCCGACAGGAGCACCGGAAGCAGGTTCATCAGGTGGCGATGCATGCTGCACCGCTTGTGCAGCCGGCATGCCAGGCGTCGCGGCGAGCGGGCGCGCGGATGAATCGTGGGCTCGGCGCGCGGGTGCGCCGGTGGATCGAGGGCGCGGGTGTCGAAATACGAACGGTCCCCGCGAAGAAACTGTCAGTCGGGGGAGGTCAGACGATCCTCTTGCGAGCCCGTCGCGGTCGGCAGAACGCGCAGGCGGGAGCCCCCGACCCGCGACTCCAACCGGTCGAGCTCCTGCACCAGGGACGCCCCGAAGATCTCGCCGATGGCTTCACGCATCAGCCGATAGACGGTGGGACCTTCCGCGCCCGCACAGGAGTAGTGGTTGAAGTCGGGGCTCAATCCGAGGCGTCCCAGATCGAAGGAGACCGGGTAGAGGCGACAGACCGTCGGCTTGATCTCCGCCGGTGCGAATCCGTGCACCAGCGCCGCTCGGTGCAGGCCACAGCCGCGCTCGCCGCCGTGCTGGAGAAAAACGCATCCCGATGTCTCGTCATCCGGATCGGCGGTCGCAGTCCGCAAGATGATGCCCGCCGGCGCGTCTGGGTCCGGCTCGGGATCGGCGTCGTCGAACCAGCCAGCGGGATCCCGCCGGTCTTCTTTCAGTACCGACGCGATCTCGGTCGCACGGCGGAGAATCGCCTGGCGCTCCGGAACGAAAACGTCGGCTCCGTACTGGCAGCAGGCATCGTTCCGGGGGCGATCGGTCGGGCCCAGGCAGCGGCAGGCGTGCTCCATGCAATCGGGGGTGAAGGTGATCTTGAAGATGCGGCCGTCGACACTGTGGACATCGGCGTGACTGAGGTCGAGGTACATGGACGGACGGATTGTGGCACGGATGCGGCTCGGTCCGAAGTTCTCTGACGACCGGTGCCGGCCGCGATCGTCGGGCGATCGCGCGACGTGCGGCTCGGTTGACAAACCGCGCGCTGCGCCCCAGAAGAACGTCCGTGGGCTCTCCTGGTGCCGCGATCTCCGAACGGGCGCCCGTCTGGCTCGAGCCTGGAGCCGGCTTCCCGTCGCTGCGGTTCGACAACAGCTTCGTCCGCGAGCTGCCCGGCGATCCCGATACGCTGCGGGCCGTGCGCGGCGTGCGCGGCGCCTGCTTCTCGCCGATCTTGCCGATCCCGGTGCGCGAGCCACGCCTCGTCGCGCACGCCTTCGAGGTAGCTCGGTTGCTGGATCTCTCGGAGGCGGACTGCGCCTCCGAGGCTTTCACGCTGATCTTCGCCGGCAACGCGCTGGCACCCGGCATGGAACCGTACGCGGCCTGTTACGGCGGACATCAGTTCGGAACCTGGGCCGGGCAGCTGGGCGATGGACGGGCCATCAGCCTCGGTGAGGTGCTGAACGCGGAGGGCCAGCGCTGGGAGCTGCAGCTCAAGGGTGCGGGGGCGACCCCCTACTCGCGGACGGCCGACGGTCGCGCGGTGCTGCGATCTTCCGTCCGCGAATTCCTCTGCAGTGAAGCGATGGCGCACCTGGGTGTGCCGACCACCCGCGCGCTCTGCCTGGTGTCGACGTCGGATCGGATCGTGCGCGACATGTTTTACGACGGACATCCGCGCTCGGAGCCGGGCGCGATCGTCTGTCGCGTCGCCCCGTCCTTCCTGCGCTTCGGCAACTTCGAGATCTTCGCCGCGCGCGGCGAGGTGGACGTGCTGACCCGCCTCTGCGATTACACCCTCCAGCACCACTTCCCCGAGCTCGGCGCGCCAGCGCCCGAGACCTACGGGGCCTGGCTGACCGAGGTCTGCCGGCGCACGGCCGTGATGATGGCGCACTGGATGCGGGTCGGCTTCGTTCACGGCGTCATGAACACCGACAACATGTCGATCCTCGGGCTCACCATCGACTACGGTCCGTTCGGGTTCCTCGATCACTTCGACCCCGACTTCACCCCCAACACCACCGACGCCGATCAACGTCGGTATCGATTCTCGAATCAGCCGCTGGTCGCCAAGTGGAATCTGGTCAGGCTCGCCGAGGCGCTGTTTCCGCTCATCGGCAGCATTCCGCTGCTGGATAATGCGCTCGCGGTCTACACCGCCACCCTCGAAGCCGAACAGAGCCGGCACTTTGCCGCGAAGCTCGGGCTGTCCCAGGCCGACCGATCGCTTGTCGATGAGCTGCACCAAGTCTTGGGCCTGGTCGAGACGGACATGACGCTGTTCTTTCGGCGCCTCGCCGACGTTCCCGTCGACCTCGGACCCGGGGCGCCCGACGACGTGCTGCTGGCGCCGCTGGCCGACGCCTATTACCCCCCCGAGGATGACGGGTCGGGCTTCCCCGGCCTTGCCGAGCCGGCCCGCGCGCGCACCGTCGCCTGGCTTCGTCGCTACGCGACCTGCGCGCAGGCGGACGGGACGCCCCCGGCGCTCCGCAAGCAGCGGATGGATGCGGTCAACCCGAAGTACATCCTGCGCAACTGTGTGGCCCAGCTCGCGATCGATGCGGCCGAGGCGGGTGATCCCTCGCAGGTGGTGGAGCTGCTCGATGTCTTGCGCCACCCCTACGACGAGCAGCCGGAGCGCGAGCGCTTCGCCGCCAGGCGTCCCGATTGGGCCCGTCGGCGCGCGGGCTGCTCGATGCTCTCGTGCAGCTCTTGAAACCGGCCGGCGCCGATTCTTATTCGTGGCGGCGCCCGGGGAAACACGTACTCTTTCCATCGGACTCCACGTGATCATCCACCTTCGCGCGCGCGTCGTCGCCCCGCT
Source organism: uncultured Myxococcales bacterium (assembly GCA_964440665.1). GTDB lineage: Bacteria > Myxococcota_A > Polyangia > Fen-1088 > Fen-1088 > JADGRB01. Next base: position 494 of record CAYTTF010000075.1, on the reverse strand, counting down.
CACCCGGGAGCAGGGCTATCGTGACAGCTCGACGCCGGGGACCTACTGCGGTACCAGCCGCGTTCCGAGGGGCCTGTCGGCGCTTCAGATCAAGGATGCCGAAGACGTCGCGCGGACGCTGGGGGCCGAGGTTTGCCCGAGCTGCCTGGAAGCAAAACTAGACGAGGATCGGCTGCACTGATCGCGATGAGAGCGGTTCTCGCGGGGGTCTTTGTCGTGACCCTCGTCGGTTGCGCCGCCGGGGGGATCCGCGGGGGGAGGACGCCCGACGTCGCCGGGTGCGACGCGGATGACTTCGCGACGGGTCACGTCGTCTTCTTCGGCCTCACCAACAATCTCGGCCCCGGGACGATCATGAAACGATATGCCGGCAAGGGCGTTGGTCCCGAAGTCCTGGTCGACAGTCTGGTTGCCGACCAGGCCTCCCCATCCACTTCCGTCTCGTCGTCGACCGTGGTTCACCACGGGAGGGACTGGGCCTGCTCGCTGGGCGA
>CAYTTF010000074.1:0-15115 GCA_964440665.1 uncultured Myxococcales bacterium | reverse complement strand
CCACCGCGATCGCCATGGCGATCGGCGAGGAGCAGCTGGCGATCGCGCACGCCGGGGACAGCCGCGCCTATCGATTCCGCGCCGGGGGGATCAAGCGCCTCACGCGCGACCACTCGGTCGCAGAGGAGATGCGCGCCGCGCGGCCCGAGATGACCGACGAGGAGATGGCGACCTTCGCGCATCGGAACGTAGTCACCCGCAGCCTGGGGAGCAAGGACGAGATCGACCCGGCGATCTACGTGAACCGGTTTCAGCTCGGCGACGTGTTTCTGCTTTGCAGCGACGGTCTGTGGGGCGTGGTCCCCGACGGCAAGATCGCCACCATCGTCCGGGGGGTCTCGGACCTGGAGGCCGCGTGTCATCAGCTGATCGACGCGGCCAACGAAGCGGGCGGACCCGACAACATCACGGCGCTGCTCGTGCGCGTCGGCTGACCAGCGGAACGGCGCGTCCAGCGATGATGCGCGCGCTGGTAGATGAAAAGCGCATCCTGGTGTGCGTCGGACCCGGCGGGGTCGGCAAGACCACCACGGCCGCCGCCATCGGCGCGCTGGCCGCACGGCGTGGGCGGCGGACGCTGATCTGCACCATCGATCCGGCGCCGCGTCTGGCCGACGCGCTCGGGGTGGGGGGCCTAGGTCCCGATCCGCGCCCGGTGCCGGCGGCCGCCTGCCGCGCGCTCGGGATCCCCGACGACGGCACGGAGCGCCTTTTTGCGGTGCGGCTCGATACCGAGCGGACCTTCGCGCGATTCGTGGAGGGGCAGGTCGCGGATCCGGAGATGCGACGGAGAATCTTCGGCAACACGATCTACCGACAGATCACCACCGCGCTCACCGGGTCGCAGGAGTACGCGGCGACCCTGGCCCTCTACGAGCTGGCGCAGAGCGGCGGGTTCGATCTCATCGTGCTCGACACGCCGCCCACCGCCAACGCGCTCGATTTTCTGGACGCGCCCAAGCGGATCGCGGCGGCGGTGTCGAGCCCGGCGCTCAAGTGGTTCGCGCGCCCGGTCGCGGCGTCTGGCCGGCTGTCGTTCCAGCGGCTGTGGGCGGGCGGGGCGCTGGTGCTGCGCCGGCTAGCGAAGCTGGTGGGCAGCACGTTTCTCGACGACCTGGCGGCGTTCCTGGTCGATTTTCAGGGGGTGCTGGGCGGATTCCTGACCCGCGCGAACGCCATCGACCGGCTGCTTCGCGGTTCGGAGGTCGCCTTTCTGCTGGTGCTGGTGCCGGCCGCGGCCGCGGTCGACGAGGCGCTCTACTTTCACGGGCGGCTGCGCGAAGCGGGCGTGCCTCTCGGCGCCTTTATCGCGAACCGGGTTGCCCCCGCGCCCGGACTCACCGAGGCGGGCGCGCTCGCCGCGGCGCTGCGCGCCGAGCCGACGTTTGCGGATCTCCCCGACGCCGCGATCACCGATGCGGCCGTCCACCTGGAGCCTCTCGCGCGGGCGTTCGAGGTGCGCCGCGCGTCGGAGCTCGCCGAGCTGGCGCGCCTCGGGGCACGCGCGCCGGGGACGACCGTCACCCGCGTCCCGCTGCTCGATCACGACGTCGACAACCTGGTGGAGCTCCGTGTCGTGGGCGAGTCGCTGATCGCCGGCTAGCGGTCTGACGGCGGCGCCAACCGTCGAGCATTTCGTTCAGCGCGGGCGCCACGGGTGCGGGTGCGCCGAAGAGCAGCGCGACGGCCTCGGCCCGGCGGTCGAGCGCGGTGACGCCCGCCTGCGGGGCGATCACCTGCGCGGCGATCACCTGCGCGGCGGCGCGCGCGAAGTCCTCCGCTTCGCCCGCGTCGTCCCAGACCGTCAGCCAGGCGAGCGGGCGCAAGGTGGCGCTGGCGGCGCCCGCGTCGGGCGAGGCACCGGGTTTGGGCGTGTAGATCCCGGCGCGGTCGCCGCCCCAGCCGGCCGCGGCTCGGGCGGCGATGTCGGGCGGCAGCACGGACGCCAACCAGGTCCGCACCGCCAGCTCACCGAGGACGTCGCTGCCGGCGGGCCGCCCGAATCCGGGCAGGCTGGGGAGCGTCGTCTCGTCGACCGCGACCGGCAGCTCGCAGGCCTCGTATTTTTCCGGGTGCAGCACCTGCTCTGTCGAGGCGGGCGGATCCGCCCAGAGCGCGTCGACGGCACTCCATGGACCGGTGGCGCGGGCGCGCGCCACGAACAGAAAGCCGTCGACGTGGGTGAAGCTGCCGAGCTCGCCGAACCACAGCGGCACACCCGGGGTGGTCGCGTCGCGGAGGCGGCCGGCCAGCGCGGCGCGCGCGTGGGTTCCCAGGAACCCTTCGCGGGGATCGCCGAGCTCGAGACCGCTCAGCGTGGCGTCCCCCTCGACGATCGCGAGGCGGGCACGCTGGGCATCGCCGTCGAGGCGGCGCCCCCCGCCGGCGGCGGTGTCGGGCGCCATCTTCAAGAAGTCGCGCAGGCCAAAATGCTGGTCGGCGATCGCGTGCGCGATCTCGTGGATCAGCGCGACCCGTTGATTTTCGAGCGGGATGAAGTCGGGGACCGAGAGCCGGGTCGAATCGAGGTCGTAGTGGGCGCCCAGCGACGCAGAGGGCGCGTGGACCTTGGCGACCAGCTCCCCGATGTCGGCGCCGGCGGGGACCAGGCCCAGGCGCTTCAGGATCTCCCCGTCGACCTCGCCGCCCGCGCTCGCGACGCCGACCCCGATCGCGATCGCGACCTCCCGCTCGGCCGCTTCGCGGGTCACCGTGCGCGCGGCCAGGGTGCCGCGGAAGGGCAGGTGGCGGGCCGCCGCCAGCGCGAGGACCAGGCGATCCACCTCCGTCCGCATGGCGCCGTCGGTGACCGGCGCCGCCGCCAGCGCGACCGTGAGGGCGGCCACCAGCCTGCTCGCGCCAGCCACGGGCGGCAGTTTGAGGTAAATAGGCGGACCGTTCAATGAGCGTCTCCGGTTCGGACATGGGCGCACAGCTGGCGCCCGAGCGACGCGGTTTCGAGCAGGCGCTGCACGAGATCCGCCAGCTCCTGCGCAAAGCCCGGGCGGTCGAGCTGTACGGCGCCGCGGGATCGCTGGGCGCGGCCATCGCCGGGAGGTTGGGGGAGGGCCGCACCTTGCTTTACATCGTCGCCGACGAGGAGACGGCCGAGGCGCGCGCGCACGACGTCGGGTTCTTCCTGCCGACGCCGCCCGCCAGCGACGATCCGCTGGCGCCGCCCACGGTGCTGGAGCTGCCGGCGCCCGATTCGTCGCCCTACGCCGAGATGCAACCCGACCGGGCGACCACCCTGCGGCGAATGGCGGCGCTGTTTCGCCTGTCGCGGGGGTTTGCGCCGCAGGTGGTGGTGGCCTCGGCGGCGGCGCTGTTCCGGCGGGTGGTGCCGCGCGCGCCTTTCGAACGGCTCTGCGAGCGGATCGCCACCAAGTCGACGCTGGATCGGGACGCGACGATCGCGGCGCTGCTCCGCGCCGGGTTTTCGCGTGCCGCGGTGGTGGAGGACCCCGGCACCTTCGCGGTGCGCGGCGCGGTGATCGATCTCTACCCACCGGTCTATCGCCACCCGATCCGGATCGAGCTCTTCGGCGACGAGGTCGAATCGATCCGGCTCTACGACGCGGCGACGCAGCGGACGCTGCGCCCGCTCGACGCGGTCCACTTTCACCCGGTGCGCGAAACCATCGCGACGGAAGCGGCCGATCCGCGTACCCGGATCCTGGCCGCCGCCGACGCCGCCGTGTATCCGTCGTCGAAGACGCGCCGGTTGCTCGAGCAGGTCGAGGCCGGGGAGCTGTTCTTCGGCATCGAGGCGCTGGCGCCGGCGTTTCACGCGCGGATGGACACCTTCTTCGACTATCTGCCGCAGGACGCGCTGTGCGTGGTCGAAGATCCGGCGACCGTAATCGAGGGGGCGCGTCGCCAGGCCAGCCGGCTGCGCGAGGCGGCCGCCGCCCGGCAGGTCGAACATCGCCTGGCGCTGCCCGCGCTCGATTTCGTGCTGGGCGAGGACGAGGCGGCCACGGCGCTCGAAACCCGACGGCGTCTGGAGGTGCGTCCGGTCGAGATCGCGCGGTTCCACGCCGGCCCCGACGCGCCGCCGCGGGTGCACCTGCTGTCGACGCCGCACACCACCCTGCGCGCCGAGCTGCAGCAAGCGCGCACGGAGGCCGCCTCCGCGCCGCGCGACGTCGAGATCGACATCGGCCGACCGGTGCGAGATCGCATCCGCGGCTGGCTCGATGCCGGCCAGCGTGTCCGGGTGGTCGCGCCCAGCCGGATGCACGCCGATCGGCTGGCCGGGCTGTTCCGCGCGCTCGGTCTGCCCGCGGACATCTCGCACGGCGGCGCGGACGATCTCTTCTCCGCCGAGACCGGCGCTCGGCGGGCACCGCTGGCGGTGCTGACCGGGCCGCTGCGGCGCGGGTTCGCGCTCCCGGCCGATCGCCTGATCGTCGTCGCCGAGGAGGAGATCTTCGGGCCGCGCTCGCTGCGCGAAACCAAGCCGGTCAAGACGCCGGCGCTGGGCGATCTGGGCGAGATCGCCGAGGGAGATTTCGCCGTGCACGACGAGCACGGCATCGGGCGCTACGTCGGCCTCAAGAAGCTCACCGTCCGTGGCGTGCCGCAGGACTTCATGCAGCTCGAGTACGACGGCGGTTCGGTCTACGTGCCGGTCTATCGCATCGGCCTGGTGCACCGCTATTCCGGCGGCGACACCAACGATAGTGTCCGGCTCGACAAGCTGGGCCTGCGGACCTGGCAGGACAAGCGGCGCCGCGTTTCGACCGAAGCGCGCAAGATCGCCGAGGAGCTGATGCAGCTCTACGCGCAACGCGCCGCGCTGGCGGGCCACGCCTTTCCCGCGCCGGACGCGGTGTTTCGCGCCTTTGAAGAAACCTTCCCGTTCGAGGAGACGCCCGATCAGGAGAAGGCCATCGACACGGTGATCGCCGACATGCAGCACGGCGTCCCGATGGATCGCCTGATCTGCGGCGATGTCGGCTACGGCAAGACCGAGGTGGCGCTGCGCGCCTCGCTGCTGGCCGTGCTGGGCGGCAAGCAGGTGGCGGTGCTGGCGCCGACGACGGTGCTGGCCGAGCAGCACTTCGTGACCTTCTCCGACCGCTTCGCCGATTTTCCGGTGCGGGTCGCGGTGCTGTCGCGCTTTCGGAGCAAGGCGGAGCAGCAGAAGACGCTGGCCGGCCTGGCCGCCGGGAAGATCGACGTGGTGGTCGGCACCCACCGGATTCTCTCGCGGGACGTCCGCTTCCACGATCTGGGTCTGCTGGTGGTCGACGAGGAGCAGCGGTTCGGCGTCGGGCACAAGGAACGTCTCAAGGAATTGCGCACGCAGGTCGACGTGCTGACGCTGACCGCCACGCCGATCCCGCGGACGCTGCAGATGGCGATGGGGGGCCTGCGGGAGATCTCGATCATCGCGACGCCACCCGCCGATCGGCTGGCCATCCGCACCTTCGTGTGCCGCTTCGACCGCGAGCTCTTGGGCGAAGCGTTGCGACGCGAGCTGGCCCGCGGCGGTCAGATCTTCTTCGTGCACAACCGGATCGAGAACCTCGCCGAATGGGCTGGCAAGATCCGGGACCTCGCGCCCGCGGGGACGCGGGTGGCGATCGCGCACGGGCAGATGGCCGAGGGGGAGCTGGAGAAGGTGATGGTCGATTTCGTCGACGGTCGATACGACGTGCTGGCCTGCACCACCATCATCGAATCGGGGCTCGACATCCCGCGCGCCAACACCATGATCGTCAACCACGCCGATCGTTTCGGGCTGGCGCAGCTCTACCAGCTGCGCGGTCGCATCGGCCGCTCGCGCGAGCGCGCGTTCTGCTATCTGGTCGTTCCCGAGGAGACGCGCATGACGGCCGAGGCCCAGCAGCGCTTGGCCGTCCTGCAGCGCTTCACCGAGCTCGGCGCCGGGTTCCAAGTGGCGACCCACGATCTCGAGATCCGCGGGGCCGGTGAGCTCCTGGGCGAGCGGCAGCACGGCGCGGTGGCGGCGGTCGGTTTCGACACCTACGCGCGCATCCTGGAGGAGGCCGTGGCCGAGCTCAGAGGCGAGCCGATCAAGGCCGAGCACGATCCGTAGATCTCCGTCGACGTGCCGGCCTTCCTGCCCGACGACTACCTGCCCGACACCGGCCAGCGGCTGGATTTCTACCGCCGCCTCGCGCAGGCGCGCGACGAGGACGACGTGCGCGCGACGCTGGCCGAGCTGGAAGATCGTTACGGGCCGCTGCCCGACGAGGCGCAGCTGCTGGGCGAGGTGATGATCGACAAGACGCTGATGCGCGCGCTCGGTGCGCTCGGCTACGAGCTCGGCCCGGCGCGGCTGGTGGTCGCGCTGGGGAGCGACAACGCGCTCGACCCCGCCAAGGTCTTGCGGTTGGTGCAGGCCAAGGGGAGCCGGTTCAAGCTGACCCCCGACATGCGCCTGTCGTACGGCTTCGACGAGGGGGAGAAGCGCGATCGAATGCGGGCCGCGCGAGACTGCTTGGCCAAGCTCCGGGCCCTGGTCGCGCCCTGAGTTTGGGCCGCCATTTCTCAGATCTTGGGGTAGGCTTTTGACATGTACACGCTGCTGCATCTCGCGACGCTCACGGCGACCGTCCTGCTGCTCTCCCGGATCTTTTCGACGGTGAAGATCAAGGGCGTGGCCTCGGCGGTGGTGGTGGCGATCGTCTTCTCGGTGCTCAACGTGCTGCTCGGCTGGCTGATTCGCGTGGCGCTGTTCGTGCCGGCGATCCTGACGCTGGGCGTGCTGTTCCTGTTCGTACCGTTCATCGTCAATGCGGTGATGCTGTGGTTGACCGACAAGCTGCTGGGCTCGTTCGAGATCGAGACGGCCGGGGCGCTGTTCGCCTCGGCGGCGATCATCACGGTCGTCAATGCGCTCTTCAGCTTCGCGCTTCACGCCCACACGCTTCACGCCTACGCCGCCGGCCCGCCGCGCTGGATATAGGTCCAGGTCGCGTGGGCCCGATCGAGCCCGTCGCGGGAGAGTCTGGGGAGCCCCTCCCGGGGTTCCCATCTAGATCTGGCGCCAAAGGCGTGTAATCTCTCGCGGATGTCAAAGCCCGCCCTTGGCCAGTCGGCCCTAGCTTGTGCCTTCGAAACCCTTTTCGCCGTCATTTTGGCCTTTCCGGCCTGCAAGCACGGCCAGCAAAAGGCGGGTCAATCGGCTGAAAACGTCGATCCGTCGCAGGTCGTCGCCAAGGTCGACGACACGGTCATCACGGTCACCGACGTGCAGGAGCGGATCAACAAGCAGTCGCCATTTGTCCGGGCGCGCTACACCAACGCCGACCGGAAGAAGGAGTTCCTGGACGGCCTCATCAAGTTCGAGGTCATGGCCAGCGAGGCCGAGCGGCTCGGGTACGACAAGGATCCCGAAGTGCAGCGGGTCATGAAACAGCAGATGATCTCGAAGTTCATGCAGAAGGACTTCGAATCGAAGCTGAAGGTGGAGGATGTTCCCGACGCCGACGTGGAGAAGTACTACAACGATCACCCCACCGAATTTCACCAGAAGGACGAGGTTCGGGTGAGCCAGATCCTCGTGAAAGACAAGGCCAAGGCCGACAAGGCCTACGCGGAGGCGCGCGCGCTCCCCAAGGGGCCGGCCAACGTGGGGGACGGCAAGGGCTTCCGGGATCTGGTCACCAAATATTCCGAGGACGAGGAATCGAAGCCGCGCGGCGGGGACCTTTCGTTCTTCGCGGCCGACTCGGCGACCACCCCCAAGGCGATCGTCGACGGAGCGTTCAAGCTCAAAGAGGTGGGCGACGTCGCGGCGCCGATCAAGACCGACAAGGGATTTGCGATCCTGCGCCTGACGCAGAAGCGCCCGGGCTTCAGCCGTCCGCTACCGGAGGTCAAGCGCCAGATCCAGCAGCGGCTCTTTCGCGATCTGCGCGCCAAATCGATGGACGCCTTCGTGGCCGACCTGAAGAAGAAGAGCAACATCGAGATCCACGAGGACAACTTGGCCAAGGTGGTGGTCGACACGACGGGCGCGAGCGCCGGCGTCGGACCGGGCGGGATGGGGCCGGGCAGCAGTGGAATGCCGGGAATGCCTGGGATGGGGCTGCACGGCGCGCCGGGCGCCACCGGAATGCCGGGGATCTCCCCGTCCCCGGGCGCGCGCCCGATGCCGCCCGGAATGATGAACCACCCGCCGGGCGCAGGGCCGCGGCCGCCGATGCCGACCCCGCCGCCGGCCGCGCCGGGCGCACCGTGATCCGCCGCGACACCTGTGCCGGGCGCACCGTGATCCGCCGCGACACCCGCGCCGGGCGCACTGTGATCCGCCGCTACACCCGCGCCGGGCGCACCGCGATCCGCCGCGCCGGTCTGCGCTTCGGGGCCGCCGTCGTTTTCACCTTGGTCGCCGCGTCCGGCCCGGCGCGTGCGCGCGTCGTCGAGCGCGTGGCAGCGGTGGTGGGCGATTCCCTGGTTCTCGCCAGCGAGGTGGAGGAGAAGGTCGCGCCGCTCATGGCGGACGTCAACCGCATCCCCGATCCCGACAAGCGGGCGGCCCGGGCCGGGGCGCTGCGGCGCGAGGTGCTGGAGCGGCTCATCGACGACGAGCTGATCTTGCAACAGGGGGAGGAGCTCAAGCTCAGCATCACGAGCGAGCAGGTCGACGCCTCGATCGACGAGATCAAGAAGCAGAACAGCCTCGACGACGACCAGCTCCGCGAAGCGCTGCGCGCACAGGGGATGACGATGTCGGCCTATCGCGCCGATCTGAAGCGCCAGCTGCTCCGTTTTCGCGTGCTCAACATCGCGGTCGGATCGCGGGTCAACATCTCCGACGACGAGGTGAAGTCCTACTACAACCGGCACATGAAGGACGGCAGCAACGTGCAGGTGCGCGCCAGCCACGTATTCGTGGCCATCCCCGACGGCGCGGACGCGACGGTGGTCGCCGAGAAGCAGGCGCAGGCCCAGAAGATCCTGGAGCGGGCGCAGGGCGGCGAGGACTTCGCCAAGCTCGCGCGCGAGACCTCCGACGACGCGGCCACCCGCGCCGAGGGCGGGGATCTCGGCACCTTCGGCAAGGACATGTTGCCGAAGGCCATCGAAGAGCTGGTGTTCTCCATGAAGGTCGGCGACATCCGCGGCCCCATCCGCGCCGACCGCGGCTTTCACGTGATCAAGCTGGTCGACCGCAAGATCAAGGACCCCAAGCCCTTCGACGAGGCCAAGGACGACATCCGGATGCAGCTTCGCCAGAAGGACATGGAGCGCCAGACCAAGATCTATCTCGCCGAGCTCCGCAAGAAGACGCTCGTCGATATTCGATATTGATTCAGGTGGGGGGACCGCCCGGCGGCTTGTCTATTGAACGTTGCCGGATTTGTCGCAGGTATAGAAGATCGCGTACTGCGAATCCGCGGCGTTCGGGTCCACGTTGTTCGTCGATTGGTAGGCGCAGGTGGGGCGGCAGCAGTCCTGCATGGTGGTGGTGCCGTAACCGGTGACGAAGGCGCTGCCGGCCGTGGACGCGCTCTGGGCGTTCGGATCCGGCTGCGGCAGGCCCTGGCTCTTGAGCTTGCACCCGGTGACCCGCGTGAGGTTGGTCGGGCACTCGACGCGCTCGGCGCGCACGTTCCAGTTCAGGTGGTAGAGGTTGGCCGGCTGGTTCGCCTCGAGGCAGGACTGCTGGCTGGTGCTCTGGATGCTGGCCGACATGGTGCTGGTGATCATGTCGCACTGGGAGGCGATCTGCTGCTGGCAGGTGGTCGACGCGACGGTGGCCTCGCTGTACATGTTCATCGCATTCGCACACTGGGTCGCGAAGTTCAGCGGGCGGATTCCACCGGCGCCAGGCTCCCCGGTGGTCGGGAAGTTTGTGTACAGCGCGGAGCAGCCGTTGGTGTTGCCGCCTTCGCCGCCCTTGGCCATGTAGACGTCGAAATTCTTCGCGCCGCCCGCGGCGGTGTTGAAGGCCTGGACGATCATCGGCTTCGGCGTCGGCAATCCCGAGACCGGGTCGCTCGGCGATTCGAAGACCAGCTGGTAGCACTGGCAACAGGTGTTGCCGGATTGCGTGTCGAGCCCGCCCGAGTCCTTGTCGTGGCCGACGACGCCGTAGACGAAGGGGGGATTGCTGGCGTTCCAGCCGTTGGCGACCGCGTCGTCGTGTGCGGCCTGCTTGAGCTCGGGGCTGAAGGCCATCGAGCGGGTGCACATGAAACCCGTGCCGCCTTGGCATCCGCTCTGGGCGTTGTTCTTCAAATTCGGCGGGTTGATCTGGTAGCTGGGGCAGGCCGGGCAGGAGCCACCGCAGTCGACGCCGGTCTCGGTTCCGTTCATGACGTTGTCGAGGCAGGTTCCGGCGGCGACCGTGCTGCCACCGGCGCCGCTAGACGTGCCACCGGCCTGTCCGCCGGTGCCGCCGCCGCCGCCCGACGCGCCGCCGCCCGTTCCGCTGGTTCCGCCGGCCGCGCTGCCTGCCGCGCCCGTGGGGCCGGCCTGGCCGGAGCCGCCGCCCGCGGGGCTATTGGTTCCGGCGTGACCGCCGCCGTTCGTTGCGGCGTTGCCGCTTCCAACAGAGCCGGCGCTGCCGGTGGTGTTGCCGGCGCCGGTGGTTCCGCCCGCCTGGCCACCGCCGCCCGCGTTTGCGCCCGTTCCGCCGGTGCCGCCGCCGGCATTGTCGTGCGTGCAGCCGGCGATGGCCAGCACAACCGTGATCGCAATTCGTAAGCTACGTGGGGAATTCATGGGCGCCTAGAGTGGCTGAAAAAGATCGTCGCGACCAGTCCCGCTCGTCGTGCGGACGCCTTCCAGAAATCACGCGCGTGCGAGGCTTCAGCCGGGCGGCCAGCCCAGTGAGCGCCCGGCGAGCAGGTGAAGGTGGACGTGGTGGACCGTCTGGCCGGCGTCGGCGCCGGCGTTCATGACCACCCGGAAGCCGCCAGCGGCGAGGCCACTTTCTCGCGCGCGTTTGGCGGCGACCAACATCAGTCGACCATAGAGCTCCGCATCTTCGGACGCCGCATCGGCGAGCGTCGCGAGGTGGCGGAGGGGAATCACCAGCTCGTGCAGCGGTGCCTTCGGGCCGATGTCTTTGAAGGAGAGCACCTGGTCGTCGCGGTAAGTGATCTCCGCCGGGATCTGGCCCGCGATGATCTTGCAGAAGAGACAGTCGGTCGTCGCCGTGGTCATGGGGCTCGTCCTCGTCGTGGTGTTCGTCGTTGTCTAGGAGACCAGCTTGAGCAGCCTGGCGCGCGTCTCGGCGAAGGGTGCCGCCTCGTCGGTGCGCTGATGCAGAAAGGCGTTTATGGCGGGGAGGCGCGCCACCGCTTCATCGGTGAGCGGGTCGGCGCCGCGCTGGTAGGCGCCGAGCAGGATCAGATCGCGCTGACGTTCGTAGGCGGCCAGCAGCTCGCGGAGGCGGGCGGCGGCGGCGCGGTGCTCCGGATCGGCGACGACGCTCATGAGGCGCGAGAGCGACGGCAGCACGTCGACCGCCGGCCACTGGTTGCGCGCCGCGATCTCGCGCGAGAGGATCACGTGGCCGTCCAGGATGCCGCGCACCTCGTCGGCGATCGGTTCCTCCATGTCGCCGCCCGCGACCAGGACCGTGTAGAGCGCGGTGATCGATCCGTGCGCGTCGTTGCCGGTGCGCTCGAGGAGGCGCGGCAGCAGCGCGAAGACGCTGGGGGGATAACCCTGGCGCGCGGGCGGCTCGCCGGCCGCCAGGCCCACCTCGCGCTGGGCGCGCGCGACGCGGGTCACCGAGTCGAGCATGAACAGCACGCGCTTTCCCCGCTCGCGAAAGTATTCGGCGATCGCCGTGGCGACGAACGCCGCCTTGAGCCGCACCAGGCTGGGCGCGTCGCTGGTCGCGCAGACCACCACCGAACGCGCCCGTCCCGCCGGGCCCAAGGACTCCTCGAGAAAGTCGACCACCTCGCGGCCGCGCTCGCCGACCAGCGCGATGACGTTGACGTCGGCCTCGGTCTGGCGCGCGATCTGCCCCATCAACGTCGACTTGCCCACGCCGGAGCCGGCGAAGAGGCCGACGCGCTGCCCTTCGCCGACGGTGAGGAGCGCGTCCAGCGCGCGCACGCCGAGCGCCAGGGGTCGGCTCACCCGCCGGCGCGACAGCGGATCGGGCGCCGCGCGATCGACCGGCCAGGGCTTTCCGCCGGCGATGGGACCGCCGCCGTCGATCGGCTGGCCGAGCCCGTCGAGCACCCGACCGAGCACGCCGTCGCCGATCGCGATCGAAAGTGGCCGGCCGGTCGGCGTGACCAGGGAATCGGGGCCGATGCCGGCCAGCTCACCGAGCGGCATCAGCACCACCTCGTCGCCGCGAAAGCCCACCACCTCGGCCTGCAGTTGCGATCCCCCGGCGGCGGGATCCGTCTCGATGGTCAAAAGCTCGCCGACCCGAACGGCGGGCACGCTGGCCCGGATCACGAGGCCGGTCACCTCCGTGACCCGGCCGGACTCGCGGCGCGGCGCCGCGGTGTCGAGACGGGCCAGCGCCCGGCCGAGATCGAACGCGCCGCCGGGATTCGTCCCTTCAGCCACGGCGCGCGCCCCCGGTCAGCGCGCGCTCGAGCGCGGCCAGCTGAGCCTCCAGCCGCGCGTCGACCCGACCCTGCGGCGTTTCGATCACACAACCGTGGCGCCCGACGCTGTCGTCGGCCAGAAACTCGAGCGCGGCCCCGGCCGGCGCCCGCGCCGCCAGCGACGTTCGGCGGCTTTCGACGCTGGCGAGATCGTCGGGGTGGAGGCGCAAGCGGACCACGCCGGCGCCCGGACGGCAGACGGCCAGCGCCTCGCCCACGATTTCGGCCATGACCTCCGGGGCGAGGGTGACCGCGCGGCCCACGATCTTCTCGGCCATTTTGGTCGCCAGCGCGATGGCCGCCACCTTGGACAGGTCGGCGAGGCGGGTCGCTTCGGCGCGCGCGGCGGCCAGCGTCAACACCGTTTCGGCCAGCCCCTCGGCGCGGCCGGCCTCGAGACCCTCCCGTCGCGCCGCTTCGCGCACCGCCTTGGCCTCGCCCCGGATCGCGTCCGCCTCGGCGCGCGCGGTCGCGACCAGCGCGTCGGCCTCGGCGCGCGCGTCGAGCTTGAGCTTGGGAACGACGTGGCCGAAGCCTTTGACGACGCGGCCCGCGCTCACCCGCCCGACTCCCCGGCGTAAGCCAACCAGCGCCGCCCGCGGGCGGGCGACAACCTTTGGGCGATGGCCTGGCGGGCGGCGCTGCCCTCTGCCGCGAGCGCGCCGGCCAGCGAACGCGCCCCGAGATCCCAGGCCATGGCCACGTTCGTCGGGTTGTCCGCCGGGTTGGCCGCCGCCGTCGCCGCGACCAGGCCGCGAGCACCTTCCCGCCCCTCGGTCGGTCCCAACCGCGCGGCGGCATCCAGCACCACCCGCGCCTGCCGCCCACCCAGGCCCGCGGCGGCTCGAGCGATCACCGCCGCCGGCGCGCCTTGCAGCGAGACGCCGAGCGCCTCGGCGCCGCGCAGCTCGATGGTCTCCTCGAGCGCCGCGAACGACAACGCCAGCAGGGACTGCGCCTGCGATCCGGCTGGCAGGCCAGGACCGGCCATCGGTACCAGACCGGCGAACACGGCGCGGCGAAGCTCAGCCAGCCCGGCGGCCCCCAGCGCCGGCGCGGGACCTTTCGACGTCTCTCCGCGCTCGCTCAGGACCTCGTCGGCGACCTGTCGGACCTCGATCGGCAGACCGTCGACCACGGCGCGAATGACGGCCACCGACTCGGGCGCCATTCGCTCGCGCAGCCAGCCGGGATGGACCCGCTCGACGCCGGCCGGCACCGGCGCCCGCACCAGCGAGATCAAGGCCGCCAGCGCCGCCGCGCGGCCAGAGCGCGTCTCGGCGGAAAGGGCCTCTAACGCGGCCCGACAGCGCGTCCCAATGTCGCCCCCAAAACGGGCAGCGGCGTCATCGGGCGGCATCCGGGCCAGCAAGGCGCCCAGGACCAGGCCCTTTTCCTCGAGCGGAAGCGCTGCCACCACCGGATGCACCGCCGCATCATCGGTTGGGCTTGCCCCTGGTTGCAACCACTTGCGCCGAGGCCCCCGGCCGGGTACACCTGCCGCCCCATGTCTGTAACGTCCATTCCCGAAATTGCAAGCGCGCCCGAAAAGGCGCTCCGAAAGGACGTGCGGAACATTGCCATCATCGCGCACGTCGATCACGGCAAGACCACGCTGGTCGATGGCTTCCTGCGCCAGGCCGGTCAGTTCCGCACCGGCGAGGTGATCGCCGACTGCGCGATGGACTCGAACGATCTCGAGCGCGAGCGCGGCATCACGATTCTTTCCAAGTTCACCGCCATCACCTGGAAGGGGACGCGCATCAACATCGTCGACACGCCCGGCCACGCCGACTTCGGCGGCGAGGTGGAGCGCGTGCTCAAGATGGTCGACTCGGTCTGCCTGCTGGTCGACGCCTTCGAGGGCCCGATGCCGCAGACCCGCTTCGTGACCCGCAAGGCGCTCGCGCTGGGCCTGCGGCCGATCCTGGTGGTCAACAAGGTCGACCGCGTCGGCTGCGACCCGGAAGGCACCGTCGACGCGACCTTCGATCTGTTTTGCGCGCTGGGCGCCACCGACGCGCAGCTCGACTTCCCGATCGTCTACGCCTCCGGCCGCGAAGGTTGGGCGGTCAACAATCTCACCGACGAGCACACGGACCTGGGGCCGCTCCTGGATCTGGTCGTGAAATACGTTCCGCCGCCGACCGGCGTCATCGATGCGCCGCTCTGCATGCAGGTGACCACGCTCGACTACGACGACTATCTGGGCTACGTGGCGATCGGCCGGATCGACTCGGGCCGCATCAAGCCGGGTGAGCGCGTCCTGTGCGCGCACCGCAACGGCACGCGCGAGGAATTCCGCGTCGCCAAGCTGCTCGGCTACCAGTCGCTCAAGCGGTTCGAGCTGGCCGAGGCCGCCGCGGGCGACATCTGCGCCGTGACCGGCATGGCCGACCTGACCGTCGGCGAGACCATCACGGAGATCGCGCGCCCGACCATCCTGCCGCTGCTCGAGATCGAAGAGCCGACGGTGAAGATGCAGTTCATGTCGAACAACGGCCCCTTCGCCGGCAAGGAGGGGAAGTTCGTCACCTCGCGCAACCTGC
>CAYTTF010000073.1:0-15185 GCA_964440665.1 uncultured Myxococcales bacterium | reverse complement strand
CGCGAGGCCCGCCGGGTCTGCGAGCGTGAAGTTGCTCTCCGTCCCCGACGCATTGTCGGTGATGTACGTATCGGTAGCCACTTTGAAGCTGTTGGTGGTGCAGCCGTTACCCCTGGGCAAGACCTGGAAGGCGCCGTTGTCACCACCCTGCTGGCTGCACCCGATGGCGTTCCCTTGATCGCTATAGGCCCCCATGTCGGACGAGACCACCGCGATGTGAACGCTGGGAAGCCCCATTGGCAGCGCCTGAAGGATCTGAATGAACGTCGGCAGCTGGTCGGACAGCTTCTGTTGCATCGAGGTCATGGACGACGAGTTGTCGACCATGAACAGGATGTCGAGGTTGTTGTTGATCTTCTGAACCACCTTGTTCGTGAAGGTCTGCGTCGGGGTCACCACGGGCGCTTCGAGCGTTCGGGAGGTGCAGGCCCACAGAGCGGGCACCGCGGCGGCCAGACCGACCCAGCGAACCACGCGCCAAGGTTGCGAGAGAAACGAAGAACGACCCGACATGGAAATCCTCCTCGAAGCGGTGGGCTCTAGCGGTTGGGCTCTAGGGCCCGGGGGGCAAAACTGCGCGATTATAGGGAGGGGCGACTTGGACTGCAATGCTGAGTATGACCTGAAAGTTGGTGGAAAAGTCGACCCATTGTCATCAAGGAACAGCAACCTCCGGGCCAACTCCGGGCCCGGAAACCCGGGGCTCTCCGCGGTCTGAACGCCAACGTAGTTGGCGTCGATGCCAACCGAAGGTCATCAGCCGCCCTCGGAGCGTCGATGCCAACTGATGGTCATCCCCGACTCGCGGGCTGGGCGGCCCGCGCGATCCCGCACAGCATCTCGCCCGCGAAGTAGCGCGCCCCGGGCGGATCGTCGAGGGCCTTGGCGCGCAGGAAGCTGTTCACGATCTCGCCGCGATCGTCCCGGCGGATCGTGGGGCGCGCCGGATCGACGAAGCTCCGGCGGGTGCGACCGCCGCGCGCCTCGACGAAGGTGATGCGACCGTCGGGGGTGACGCTCTCGACGATGCCGGCGTGGTCGGCGCACTCGGGCGTTGGCGCCGCGCCGCGCGTGTCGAAGAAGAGGATGTCGCCCGGGCGGGCGCTGGCCGCCGAAACCAGCCGCTGCGACGAGCGCAGGTAGCCCCAGAGTGCGCGCGCGCTGCCGTCGGTACCGAAGCGAAAGCCGGCATCGTGCAGCGCCTTCTCGACGAAGGCCGCCCCTTCATCGCCGTTGGCCTTTTCACGGGCCACCGCCGGTTGCGGGTGACGGGCCTCGAACCGTGCCGCTTGAAAGATCGACGGGGCGTAGCGCCGCGTCTGTCGTGCGGGCGTGGCGCAACCGAGCGCGCAAAGGCCGAGCACGGCGGCCGCGGCCAGGAGGACGCCGAGGAGGCGGGAAGGACGTTCGCCAGGTAAAGGCAGAGCCATGCGCAGATCGTATGACATGTAGGATATCTGTCCACATTTTTGCCATTCCCCGAACCGACTAACTTCCGTCCTCGATGTCCCGGCCTCCGTCGCCGTCCCAGCCTCCGTCGCCGTCCCAGCCTCCGTCGCTGTCCAGGCCTCCGTCGATGCCGGGGCGCTTTCCGGTCGCGATCTTCCTGTTCGCGTTTGCCGGGTGGACGTTCGACTTCTACGATCTGGTCCTGCTCGGCTTCCTCAAGGACAGCGTCGCGCGCGATCTGCATCTGTCGCACGCCGCCCAGGCCTGGCTGCTGGGTGCGGGGCTCGGCGCTTCCGGGATCGGGGGCCTGTGGGCCGGGGCGCTGGCCGATCGGTTCGGCAGGCGAAAGCTGCTATCGGTCACGGTGCTGGTCTATTCGGTGGGCTCTCTGATCTGCGGGCTGGCGCCGAACGCGACGGTGTTCTTCGCGGGGCGGTTGGTGCAGGGGCTGGGCATCGGCGGCGAGTGGGCGATCGGCCATGGCATGCTGGCCGAGGCGGTGGCGCCGGCGGTGCGGGGACGGGCCGCGGCGGCCCTGCAGATCGGCGAGCCGGTCGGCGTCGCGATCGCCGCCATCGTCGGCTATCTGGTGTTGCCGCGGGTGGGCTGGCGCGCGGTGCTGGTCGGTTCCAGCGCGACGGCGCTGCTGGCGGTGGCGATTCGGGCCTCGTCGCGGCTGCCCGATCTACCCGATCGGGCGAAGCAAACGTCGCCGTCGCGATCTTTTGGCGCCGACGTGCGCGCCGCCGCCCACGTGCCGGGATTGGTCCGGCGATTCGTCGCCGCCTGGCTCCTCGGCGTGTTCAAGCTGGGCACCTACTGGAGCTGTTACACCTGGCTGCCGACCTTCCTCGGCAAAGGCATGCATCAATCGATTGCGCGGTCGCTGACCTGGATGGTGACCGCGCAGGTCGGGCAGCTGTGCGGTATGGCCAGCTTCGGCGTCATCTCCGATCGACTGGGGCGCCGGCCGGCCTTCGCGCTCTATTCGCTGCTCACCGCGGCCGCCGTCGGCACGCTGGCCGTGCGGTGGTCGGCGTTGCTCCCGCACCCGGCGCTGTTCTGGACCGTCATGTTCGCGCTCGGCGTCGGATCGGGTTGCACGGCCGGGTTCGGCGCCCTGCTGGCCGAGCTGTTCCCGGCCGAGATCCGAGGCACCGCGATGGGCGCGACGTACAACCTCGCGCGCGCGGCGCAGCTCGCCACGCCGGTGGTGGTCGGCCTGGCCGTCGCGCGCCACGGGCTGGCTGGCGGCCTCGGCGTGCCCTGTCTGCTGGCGCTGGCGACCGCGTCCTGGGTCTGGACGCTCCCCGAGACCCGCGGGATACCGCTCCAATCCTTGCTTCGATTGTAATGACAGCTCCTTCGGGCACCCTGCGACGCCGCCCGTCGGCCCCGGGCGGGGTATCATTGCGCCCATGAGGCAGGTCGTGATCCTCGCGGGTGCCCGTACGCCGATCGGGTCGTTTCAGGGCGCGCTGGCGTCGCTGTCGGCGCCGCAGCTCGGATCGATCGCGGTGAAAGCCGCCCTCGAGCGCTCCGGCGTACCGGGCGACTCCGTCGGCGAGGTCTATCTCGGCTGCGTGTTGCCGGCGGGAATCGGGCAGGCGCCGGCGCGGCAGGCGGCGATCGGCGCGGGGATTCCGGCCGCGGTCGGCGCGGTCACGGTCAACAAGGTCTGTGGTTCTGGCCTCAAGGCGGTGGTCTTCGCGCGCAATGCGATCGCCGCCGGCGAGCACGACGTGGTCGTCGCGGGCGGCATGGAATCGATGACGCGTGCGCCGTACCTGCTGCCCAAGGCACGCGAGGGATATCGCCTGGGACACGCGCAGGTGATCGATTCGCTGGTGCTCGACGGCCTGTGGGATGCCTACGGAAACGTCCACATGGGGGAGTGCGGGGAGCTGTGCGCCAAGGAAAAGGGGATCACGCGCGCCGACCAGGATGCTTTCGCGGCCGAGTCGTACGGCCGGGCGCTGCGGGCGCAGGCCGAGGGAAAATTTCGCGCCGAGATCGTGCCGGTGGAGATTCCGCAGAAGAAAGGCGCGGCACTGGTGGTCGCCCACGACGAGGAGCCGGGGCGCGGCGACGTCGCCAAGCTGCCGGCGTTGCGCCCGGCGTTTCAGAAGGACGGGACCATCACGGCGGGGAACGCGTCGTCGATCAATGATGGAGCCGCGGCGCTGGTCCTGGCGGCGGCGGACGTCGCCGCGGCTCGGGGGTGGGAGCCGGTCGCGCGCATCGTGGGCGCCGCCGGGTTCGCGCAGGCGCCCGAGTGGTTCACCACCGCGCCGGCGGGCGCCATCGAGCGGCTGCTCGCGCGCGCCGGCTGGAAGAAGGACGACGTCGATCTCTGGGAGATCAACGAGGCGTTCGCGGTCGTCTCCATCGCCAACAACCG
This sequence comes from uncultured Myxococcales bacterium, assembly GCA_964440665.1. Classification (GTDB taxonomy): domain Bacteria; phylum Myxococcota_A; class Polyangia; order Fen-1088; family Fen-1088; genus JADGRB01. The sequence continues at coordinate 11,335 of CAYTTF010000073.1, read as the reverse complement.
GATGCTGGGGCTCGACCCGGGGCGGGTGAACGTCTGGGGCGGGGCGGTCGCGCTCGGCCACCCGATCGGCGCTTCGGGCGCGCGGGTGCTGGTCACTTTGCTCTCGGCGCTGCGCGACGCCGGCAAACGGCGTGGCGTCGCGGCGCTCTGCATCGGCGGCGGCGAGGGGATCGCTCTGGCGGTCGAGCGTATCTGACGTTACCTTGAACGCGAACATGGCCATTCTCGACGGCATCCGGCGCGTCGGCGTCATCGGCGCCGGGCAGATGGGACGGGGAATCGCCCAGCTCGCGGCGGCGCACGGCTTCTCGGTCACACTCGCCGACGTGGGGCGCGACATCGCCGAGCGGGGGCGCGCGGCCGTGGGCCAGCAGCTCGCCAAGCTGGTCGAGAAGAACAAGCTCGGCGCCGACGTCGCGGCGCAGATGCTGGCCCGCATCGAGCCCTGCGACCTGTACGGCGGCGAGCTGGAGGCGGTGGACTTCGTCGTCGAGGCCGCGACCGAGGACGTCGCGACCAAGCGCGAGATCTTCGCCACCCTCGATCGCGCCTGTCGCGGCGGCGTCGTGCTGGCGACCAACACCTCGTCGATCAGCATCACCGCGATCGGCGCCGCGGTGAAGCGCCCCGATCGGGTGATCGGCATGCACTTCATGAACCCGCCGCCGATCATGAAGTTGGTCGAGATCATCCGGGGTCTGGCCACCGCGGACGGCACCTACGAGACGACGCGCGCGCTGGCCGAGCGCCTCGGAAAGCGAACCGTCCTGTCGCGGGACATCTCCGGCTTCATCGTCAACCGCGTCTTGATGCCGATGCTGAACGAGGCCTGCTTCGCGCTCTACGAAGGAATCGGGTCGGTCGAGGACATGGACGTCGCGATCCAGCTCGGCCTCAACCACCCGATGGGCCCATTTTCGCTGATGGACCTGATCGGCCTCGACACCGCGCTGGCGATCTTGGAGGTGCTCCACCGGGACCTCGGCGATCCCAAGTACCGTCCTTGTCCCCTGCTGCGTCAATACGTCGCCGCCGGCTGGCTGGGGCGTAAGAGCGGGCGGGGATTTTATCACTACCCGGCGCCCGGCCAGGCATCCGGCCAGACTTCCGGCCAGATTTCCGGCCAGGCATCCGGCCAGGTTTCCGGCCAGATTTCCGGCCCCATCCGGACTGAGGAGACCCGTTGAGCGAACGCGCCCCCGTGGCCCGCGATGGCGCCGTTGCGACCGTGACCGTAAACCGGCCCGATGCCCGCAACGCGCTGGACGGCGCAACCCTGGACGCGCTCATGCATGCGTTCACCGGCGTCGACCGCGACGGCGCGATCCGCTGCGCGATCCTGACCGGCGCGGGCGATCGGGCGTTCGTCGCGGGCGCGGACATCAAGACCATGTCGGGCCTGGAGCCGGTCGGCGCGCGTTCGTTTTCCGAGCACGGGCGGCGGGTGTGCGATCTCATCGAGGGGCTGAGCGTCCCGGTGATCGCGGCGGTGAACGGGTGGGCGCTGGGGGCCGGTCTCGAGCTGGCCTTGGCCTGCGATTTCATCTACGCCGCGCGCGGCGCCAAGCTCGGGTTGCCCGAAGTTGGGCTGGGGGTCATCCCCGGCATGGGCGGCACGCAGCGACTGGCCCGGCGCATCGGGCCGGCGCGCGCGCGCGAGCTCATCTACAGCGCGGCGGTCATCGACGCCGACGAAGCGCTGCAATTGGGACTGGTGAACGCCGTCGTGGAGCCGGGCGAGCTGCTGGGCCGCGCGCGGGCCGCGGCCGACGCGATCGCGTTGCAAGCCCCGCTGGCCGTCGCCGCCGCAAAGCGGGCCATCCGCGAAGGCGGTAGCTTGCCGCTCGAGTCGGGGATCGATCGCGAGCAGCAACTGTTCGCCAGCCTCTTCGCCACCGCCGACCAAGAAGAAGGGATGCGGGCCTTCATCGAAAAGCGCACGCCCGTCTGGACCGGCAAATAGGCAACGCGAAATGGACTTCGAGCTCACCTCCGAACAGAAGCTGATCCGCGACACCGCGCGCGATCTGGCCAAGCGGGAGATCGCGCCGCGCGCCGCCGAGATCGACAAGACGCACGAATTCCCTCGGAAGATCTTCGCGCGGCTCGGCGAGATGGGTCTGCTCGGAATCCTGGTGCCGGAGGCCTGGGGCGGCGCCGGAATGGACGCCCTATCCTACGTGCTGGCACTGGAGGAGATCGCGCGCGCCTGCGCCTCGACAGCGGTCATCATGTCGGTTCAAAGCTCGCTGGTCGAGGCCCCGATCCTGGCCGCCGGGAGCGACGCGCAGCGGGCGCGCTATCTGCCCGACCTGGCCGCGGGCCGCAAGATCGGCTGCTTCGCGCTCTCCGAGCCGGAAGCCGGCTCGGACGCCAAGGCGCTGCGCACGCGCGCCACGCGGGCCGGCGTGGGCGACGGCTGGATCCTCAACGGCACCAAGAATTTCATCACCAACGCGCCGGTCGCCGATCTGGCGATCGTGTTCGCGTCGACCGATCCCACGCAGCGGAGCCGCGGGATCAGCGCCTTCCTGGTACCGACCGACGCCCCAGGCCTCAAGGTCGGTCCGCCCGACGACAAGCTCGGCATCCGCGGGGCACCGTCCGCGCAGATCTTCCTCACCGATTGCGCCGTCGACGCCGACGCCAGGCTCGGCCCGGAAGGCGACGGTTTCAAGATCGCATTGCGCGCGCTCGACGGCGGGCGGATCGGGATCGCGGGGCAGGCTTTGGGGATCGCCCGCGCGGCCTTCGAGGACGCGACCAACTACGCGCGCGAACGAAAGACCTTCGGGCAGGCGATCTCCGAGCACCAGGCGATCCAGTTCAAGCTCGCCGACATGCGAACGGAGATCGACGCCGCGCGCATGTTGCTCTGGCGCGCGGCGGTCAAGAAAGACAGCGGCCAGGCCTATGCAACCGAGGCCTCGATGGCCAAGCTGTTCGCCTCCGAGGTCGCCAACCGCGCGGCCAAAGAGGCGGTCCAGATCTTCGGCGGGTACGGCTACCTGGCGGATTTTCCGGCCGAGCGGCACTTTCGCGACGCGAAGATCACCGAGATTTACGAGGGGACCAGCGAGATCCAGCGGTTGGTGATCGCTTCGGCCTTGCTCAAGGACTGACCGAGGGGCTAAGGTCCGACCGTCGTTCGTCTATCCAGGAGGCGCTGCCATGGGCATGGGCATCGGGACCAAGAGTGCAATGACACGCATGACACTCGGCACTCAGCTCGCCGCTTTGGCGCTGCTCTCTACGTTGGCGCTCGGCTGCGCCGAGACCACGGAGAGTGGCGAGCCGCGCGTCCGTGTGGTCAAGAACGCCGACACCACCGCCGAGGTCGGCGGCATCTCGCCCGACAAGGAGGCCGAGGTCCAGCTGCTCTTGCAGCAGCGCGATCCGTCGACGCTCCGGTGCTACCAGGACGTGCTCGACGAAAAGCACGATCGCGCGTTCAAGGGGACCGTCATGGTGCTCATCACGATCGCGCCGGGCGGAAAAGCGACGGTCGTCAAGGTCATCGGCGGCACGCTGAACAACAAAGAGGTCAGCGACTGCCTGATCGAGAAGATCAAAGACTTCGAGTTCCCGCAGGTGACCCAGCAGGGAACCATGCAGTACGTCTATCGCTTCGAACCGGCGTATTAGGGCGCGCCCTCGGCTTCGGGTGAGCGCCATACCCCCGGATCTTCGGGTGATCGGTGTTGCGCAACGTCGGTAGCGCAACCATCTCGGATATTGGCGGGGTTTTCTGGGTGTATCCGGGTGGAATTGTGGGAACCTTTGTCGCTCACGACTGTCTGAAGGTCGGGTCGGGCGGCGACGGGTTACCGGCATCCCCAAAGGTGTTCATGAAGTCAGCAGCACTGCTTTTCTCGATGCTCGCACTCGAGCTCGGCTGTGGAAGCAACAAGGGGGCGCGGGGCGGTGGTGCCGAGGGTGGCCCCGAGTACGGGCTGGCGCACCGTCAGGCGCGGAGAGCCAAGGCGATCGATCCCGGCGCGTCGATGAACCTCGACAACGAGATCGGCGTGCTCGACACCGACGACGTCGAGGCGACGTTGCAGGAGCACTTCGGCGACGTTCGCGGCTGCTACGGGCGCGCCGGCAAGGCGCAGCGTTATGCGGGCGGCCGGGTTTTGCTGCGCTTCCTGGTGAGCGGCAACGGCACCGCCCAGGACGTCTGGGTGCTGGAATCGACGCTGGGCAACTACGACGTCGAGCGCTGTCTGGTCGAAGTCGGGCGAAAGATTCGATTCCACGCGCCCAGCGGAAACAAGGCGACGACCTTCGAGTATCCGGTCGAGTTTCGATCGACCAAGCAGGTCGAAGTCCTGGATGTCGACAACCCCAAGCTGGAGCACGACATCGCCACGCTACTGCCCCAGCTCTCCAGTTGCGGACAGCTCGCCCCCGAAGGGGTGAGCGCGATGATCTACATCGAGCCGAACGGTTCGCCGGGCTCGGTGGGGCTCGCGACGGCGGCCGCGCTCGACGAGGACGTCGGCGACTGCATGGTGCAAACGATCCGCGGCTGGAAGATCTCGGTCGGCGTCCCCGGTCTGGTCGTGCGCGCCAACTTCAGCATTCCCAGCACGATCGCCACGGCCGAGGCGTCGCACCGCACGCTGGCGCACCACCGCCGGCGATAGGCCGCTGGGCTGCGATTGCGCCGCGGGCCGGAGCTCAGCGCCCCTTGGCGCGCAGGGTGGAGTGCTTCCGGCCGTAGAGGACGTAGACGCACAGGCCGACCGCCATCCAGCCGAAGAGACGCACCAGCGTCCCGGTGGTCTCTTGCAGCATGAGATAGAGCGATGTCCCGACGCCGCAGATCGGAACCAGGTAGTCCCCGCCGGGCACACGAAAGCCGCGCGACAGGTCGGGTCGCTTGCGGCGCAAAATAAGGACGCCGAAGCTCACCAGCACGAACGCGAACAGCGTCCCCACCGAGGTGAGCTGGCTCAGGACACCCACCGGCAAGAGGCCGCCGGCCATCATCACCGCCACGCCCGTGATGATGGTCGTGATCCAGGGCGTTCCGAAGCGCGGGTGTACCCGGCTGGCGATGGGCGGGAAGAGCCCGTCGACCGCCATCGAGAAGAAGATGCGTGGCTGGCCCATCATCATCACCAGCATCACCGACGACAGACCGGCGATGGCGCCAATCTCGACCAGCGTCGCCAGCCAGCGCTGCCCGGTCGCTTCGACGCCGACCGCGATCGGGTGCGGCACGCCGAGCTGCGTATACGAGACCACGCCGGTGAGCACCAGCGAGACCGCCACGTAGAGCACCGTGCAGACCGCCAGCGATCCCAGGATGCCGAAGGGGAGATCGCGCTGGGGGTTCTTGGTCTCCTGGGCCGCGGTGGAGACCGCGTCGAACCCAATATAGGCGAAGAATACCCGGGCGGCCCCGCGCATGATCCCCGAGAAGCCGAAGTGGCCATGGCTCCGCTCGGGCGGAATGAACGGATGCCAGTTGGCGGTGTGGATGTACGGCGCGCAAAAGACGATGAACATCAACACCACCGCCAGCTTGATCATGACGATGACGGCGTTGAAGCGGGCCGATTCCTTGATCCCGCGCACCAAGATCACCGTGATCACCAGGGTGATCAGCATGGCGGGAATGTTGAGCACCGCGCCGGTGGAATGGAATTGCCCGAGCACCTCGTCGTAAACGAACGGGGCGCTCGTCCAGGCGACCGGCAGGGTCACGCCAAAGACATCGTGGACGAACGCGACGGCGTAGCCCGACCAGCCGACGCTGACGGCCGCCGACGCCACCAGGTATTCGAGGATCAGATCCCAGCCGATGATCCAGGCGACCAGCTCGCCCATGGTGGCGTACGAATAGGTGTAGGCGCTGCCGGCGATCGGGATCATCGAGGCCATCTCGGCGTAGCAGAGGCCGGCGAAGCCCGACGCAATTCCGGCGGCCACGAACGACAGCACCACCGCCGGGCCGGCGTTGTCGGCGGCGGCCTGGCCGGTCAGCACGAAGATGCCGGTGCCGATGATCGCGCCGATGCCGAGCAGAACCAGATCCATCGAGCCGAGCGCCCGCTTGAGACCGTGCTGCCCCTCGGCGTCGGCGCGGAGATCGTCGACGGATTTGGTGGCGAACAGCGGGTTAGATCCGGCCGGCATTCCGCCCCCGCTTCGAAAGGTCTTGCCGACTCTCTTGCGCCGCCGATCGGAGCATCGCGACCGCAGTGTAGACCACGACCGCGACCACCAGCCATTTAACGGCGTCGAGCCGGAGCGATTTGACCAGGAGGCCGGCGATCAGCACGGCGGGCGTGCCCGCCAGCGTGAGCCCGAGCGACGCACCGAGATCGTATCGGCCGGAGCGCAGGAAGCGGATCCCCGCGCCCGGCATCAGGAACGCGCAAGAGCCCATCATGATCGGGAAGGCGGTCGCCTCGCTCATGCCGAGCAGCGCCACCAGGATCATGCAGGGCGCGAAGAGCCCGATGCCCAGGGTCATGAGCGCGCCGAGGACGAAGTTACCGGCGAGACCGAGCGCGAGCCGCACGCCGGAGAGACCGAGCGCCTGGCCGCCGCCGGGAACGAGGTGGGTCGCGCGGGCCACCATGATCGCGGCCGCCCCCAGCAAGAGCGATCCCATCCCGAGCTGAATCCAGCGACGGGGCCAGCTCGACACCACGCCCGCGCCCAGCCAGGCGCCGGCGGTCGCCGCCGCGATCATGAGTACCAGCGTCCGCATATCGACGGCCACCACCAGGATGAAGATGAACGCCTCGGCGAAGGTCGGAATCATGTGGCCGATGTTGAGCGTCCCCGGGATGTCTTCGTCGGCCACCACGCGGCCCAGCTTGTAGAGCGAGGTGGTGGTCGCGAAGGATCCGATTCCCAGCGTGTCGAAAAAATCGGTCACCGCGCCGATCGCGAGCTGCACGCGCGTCGGCCAGCGTCGACCGGCGGGCTCGTCGCGCACGCGCGCGATCCAGATCGCCAAGAACACGATCCCCGACAGGCCGAGCAGCGCGAACAGGATCGCCTTCGCGTGGGCCGCCACGGCGCCATCCTACGCCCATGTGTTGCGGCCCGTCGGATCTACGCGCTTGGCGCGATCGCTCGGACTATTGAGGGCAGATGATGGCCTCCTGCAACCGGTCGAGACTCAGGATGGCGCCGCCGGCACCGGTCACGCAGTTGGTCGAGCACATGCCGGTGTTCGGGTCGCAGGTCGAGTTCACCGGACACTTGCAGAGGACCTTTCGTTGACAGATGTTGGTCGTCGTCCCGCAGCCGATCTGCGCGGCGGCGCAGGCCTGCGCGTCCGTCTGATTGCAGACGCAAATGCCGGCCGCATTGCAGCTCTCGTTCAGCGGGCAAAGGCAGCCGCCGCTACCGGCGAGGCCGATCGAGCCGCCCCTCCCCATCGAGCCAGCCATGGCGGAGCCGCCGCTGCCGACCGGCGAAACCGAACCGCCGCTGCCGACCGGCGAAACCGAACCGCCGGTTCCCCCGCTGCCATTCCCCATTCCGCCGCTCCCGTTCGCGCCTCCGCCAACGCCGCCACGACCGGCGCTACCGGTGGTCCCGCCCCGACCCGCGTTCCCCGAGCTTCCGCCGCTGCCCGCGGTTCCGGTCATCCCACCGCTGCCCGCGGTTCCGGTCATCCCACCGCCGCCGGCGCCCGCGCTTCCCGTCATCCCACCGCCGCCCGCGCCCGCGCTTCCCGTCATCCCACCGCCGCCAGCGCCCGCGCTTCCCGTCATCCCGCTGCCGCCGCCATGGCCCGCGGTGCCCGATGTTCCACCGGTGCCGCCGACGCCCGTCTGGCCACCGTCGGTGATCGGAACGCACGGAACCATCGGCGTGATGATCAGAGCGATCGGCCCCGTCGTCCCACCGCCGCTCACGTCGGCCACGGCGGTGCCGGTTCCGACGATGCAGTTGCCCTCGTCGACCTCGGCCTTGAACATGACCTGGCCGGTCATATCCGACGGTAGGTAGACGCCGGCGCGGTAGGCCGTCTGGTTGAGCGCCAAGCCTGCGAAGGTCGTCTTCTGCTCGTCGTTCGCGGTGATCACCAGCGTGGCGTCGGAAAACGACGCGGTCCCGCCGACCGTCACGTCCATCAGCACCAACGATCGCTGGCTGCACGAAACGATCGGAATCATCACGATCGCCGCCGCCAATGAGATCCTTTGCCAGCTCTTCAATTGCATGTGTAACCCCCGGGACAGGCCGGATCGTGCTTAGCGGCCACCACCGCGACGACGATGCCGCCGAGTACGACCACCCCGACTGCAGTCCAAAACCACCATCTATCATAAAATGGGCGCGCCTCCTTTTGGGAGGGGGCCGCACCGTTTTCACCGATCGGAGCGATCTCGGCCGAGGGCGATGACGTAGGTGGAGGTGCGCTCAACGCCAGCGCGGGCGTGGCCGTCGGCTCCAGCGCGGAAGACGCCGGGGGCGGGGATGACGCGGGCGGAGGCGTCGTGGGCGTCACCGCCGGCTCTGGCGCCGGTGGCGTGGGTAACGTCTGCGGGCGTGACGAAGTCGGGGTCTCGGCGGGAGACTCTGGATGCGTAGACGTCTCTTCGAGATCCTTGATGTGCTTCTCCGCGACGGCGCGGTTGGGTGCGTTCGGCGCGTCCTTCAGAAAGCGGCGATAGAATTTGATCGCCTCGGCGCTGTGGCCCATCAGCCGGTGGCACTGGGCGATGTTGTAGAGAAAGCTCGGGTCGGCTTTGGCCAGGTAGGCCTGCTCGTATTCGCCGATGGCGTTCCCGTACTTCTCGAGCTTGTAGTAGGCGTCGCCCTGCCCGGAGTGCTCGCGCGCCGTCTCCGTCCGCACGTCAGCGGCACGCGCCGCGTGGCCCGCCGACAGCAACGCCGCCAAGAGCACGACGCTCGCCCCGGTTAGCCATCGCACCAGTGGAATCTAAAGACCGGGCGGCCTGGAAGTCAACGTGGGATAGTTCGCCGAGATGCCGTCCCTCGATCTCGATTCCTTCCCTTTGAGCCGTCTGGCCGACGAAGTCGGAACACCGTTCTATCTCTACGACGGGGCCGAGCTGAGGCGGCGGCTCGCCGATCTCACGGCGCTCACCGCGGGCGGCGCGCTGCAGGCGCGGTTCGCGATGAAGGCGAACTCCAGCGGCAAGGTGCTGGCGCGCGTGCGCGAGGCCGGGCTCTGGATCGACGCCTTGAGCGGCAACGAGGTCTTGCGCGCGCGGCGCGCCGGCTTCGCCATGGGCGCGCGACCGCCTGTGGTCATGCTGACCGCCGACGTGCTCCGCGACAACGCGCTCACCGCGATCCTCGAGCACGGCGTGCTGCCCAACGTCGGTTCGCCCGGCATGATCGACGAGCTCCACGGCGCCGGCTACGCGGGGCCGATCGCGGTGCGCGTGAACCCGGGCTTCGGGCACGGCCACGTCGAGTCATGCGACACGGGCGGACCGTCGTCCAAGCACGGCATCTGGCACCAGGCGCTGGATCGGCTGCGGGGCCAGGCGGCCACGGCCAAGCTGCCGATCGTCGCCCTGCACGCGCACGTCGGGACCGGTCCCCAGATCCGAGAATTCGACCAGAATCTGCGACGCCTGGTGGATCTCCTCGCCGGCCGGCTTTCGGAGTTTCCCGACGTCGAGGCGGTGAACCTGGGTGGCGGCATCCCGTACGCCTACCGCCCGGGCGCCGAGCGTTACGACCTGGCCGGTTTTCGCCGCCTGCTCGTCGAGGCCACCGCAACGTTCGCGAAGTCGGCCGGGCGACCGATCCGCGTCGAGATCGAGCCCGGACGCTACGCGGTCGCCGCGGCCGGCCTCTTGGTCTGCCGCGTGAAGGACATCAAGGAGACCGAGACCAACACCAAAGGTACCGGCCATCGCTTCATCATGGTGGACGCCGGTTTCAACGATCTGGTGCGACCCGCCATGTACGGCGCCTACCACCACATCTCCATCGTCGGCCGCGGCTCCGCGCGAACACCCGAGCCGTTCGTCGTCGCCGGTCCGCTCTGCGAGAGCGGCGACGTCTTCACCCGCGACGACAAAGAGCTGCTCGACCCGCGCGACCTGCCCCGCCCCGATCTGGGCGATCTGCTGGTGTTGCACGACGCGGGGGCCTACGGCGCCGCGATGAGCTCCAACTACGTCTCGCTGGGCCGCGTGCCGCAGATCTTCTGGGAAGATGGCCGCGCCTCGCTGGTCGCCCGTCGAGAGACCATCGACGACGTCATGCGCGCCGAGTGCGACGAACGGTTGTGATCAGACGAAGTCGCTCGGGGCGGCGAGTGCCGACCGAATCGCGGGATCTATCGTTTCGATCGGGAGGCCGCGCCAAAAGACGTGCCACCCGGGAAAACGCGCCAGGCCATCGCACTGCTTGGCGTACCAGGCGGTGATCGCGTTTTCGGGGCGGGAGCGCCAAAAGAACGCCGGGTAGTCGCGGGTGACCAGTGACCAGATCTCGCCGCCCAGACCTTCACCCTGTGCCTGGCGCTCGACCGCGAATTTCGTGAGGTAGGGGGCGACGGGCGTCTCCTCGACGACGGCGGCGCCGCGGTAGCTCTCCTCGACGAAGGTCCGCGAAACCTTGCGCGCGAAGAGACCGTCGCCGACGTTACGCCCGAACGCCGACGCGAAGAGCGCCCGCAGGCGCGTCTGGTCGACGCCGTCCCAGCCGGTGCGGGTTTCGATGCGCGACCCCTTGCGGATCAGGGTGCCGGCGCCGTTGACCGTGAACAGCTCGCGCAGCAGCGCCAGCGGATTGACGACGGTGGCACTGAGCCGGTGTGGAACCCGCTCGAGGAGCTGTTTCACCTGCCGGAGCAGCAACGCCTGCCCGCGTGACAGCACGCCCGGCGCCAGCAACCGCTCGGTGTCGGTCGCTAGGCTCACCACCGACGGCGGTGGCCCCGCGGCCAGCACCAGACCCGCCCGCCGGCTCAAGAACACCACCTTGCGCGTCTCGAGCGCGGTGGCGAGGGTCGCCAGCAGGCGGAAGCGCGCGTCGATGGTCTGCGCCGCGCAGGCCTCGAGAGAGACCAGCGGTATCGCGCCCCGTGCGACGGCCGCCTGAATGGCCCCGATCGTCTCGGAACCGACCGCGGCGTCGGCGCGAATCATGTCGCAGGGCACTTCGTCCTCGACCAGCCAGGCCGCGACCCGCGCCGCCTGTGCGTCGGCGTCCTTCGGTTCGAGCAGGCCCAGCAGGACGACCGGCAAGAGGCCAAGTCCGGCCAGGATACGCAGGTCGAAGTGCACCGGATCGAGCGCGCTCTTCACGATCTGCGCATTGGGCGCCAGGATCGCGAAGCTCTCCTTGCGCTGCGCGCGGAACAGGCGGAGGT
>CAYTTF010000072.1:0-15376 GCA_964440665.1 uncultured Myxococcales bacterium | reverse complement strand
GAAGAATCGACGAGGGGTGCCCGCCGGCTCCGAACCGGTAGCCGATTCCTCGACGGGGGAGACGAATCCAGGTTCGGAGAGCGGCGTCAAGGGTGCATCCCGCTGTTGCTCCATCCCGCGCCCCATCGGGTGCTGGTGCTCGGGGTCTGCACCGGATCGACCTTGGGTGCCATCGCGGAGGATCCCGACGTCGCGGACGTCGAGGCGGTCGAGCTCTCCGGCGAGGTGTTGACCTTCTTGTCGCTTTTCTCGAGGGCCAACGACGGCGTGCTCTCGCGACCGAACGTACACCTCCGGCGAGCGGACGCGCGCGCCTTTGTCAGGGGCGCCGCGCTGTCGAGCGCGAAGTTCGACGTCGCGGTCGGCGATCTGTTTCACCCGCAACGATCCGGAGCGGGGGGGCTCTATACGCGGGAGCACTTTGCGGCGATCCGAGCCGCCCTGGCGCCGGGAGGAATCTTCGTGCAATGGGTGCCACTCCACGAGCTGTCGCCGGACGCCTTCGCTTCGCTGACCGCGACGTTTCTGGACGTCTTCGAGCAGAGCGAAGCCTTCCTCGGGTACTTCAACGTCCAGGGGCCGGTGCTTGGTTTGGTGGGAGCGAACGCAGCGACCCCCGGGGGAGGTGGCGCGGACGCCCTCGTCGTCGATGGCGACGACCTCATCGTGCGCCTCCGTTCGGAGCGGATGAGGCCGTTCCTCGCGGGCACGCTCCTCGACCAACCCGAAGAGCTGTTCGGTGGTTTCGTCGCCGACACGGACACCCTCAAGCGGCTGGCGGGGGATGCCCCCGTGGCCACCGACGACAGACCGTCGATCGAACGCCTGGCCGCCAAGTCAGGAGGTGGCCAACCCTTCGCCACGCTCGAACGCGTCCTTGACGAAGGCGAGCGTGCAGCGTTGCCTCTCAGGTTGCGGGGCGAAGAAGGGGCAGCAAGGCTTGCTGCAATCACGCGTTACCGAACCGCGGTCGTCGCCTCGCTACGCGGCCAAATCGCGCAGGATCGGGGTGACTACACCGAAGCTCGCAACTTCTACCAGGCGGGGCTGGCTGCAGATGATCGGTTTACCGTCAATCGGATCCAACTGGAGCGGCTGCCCTGAGTCCGCGCAGGTATCGGGTCCGCTTCCGTCACGGACAGGTGATCGGCGCGGTCGAGACAATCCAGGTCGGGTCGTGGGCGGCGGTATCTGCCATCAGCGTTCCCGGATGCGCCGTATGCCCCGCCGACGTCACGGAGTCGGCGGCGGTGGTTCCCGTGGCATCGTCGAACTTCCAGTAGGCGGTGAGGCCCGCTTCGTTGCCGACCAGGGTGTGGCCCATGGTGCTGGAGATCTCTTCGGCCGAGCGAGCGACGTTCCAGATGCGGAACTCGTCGATGTAACCGTTGAAATACGCGGGGGGGTATCCGCCGATCGTGAGAGCTGTCAGGCCGGTGTTCACCATGGATATCGGGACGGCAACCTTCTGGACGCCGTTGACGAAAGCCCGCACGTTCGTGCCGTCCCACGTCATAGCGAAGTGCGCCCATTGGTTCACGTTTGCCATCAGGCCGCTGGGTTTATTGTCACCTTGCGGATCGGTGGCGCTGTTGTTCGTGAACGGATCAATCGTGCCGATGCCGCTCGCGGTAGTGCCGAAATCCAAACCAAAACCGTCTGCGTCTCGGTTGTTGGTGCCGTAGAAGAACATGGTGTTCGCGTCGGCTACCCAGCTCGACGTGAGCACGTAGGCCCAGAACTCGATGGTGCGTTTGGCATTGGCGGTCGGCAGATCGGCGCTTCCGGTGAACGCGACGAGGACGCTGGCCTTGGCGGGATCGCCGTTGGCTCCGCTGTTGGCGTTGAAGGAGATCGCGTGGCCTGCGCAGCTCGTCGCGCCGCCCGCACCGCCTTGCCCGCCCGCGCTCCCGCCGGATGCGCCGCCGCCTCCGCCGGACGATCCGGCCTTTCCCCCACCGCCGCCGCTGGAGCCACCGTTGCCGGTGGTCCCACCCAAGCCGGTGGAGCCGCCGCTGCCGGTCGTGCCGCCCGTTCCCGTGGCGCCGCCTGTGCCGGTGGCGCCGCCTGTGCCGGTGGAGCCGCCGCTGCCGGTGGAACCACCCGTGCCGGTGGAGCCGCCCGTGCTCGTGGATCCGCCGGTGCCCGTCGATCCGCCGGTGCCGGTGGAACCGCCCGCGCCCGTGCCGGTCGAGCCGCCGGTTCCAGTGGAGCCGCCCTTACCGGTCGAGCTGGAACCCCCGCTGCCGTTGGAGCCGCCGGTTCCCGAACCGCTACTTCCGCTGGAACAGGCCGACGCTGCGAGAGCGCCGAGAAGGGCCAGGGAGAGAGCACGTCCGGAGGTCAGATGGCGCCGCGGATTAGTAACCATGGTTAATGAACTACCACGGGCCGGTTTTTTCGAACAGGTCCGAAAAATGTTTCGAAACGCTTCAGCGCGGCCCGTCGGAGCGCGGCATGAAACGGCTCAACGCGACCAGTCGACCGGCATCACGAAGCGGTGGATTCCGGCGACGAGCAGCCCGCGGGCCCGCCGCTTCGGAGCCAGCGTGACCGCGACCGCGTCGAACCGGCTCCAAAGCGCGGCGCGCTGGATCGAGCCGATGAGATAGTAGGTGGCAGGCGCGGGAAGCTCGGTGACGCGCCCGACCAGCACGGCGCGCCGGACGCCGTAGATGTTCAAACCGGCGCTCACGCAGGTTGCGACCGCGTCGAAGGTCGCGCGCATCCACGCGGGCAGCTCGCGCTCGGCGGAGCGCGCCACGTCGGCGAAGGTCGTGCCGTGTCCCTTCGATTCGCGGTGGCTCTGGATGAGGCCCCGCTCGGAGGCGAGCGTCTCCAGGCAGCCCCGCCCACCGCAGCCGCAGAGCCGTGTGTTGCCGGGGATGGGCGTGTGCCCGATCTCGCCGCTCATGGGCAGGGGCCCCTGATACACGCGCCCGCCCAGCATCAGCGCGCCGCCGACGCCGTCGGCGATGTCGACCAGCAGAAAGTCGTCGTTGTCCGAGCGCGCGCCCAGCTCGCCGAGCGCGAGCGCGCGCACCTCCTGCACGAGCCCGACTGGCGCCGGCCAGACCTGGCGCACCATCCAGGGCAGGTCCGCGTGCTCCGACCAGTGCAGGTTGGGCGACAGCAGCACCCGCGCCGTACGCTCGTCGACGACGCCGGGCGTGCTGATCAGCACCGCCCAGGGCCGCTTGATGTCGACCTTCTCGGCGCCCTGGACGAGGCGCTCCAGCCAGGCGTCGGCGGTGGTGGGCGTCTTGAACTGAACCTGCCAGTGCTCGTTGTCGGGCGGCGAGGGCGGAAGCGCCGAGAAGCGCGTCCACTCGACGCCCAGCTCCATGACCACGAAGTGGGGCCGGCCGGTCGCCAGGCGGAGCTGCTTGCCGGGCCGGCCGACGCTGGGACGCCCGCCGTCGACCAGCTTGATCTCTTCGACCACGCCCGCGTACACCAGATCGTCGATGATCTTGCCCGTGGTGGGCTTGCTCATCCCCGTGGCCTTGGCGAGCTCCGCGCGACTCGCGGCCTTGCGCTCGAGGAGCCGCTCGAGGATCGTGACCTGGTTGGCGAGCCGCAAGCTCGCGGGAATCGCCGGCACGCGCGCAATCTATCACGCGACCTCAGCCGCGACGGCCAGGCGAAGGCTACGGCGCGAAGGCTACGGCGGGGCGCTGGCGGCGATCCACCCGTCGACGACCTTCATCTCTCCGTCGTCGAGCCTGGGCGCGGGAGGCGGAGACGCGAGGGTCGTCTTCAGTGTCGAGGGACCCGTTTTCGCCATGGCCGTCCTCACAGATGGTAGTAGAGCTGGCGCTGTCCGGTCATTCGAAGCGCTGGACGATCGTCACCGGACCGCCCGGTTGTTTTCGGGTCAGGACGAAGGCGCGCATGATGTTGGGCGCGTCGCTGGCGCCGTCGCGGGTCGGCGCCAGGTTCGAGAACATCACCACGTCCTCGATGCCGTCGCCGTCGACGTCGCCGGCGGCCCACCACGTCAGCCGGCCGCGGTACGCGCCGCCCACGATGAGCTCGTGGAACCCGGCGCGGGCCCCGGACCGATCGAACTTCAGGCTCGGATCGGCCGCGCGCCAGGATCGC
The DNA here is from genome assembly GCA_964440665.1 of uncultured Myxococcales bacterium. Classification (GTDB taxonomy): domain Bacteria; phylum Myxococcota_A; class Polyangia; order Fen-1088; family Fen-1088; genus JADGRB01. The sequence goes on along the minus strand of CAYTTF010000072.1, from coordinate 11,272 downwards.
GCCGCGGCGCCGCTCGTGCCGGCCGCGGGCGCTACCGCTGCCGGCAACAGGTCGCCGGGATCGTCCGATGCCACCAGATCGCGCGCGTAGCCGACCGACGCCGGGCGGGCCGTCATCACGCGGGCCATGACCCGGCACCGGATCGACTTCTCGCGAAAGTTGTAGTGCTCCCAGCCCGGGCCAAGCACCACGTCATTTTCGGTGATTCCCACCAGCTGGGCGCAGCTCGCGATCTCCCGGGCCCGGTGGGGGGACACCCTGTCGTCCTTCAGATCGAAGTCGCCGTTGAGCCAGGGCGCCGACCACGCCTTGGTGAGGTCGCTCGGCGTGGTCTCCTCGGTGATGCCGGGCCACACCTGGACGCGGCCGCCAGGCGCGCCGACATCGGTGGAGGAGGTGGCCGCGGGCGGCGTCCGTTTGCAGGCGACCGCAAGCGACAGAGCCATCGCCAACGCCACAGTTGAAAGGGTCTTGATGGGGGTCATGGGTGGATGCTTTCCAAGCCCGGCTCCGAGCGATAGTACGCTATGGCGCGACCTGCCCAAGATGCCCGTTTCCACGGAAGCGCGATGGGGTATAATGGTGGGGTGTCGCTGCCGCCGTGCGGCGTAAGACACGCTCGCACCGGTCGTCACCGCCCTTCAGGCTCGCTGGCGACGGCAGTCCAGGTTGTCGCACCACCTGACGATATCGAGTGGATACGTTTTCAACCACTGCATAAGTGAATCGCCCCTTACTCTGAGGAGAGTTTAGAATGTCCTCTCGGAAAACAATCGTTCTGGCCCGATGGGTGGCGTCGATGCTCGTTGTCGCCGGTTGCGCAAACCGAGGGATGGAATCTCCAGGCGGCGGCTTGGGCGACGCTCCGGGCACCGACGGTTCGGCGCTCGCGGGAGCCGGCGGCAGCGGCGTCTCGGGGACGGGCGGTCACGGCGGAGCTTTCGGGGCCGGCGGTGGAAGCGCGGGTGGCTTCATCGGCACCACGGGCCTCGGCGGACAGACGACCGGGGCTGGCGGTAACACCGCGCGCGGCGGCCAGACGGGAAGCGCCGGAACGTTCGGTGCCGGTGGGGCGATTTCGGAAGGCGGAAGCGGTGGGACCGTCGGTACGACGGGCGCGGGCGGCGTGGTGTCGAGCGGCGGAGGCGGCACCAGCGTCGCGACGACGGGCGCGGGCGGCATGGTCTCCGGCGGCGGCACCGTGGGGACGACTGGGGCCGGAGGTGGCAGCGGCGGGAGCGCGGCGACCACCGGCGCGGGCGGTGTTGCATCGAGTGGCAGCGGCGGCGCCACCACCGGCGCGGGGGGCGGCAGCGGTGGGAGCGCGGGAACTTTGGGCGCCGGCGGCACCACCGGCGCGGGCGGCATGGTCGGCGCTGGCGGTTCGAAGCAGATCATCCTGTGCGTGGATTTCATCGGCGGCAGCGTGCCGACCGGCGGGACGAGCGGTGCGGTGGTCGCGGCGCCGGCGATGGCGGCGACGGAGACCGCGGGCGTCAAGCCCGCGATGAATTGGAACGGAGCGCCCAGCAACATGGGGACGCTCGGCAACCTGCTCGAGGCGGACGGCACTGTCACGGCCGCCTCAGTCACCTGGAGCTCGCCGCCCTTGGCCTCCAGCCCGGGCGAATGGAAGAACGTTTACCCCGACGCTCCGGGCAATGCTCGGATGATGAACGGATACCTCGATCCGCCGTCCTCGAGCATGCCCGCAGTCATCACCGTCGGCGGCCTGCCGAGCGCGATCACCGCCGGTGGATACGACGTCTACGTCTACATGGCCGGCGACATTCCCTTCGCGAGCGTTCGAACGTACAAGTACACGATTGGCGCCACGACGTTCACGGTCTCCCAGACGGGGCCTTCGCCGGCGACCTTTCCGGGCTTCACGCTGGCCCCGGCCGGCGGTGCCGGCAACTACGTCATCTTCCGCAACGTGACGGGGTCGTCCTTCACCCTGACCGCGACGCCCGGCACCGGCACGCAGACCCGCGCGCCCGTGAACGGACTGCAGATCGTTTCACCGACGGGATCGTGAGAGACCAATCGTCCGTCACTTGGTGCAGCCGATCGGTTTGAAATCGATCGCGATCTCGTCAATCCACAGATCCTGGGGCTCGGTCGCGTTGTACATGTACCAACCGAACCAAATGGCATTGAGCTGCGGCATGACGAACCCGGGGTGTTGTTGGGCTCCCCGGGTGAGGAGTGTCCGCGGAACGTCGTCCCACCAGGCGCTAAAGTCATTTGTGCCGCCGTTGAGCTCGAATTCGAGGCACATCCACGTTTGCGCCGGGATCACCTTGTTGTCCTTGTCGGTCCAGTCGCCAGACGCACCATCGGTGCCGACACCGAGGACCTTGTTCTGACCGCCGAACCGGGCACCGGAGCTGCCGGTGCCATCTCCCTCGGCCAGACTGAAATGCCCGTTGGTGGTCAGGGGGTCCCCGAGGTAGACGAACATGCGGGCATAAAGGACGTTGCCCGCGGCTGGGAAGGTCTTTTTTTCCGTAATGTAGGCGTGCCCGTTGCCGGCTACGGTCTTGACGTGCAAGGCCTTCGTTCCGCGAGCCGCCTGCATGGAGTCAACGACCGCCGTGGCGTCACCGCTTTGCATGTTGGTCCATATCGTCGAGCTTAGGCCGCTCTCGAAATCTTCACAGAGCTGTACGCCGGCGGTGGCGCAACGGCTTGGGCCCCCGATCCCGAAATCGGCCGCCGAAGCGCCTCCCGCCCCACCTCCCCCGGAGCCGGACAGGCCGCCCGTACCCTGGGTCGAGTTTCCCCCTCCTCCAGAAGTGCCGCCCGTGCCCGTGGCCGAGGTACCCCCGGTCCCCGAGGTTGCGCCCGTGTCCGAGGTGCCGCCCGTGCCCGTGTCCGACGTGCCGCCCGTGCCCGATGTGCCGCCGGTGCCCGTCGCCGAGGTGCCGCCCGAGCCCGATGTGCCGCCGGTACCCGCGGTCGATACGCCACCCGTCCCGGGCTCGCCGCCGGTGCCCGGAGTCGAAGCACCACCAGAGCCGGGCGCGCCACCGGTGTTCGTCGCGGGGGCGCCCCCTGTGTTTGCGCCGCCCGTGCCGGGGTTGGAATTCACGGGGCCGTTGGCCGGGTTGGTGGAACAAGCTCCGGCGAGAACGAGAAGGACGCCTGAAACCAAGCGGGCCGACGAAACGTGTGTTCTTGACATGACCACCATGGTGCCCCTGCCTGGCTACGACGTCGAGGGCCATTCCAAAAAAGTTATCGACGAGGAGCGTCGCGAACCGGCGGGGTCGGCTCCGTTCGCGAAGCCTGTCGCACCGCCGTTCTGAGCTGTCATCTGGAGCCGACGCCGTCCAGGCGCGAGCCCACTTCAAAACGGTCGCCGCCTCAGAAACCTGATACGAGGTGCCAGCTTACTGATCTCGCTGCCCTGGCGCGACGCTACCGGAGTGTAGGATCTCCCGAGTTCTGACGACTGATTTGTTGAGATTGACCGGCACGCCAAATGCAGAGTTCGAATTTGACAGCTGCGGGCAGTAGTTAGTTAGCTTCCAACAAGGAGCCCCAAGACGATGCGTCGTATCAAGTTTGCATCCGTCACCACCCTGCTGGCCGTCGCCGCCTTCGGGCTGGGCTGCGGCAGCGTTCGCGCCCTCGACCCTGACGGCGGCGGCGCCGGAACCGTGGGATCCGGAGCTGGCGGCCACGGGTCGGGCGGAGACAAAGGCACGGGTGGTTCCGGCACCGGCGCGGGTGGCGGGGCGAGCGCTGGAATCGGAGGAACGACCGGAGCGGCCGGTGAGACCGGCGCGGCGGGCAAGACCGGCAGCGCCGGCACGACGGGCTCCGCGGGCACCACAGGGCATGGAGGGACCACCGGGTCAGCGGGCGCCACCGGCAGCGCGGGCACGACTGGCTCGACCGGAAGCGGCGGTGGGGGCTCGGGCGGCTGCGGTCCCGTGTGCCTCATCTATTGCCAGTATGGAAACGTCCCGGACGCGAACGGGTGTCCCACCTGCGCTTGCAATCCGGCGCCCGCCTGTACGACGACAGACTGCGGACCGCCTCCGCCCTTTGCGCAGCCGAATTGTCCCAAGGGTACGATCATTTCGGCGGCCTGCACCCGCGACACGGCCGGCAAGTGCGGTTGGACTGGCCCCCGGTGCGAAACCGCCTGTCCTGCGATCGCGTGCTTGGTTGCCTGCCCCAACGGCAGCACGCCAGACGCCAACGGATGTCCCACGTGCAATTGCATTCCAACCTCGACGTGCCCGGCCGGATCCGAGCCGGTCGCGTGCCCAAGGATTGCGTGCAATCTCGTCTGTGCCGACGGCTTCGTGCATGGCTCCGACGGTTGCTCGAGTTGCACCTGCCGCGCCGCCGCCACCTGCGCTCCTGGCGGAGTTTCGTGCGTCTACTGTCCGTTCGGCTATCGGTCCGGGCCCAACAACTGCCGCAGCTGCCAGTGCGAGGATCCGCCCTCCGGCTGCGCGGTTGCTCCGACGGGCACTTAGTGGCGGGGCTCGGGCGTCGACCGCCTCATCGCAACGCCGCGCGCCCGAAATCTGTATACGGGCAAGCTCCGGTCGAAGGTTTCATCAGGCCGCCCTTTTCCCGAAGCGGGGAGGGAAGGTCTGGCCGATGGCATCGCAATAGCGCTGTAGCGTCGAGAGCTTCACGTCGGCGCCGGCCTCGAGCTGCTGATCTTGAACAACGGCATGGACAGGCCGATTAACGCGAAGGTCAGGAACAGACCGTTCGCCACACCGGTGAAGCCGAACGTCGCAACCACCGCCGCGAGCGCGCCGCCGATCTCGATCGCAATCGAGCACTCGATCAACATCATCCAGATCGGCGTTCTGAACTGAATGCCCATAAGCGACTCGCGGCGTCGCTGTCTCGGAGGATCGGAACTGCGACCTCCGCGCGCCTTCATTTCGGCGATCGTCATCGGGGCCGCGCGCCGCCAGACGAGCAGCGAGGCGGTCCGAGTCAACGAAGGTCGATCTTCAGCCCGAGCGCGTCCTTCCTGTGTAGGGGCGCCTCCGCGTTGCCCCGCGCGTCGTCGACCGGGTTGTGCGTGTGTCGGGATCGGCGCAGGTGCTTGAAGTTCTTTTTGAAGTCCTTTGCGAGGCCCTTGTAGAGCGACCCGAGGTTTGTCGAGGAGTGCCCGAAGGGGTTCTCGCCCAGGAATGCGTGGAAGTACCAGCTGACGAACTGCCAGTCGAAGCCGTTGTTGGTCGGAGACGAACATCGGCCGGCCGGCGGTGTTCTCGCCGATCCAGCGAGCGAGCTCGCGCATCACGTCACCCGGATTCGCGAACGCCAGGGTATCGGCACGCGAGAATCCGCTGACCGCGAGGGCGGTCGGGACGAACTGCTCGGAGATCGGCCGCAGGCGTCCGTAGAACGAGCGCTGCAAACCGGGCTCGACCACCACGGCCCCGATCGCCACCATCGAGTAGCGCTCCGGGATCGGTCCGTCCGCTTCGACGTCCACCATGAAGTACGACACGGCGTCGACCACTATCTCATCTCGGGTCTCGGCTCGAGGTGGCCAACGCTACAACGTCTCTCTTTCTCCGACGTCGACGATAGCTCCCGTCAGCGGAGGTGCTGGCGCAGGAACTCCTGCTGCGCCCGGCAGGCGGCGTCGAAGAGCGCGCTCGGGTGATAGAGCAGCCCGAAGTGACCGCCCTCGGTCTCGTAGAGCTGCTTCGGTCCGCGCGCCGCTTCGAAAACCAGGCGGGTCACGGCTGGGTTACAGCCCCCCATCTCGTCCTCGGGCGAGAAGTCGACCTTCCCGCCCCGCGTCCGGCAGCGCCGCTCGCCCGCGACGTAAGGCGACAATTGCCGCTTATCTGCTAGCTACATGCAGGTTCCGCCACTGCAGTGCTGCGCGCCGATGCCCAAAAAGCCGCCCTTAGGACATACGTTGCCGCACGTTCCGCAGTTGTTGTCGTCCGTGTCGGTGTTGACGCATGCGCCGCCGCAGGCCGTGTAGTTGGTGTTGCAGGCGGCCACACAAGCGCCAGCCATGCAGGTCGAGGTGCCGTTGGCCGGATCGGTGCATTTGGTGCAAGCGTTTCCGCAGGCGTTGTCGTTGGTCGTGTTGTCGACGCATGCACCGCCCACCAGACAGAAGCCGCTGTTGCAAGTAAAGCCGCATACATTGTTGGTGCACGTGGCGGTCTCGTCGGCGAGCGCTGTGCAAGTCGCGCACGCGTTCCCGCAATGGGTGATGTCGTTATTGGGATAGCAAACGTTCGGAGCTCCCGAACACGCGTGGGTCGTTCCCGTGCACGAAGACATTGGCGTGCATGCGTTGTTGGTACAGGTGTACCCAGTGCCGCAATTGATGCAGGTGTTCCCGCAATGAGCTGCATCGGTATTCGCGTAGCAGGTGTTGCCGCAGAGGTGGTACCCATTGTTGCAGGCCGGTACGCAGGCCGTGCCGTTGCAGCTGGTCGTGCCGTTGGCCGGCGCGACGCACGCCTGGCAAGTCGCACCGCACGAGTTCACGTTGGTGCTGGTGTTCGAGACGCAGGCGTTCCCACAGACGTGATAACCCGCGTTGCAGCTCACCTCGCAGGTGTTGCCGCCGGTCCCACCGCAGGTCACGGTGCCGTTCGCGCCCGGCGCCGCGCAGGCCGCGCAACCCATGGCCGTGCAGCCCGAGGCGACGCTGTTGTTCATCACGCACGAGGTCGGGGCGTTGGCGGGGCAACCGTGGGTGCCCGCGCCACAAGCGGTGATGCTGCAGACGGTCCCGTTGCAGGCCGCGGTTCCGCCGACGCCCGTTGGGCAAGCGGTGCAGCCCATGGCCGAGCAACCGGAGGCCACGCTGTTGTTGGCCACGCAGACGTTGCCGCACAGGTGGTAGCCCGTGTCGCACGTGTAAACGCAGGCGCCCGCGGCACTGCAGGTGGCGGTGCCGTTGGCGGGGGTCGTGCAGACCGTGCAGTTGTTGCCGCACGAGGCGATGTTGGTGCTGCCGTTGATCACGCAGGTGGTGTTGGCACCGGTGCCGCAGATGTGGTAGCCGGTGGTGCACAACGCGCCACAGGCGAGTGGCGTGCCGTTACAGGTCGCCTCGCCGTTCGCGGGCACCGTGCAGGGCGTACAGGACGCCACCGTGTCGGTGGTTCCGCAGGACATGAGGCTGGCGTTCAGCGAACAGGTGTCTCCGCACCGGTGGTAGCCAGTGTTGCAGTTGATCGTGCAGAAGCCGCCGGTACAGGCCGCCATGCCGTTTCCGCTGGTGGGCGCCGGACAGGTCGTCGCCATCGTACAGGCCATCGCCGCGCCGCCCGCGCCGCCATTGCCCGATGTGCCGCCGACGCCGGCGTGACCGCCCGCGCCTCCGTGACCGCCCGCGCCTCCGTTGCCAGCCACCCCTCCAGCGCCCCCGGTCGCGCCGCCTGTCCCCGCGACGCCGCCTGCGCCGCCCGTGCCCGCGACGCCGGCCGTCCCGCCGGTGCCAGCGCTGCCGCCCGTACCCGCGTCGGCGGTTCCGCCCGTGCTACCAGCCGTCCCGCCGGTACCGGTGCTACCACCGTCCCCGCTCGCGTCCTTGCCGGTGGTTGAGCCGCTGCTGCCGCAACCGGCAACGATTAGAGCTAGAAGCACAGTTCGCGACAAGGTCAGTCTAGTCATCGATATTCCTCCGACGGACAAGGTTTAGGGCGCGGCGAGGACGCGATCGGCCTCACGTTTTGGCCCACGTATCGCGGCCGAGATTTTATGTCAAGCACTAAAGAAAAGCCTCGCTACTTATTTTTCCAATAAAAACGCTGCACTCAGATGGCATCTTTTTGATTATTCCGGAAACCGATCCGCCAGTTTGAGCAGAAACCCCCGTCATTTTCCAGAACGCGAAAAAAAACACATCGCCCATCGCGTCAATAGATCGAAGCCGCTGTCGAGCCGCAGCAGGATGCCAACCCGCGATGCTGCAATTTGCCAGCGACCGTTGGCTTCCAAAAAGATGTCCAACCGTTCTTCATCAAATCGCGCGGCAACATGGGCAGCGGCGGAAGATGCCGCCCCCGAACGCAACCGGCACCGGAGGCGCCTCGACCGGTCATCAGTTGTTTAGAGCGCCGGCGTCAATCCAGGAGGCGACCAAGGCGACCAACGCGTCGGACAGCATCGGCTTGTTGAAGGGCATCGCCCCGGTCGCGATGTTCGTGTAGAGGGGCGAGCCGCCCGAATCGCCGGGGATCACCGCGACGCTGAGCAGCGTCTTGTAGGCGTCCGCTTTGGTGTCGAGCTTCACCCCCCCCTGGCTCCCCGGGGAATGGCAGGCGCTTCCCGTGCAGCTCGAGGCCGAGCTCGGAACGTTCAGCACCATCGAATAGACCTGGCTGAAGGTCGCGGCTGGTCCGCCGGCGCCTCCCGACCCCGAGGGGCTGCCGCCCCCGCCCGATCGGCCTCCGCTGCTCCCGCCACCTGCGCCCCCGCGGCCTCCACCGGTGCCGACCGTCCCGCCGGCGTGGCCTCCGCCCGTACCCCCCCCCGGATGCCCGCCACCTCCGTTCTGGGAAGTGCCGCCAGTTCCCCCGTTCGAAGCATCTCCGCCTGCGCCGGTCAACCCTCCGGAGCCCCGACCTCCCGAAGCCCCGCCGCTCGTTCCGCCCATCGAGCCACCCGCACCCTTGCCGCCCTCCCCACCAGAGCCGGTTCGACCACCGGTTGCGAGGGTCCCGGCGGCGCCGGCCGCCCCGTCGTGCGGCATACCGACCCCATCGGGTGCCGATCCGTCCCGCGCGGCGATCTGGCCCCCCGCTCCGCTGGCATCCACTTGAGGTTCCGTCACGTCCTCGCTCTGCGCGCAGGCAAGAAGCGCGGCGCCCAAGCCCAACGCGATCGCGACGCCGCGACTTAGAACTCCCAGTGACCGCGACCCAAAGAGGTGCATAATTAGGTTTCCGGACGTATCGACCGATGCAGTAAGAACTAGAAGAAACGCTCGATCCGGTAGACAGCGCCCCTCGTCTCCAGTTTCAGTTGCCCAAAGGTCCGAAACCGGTTCAACTAGGCTGCCTCAAATAAATAGGCCTGGGCCCAGTGACGGATTCCGGCGTGCTATCCCACATTTCCGCACGTTGAAGGGCCCAGTAGGTCAAACAACCTAATGCGTCATAGAATGTTTCTAAATGACCCGTTTCGTATTCGAGACGGAACTCAAACTATATGGCGAACAGAGTCTCAGCTGCCGACCGTACAGACCTCTGCTTGCCCTTGTGGCCCAGGCCACCGCACTCTCTGCGATCGTTTCACGAATCGGATCCCATGACACGAGGAGGTTCCCTGTGAGGAGACGAGATGTCATCTGCTCCCTCTCGCGCCCGGCTGTAGCCCTCGATGGGCCGCGGCGCTCCGCTTGGCATCCGACCACGCTGGTGTTTTCGCTCGCGCTGGCCGGTCTAGGCTGCAAGGGCGTCATCGGCACCGCTGACACCGGTGGTCCTGTCGGCAGCGGCTCGACGAGCGGCAGCGGCTCTGGATCCGGCACCGGGAGCGGCTCTGGCTCAGGCTCGGGTAACAGCACTGGCTCGACCACCGGTTCGGGGTCAGCCACCGGCACCGGGACAGGGTCCAACTCTGGAACCGGTTCGTCGACGGGCTCGACGGGGGGATCCACCGGGACGGATGCTGGTACCGGCTCGGAGCCCATGAACCCGTTGACGCTCACGCCGGCCAGCCCAACCACGGCGGGGTTGCAGCCCGTTCAGCGCCTCACCTCGCGCGAGTACCTCAATACGATTCGTGACCTCTTGGCCGACACGACCCTCACGGTCGCCGACGTGCCGAGCGAGCAAGATTCGACCGACAACAACGCGTTCCCGTTCCGCCAGCCCACGGCCATCGAGACCGTGGACGCCGACAACCTGGAAGGCGCGGCCGAGCAGCTGGCCACGAACCTAGTCAGCAAGATCGCCACGGTCTTGCCGGCGACCTGCACCGCTCCGGCGACGACCGCCGAGGCCGGCTGTGCCACTCAGTTCATCAACACGTTCGGCCCGAAGATCTACCGTCGGCCCCTGAGCGCCAAAGAGGTGACCGATCTGACGACGCTCTACCAGACCGGCCGCACCACCTTGGCCCTCACCTTCACGGGAGCGATTGATTTCCTGGTGGAGGCGATGCTGCAGTCGCCGGGCTTCATCTACCATTGGGAGAAAGATCCGGGGACCACCATCAAGTCCGGGTCGATCGTGCAACTGGGCAACTACCAGCTCGCCAACCGCCTGTCGTACTTCCTGTGGGGCTCGATGCCCGATACGGCGCTTTTTGCGGCGGCCGCGGCCGGTCAGCTGAGCACGGTGGACGGCGTGCAGACCCAGGTAACGCGCATGCTGGCCGATCCGAAGGCCCAGGACACGATGGCCGACTTCTTCGACGACCTGCTCGACGTCAACACGCTGCCGACGCGACCCAAGGACACGACCGTCTACCCGATGTACAACGCCACGCTGTCGGCGGCCATGGAGACGGAGTTCCGCTCCTTCGGCGCCAGCATCGTGAGCGGAAGCGGTCTCTTCAGCGATCTCTTCAGCAGCACGAGCTCTTCGGTCACGCAGCCCCTGGCTACCGTCTACGGCATCACCGGGGTGACCGGGACCGCGGCCAAGGCGGTGACCTTTAACGCCGCCCAGCGTGGGGGCATCCTGACCCTGGCGGGCTTTCTCACCATCACCGGTGAAACCAATGGGTCGGACCCGGTTCGCCGTGGCCACGACATCTACACCCGCCTGCTCTGCGGGGTGCTGCCCAATCCTCCCGCCTCGGTTCCACCTGTCGCGGCGCCCACGGCTGGCGTCAGTACGAGGCAGCGGTTCATCACCCACGACCAGAATGCCTGTACGGCTGGGTGCCACACCGTCATGGATCCGATCGGCTTCGGGTTCGAGAACTACGACGGTATCGGTCAGTACCGGACGATCGATCCGGACGCCAAGACCGCGATCGACGCCAGCGGCACCATCCCCCTCGATGGTGAGACCAAGACCTTTACCAACGCCCTACAGCTCGGCTCCCTGCTGGCGACCAGCCCGCAGGCGCAGACCTGCTTCAGCATCGAGTGGATGCGCTACGCGCTCAACCGCTGGGAAGATACAGGCGGCGCCGACAACTACTCGATCCAGTCCGCGCTCACCGCCTTTCAGACTGGCGGCCTCAACATTCGCAGCCTGATCGCGGCCGTGGCCACATCACAAACATTCCGTTATCGATTGCCCGCAACGGGGGAGGTTTTGCAATGAGAAGCGACCGCTATTCGCGACGA
>CAYTTF010000071.1:0-15379 GCA_964440665.1 uncultured Myxococcales bacterium | reverse complement strand
TTGTTCGTCAGGATCTGGATCGGCAACATCGGCAAGAACGGCACGAAGATGCTCGCCCCGAGCACGCTGAACATGTTGCCGAAGTTGCTCGAAGCGCCCATCCGGACGTACTTGCTGATGTTGGCGAAGATCTTGCGACCCTCGAGCACCCCCTCGTCGAGCACGAGCAGCGACTTCTCGAGCAGGATCATGTCGGCCGACTCCTTGGCGATATCGACCGCGGTGTCGACGCTGATTCCGATGTCGGCGGCATGGAGGGCCGGCGCGTCGTTGATGCCGTCGCCCATGAAGCCCACCGTGTGCTTACGAGATTGCAGGGCCTTGACGATCCGCTGCTTGTGCGCTGGCGACACCCGGGCAAACAGAGTGGCCTGCTCCGCGGCCTCCGCGAGCTCGGCTTCGGTCATACGCTCGACGTCGACGCCGAGCAGTGCGACGCCGACCGTCAGCCCCACCTCGGTGCAGATCTTGCGGGCGACAATCTCGTTGTCGCCCGTGATCACCTTGACCGCGACGCCGTGGCGCTGTAGCTCCGCAATAGCCACCAGACATGTCGGCTTCGGCGGGTCGAGGAACGCGACGTAACCTTGGAGGGTCAGGTCCGACTCGTCGGCCTTGCCGTAGGGCGTAGCGTTGCCGGCGACCGCTGTTTTCGGTGGTGCCTGCTTGGTGGCGATCGCCAGGACGCGAAAGCCCTCGCCGCTCAGTCGCTCGTGCTCGGCCTTCAGCTCCTCGATGCGGGCCTGGTCCATCGGCAGAACCTTGCCGGAAAGCTCGAAGCTCGCGCATCGCGGAAAGATCGCCTCCGGCGCGCCCTTGGAGATGACTAGGTCCATGCCCTCGGGCGTGCGCACGACGACCGACATGATTCGGCGCTCGAAGTCGAACGGGATCTCGTCGACCTTGGCGAGCTCCGCTATCCGGGCACGGGCGTGTGTCTCCTCGTGCGCCAACACGGCGCGATCGAGGACATTCTTGAGGCCGGTCTGGAAGTGGCTATTGGTGTACACGAGCGCGAGGACCGTGTCGCTGTCGTGCAACATGACGTCGCAGTGGCGTTCGAGAACCACTTTGTCCATGGTCAAGGTGCCGGTCTTGTCGGTGCAGAGCACGTCCATCGCGCCGAGGTTCTGGATCGCGTTGAGTCGCTTGACGATCACCTTCTTCTTGCCCATCGCGACCGCTCCCTTCGACAGGCACACCGTCACGATCATCGGAAGCATCTCGGGCGTCAGGCCGACCGACACGGCCACCGCGAAAAAGAACGCCTCGGCCCAGTTACCCTTGGTGAGGCCGTTGATGACGAACACCAGGGGCACCATCACGAACATGAAGCGCAAGAGCAGCCAGGTGAATTTCGAAATGTCGCGATCGAACGCGGTCTGGGGCGGCTGGACCGAGATAGACTCGGACATCCCGCCGAGGTAGGTGTCCTTGCCGGTCGCGACCACGACCGCCGTGGCCGAACCACTCTCGACGCTGGTCCCCAGGAACGCGATCGTGGGTAGATCGAACGATGCGACGGGCGCGGTGGCGGTGGCGGTGGCGGTGGCGGTCGGCAGGGGGTGCTTCTCGACCGGGAAACTCTCCCCGGTGAGCGAGCCTTGGATCACAAAGAGATCCTTGGCTTGGACGATCCGTACGTCGCCCGGGATCATGTCGCCGGCGGTGAGCTGAACGACATCGCCGGGAACGAGTTGCGCGAGAGGGACTTCACGGGGCGTACCGTCGCGGAGTACGGTCGCGCTGACCGTGATCATCGCCTTGAGCTTGGCGGCGGCGCTGCCGGCCTTCGCCTCCTGATATAGCCTGAGGCCGACGCTGAGAATAATCATGAGGACCATTACCGTTCCCGCCCGCGCGTCGGCGGTCGAGAAAGAGACCGTCGCGAGGACCGCCAGCAGGATCACCAGCGGGTTAATCACCGAGCGTCCGAGCAGCCGCCAGAATCCCGGACGTTGATCTCGCGCGAGCACGTTGTGCCCATGCTCAGCGATAAGCGCCGCTGCTTGCTCGGAGGTCAGCCCCTCCGCACGGGTCTTGAGGCGTGCGTAAACACCCGCCTCGTCCAGTTCCGCCGTCTCGATCACGAGCGGCGACACCCGGATCGAGTGCTTTTCGTGATCGGCGAGAAGACGTTTTGGCAGGACGTTGCTCATGACACCCCCAGAGTGAATCAGGCCGCTGCGACGCTGCGACCACCCGACGCCAGCGACCCGAGCTCTTCGCCCGAAAGCGTCTCCTGCACCAGCAACCGCTCAGCCGCTTCGACCAGAATTTGACGTTTGCCCTCGAGAAGGGCCCTGCTGCGCTGACCCTGCTCCTCGAGGACGGCCTGAATCTCGGCGTCGATGATGCTGGCGACTTGGTCGCCGTAGTCGCGCGTGCCCAACTCGGACACGGGTCCAAGAAGCGTCGATCGTTTCGATCCTTCGAAGCTGATCGCGCCGAGCTTCGAGCTCATTCCGTAGGAGCGTACCATCGCCCGTGCGATCTCCGTCGCCTTGAGGAGATCATCCTGCGCGCCGGTGGAGAGATCACCAAACACCAGCTGCTCCGCCGTTCGACCACCGAGAAGGACGGCCAGCTTCCCTTCCAGCTCGGCCTGCGTCATCACGAAGCGGTCCACCGTGGGGACCTGCAGGGTGTACCCGAGCGCCGCAATTCCGCGGGGATGATCGAGATCTTCTGAACCGGATCCACGCCCGGGACAGAAATCGCGACCAGCGCATGGCCTACCTCGTGAAATGCGACGCGGCGTCGCTCCTCCGGCGTCAATACGCGGTTCCGCTTTTCGAGCCCTCCGACCACACGCTCTACGGCTTCCTGCCGATCGCCGAGCGTGATCCGCTCACGGCCGCGCCGGGCGGCCAGCAGAGCGCTCTCGTTCACGATGTTCGCCAGCTCCGCCCCGGCGAATCCGGGCGTCATTCCGGCGATGACGGTCAGGTCCTCCTCGCAGACACGCTTCCAAAGGTCTCGCTTCATGGGTGTGGTCCAGCGCAAGAGCCATGCCACGACACGGCCGGTGCCGCGCGCCGACCGGGCTGCCCGACAGAGACTTCACGTTAGAGCGCTACAAATGGATCCGAGGCTGCGCGACCGATCAACTTCGGGCTCGCAACAGCTGCGCACTTCCGGAGGTTCGGCGCACTATTTGCGGACCAATCGGGCTTTGGGATCGTGCATCTCCAGGAACATGTTGCGTGCCGAGCTGAAAAGAACGCTTATCGGCCTCATCTGGCACGACTTCTGCTTTCCCCGACCAATCAAGAAAGGAAGGGACATCATGTTGTGGACTCTCGCTGTGCTGCTGGTGGTGTTGTGGGCATTGGGCCTGATGACCTCGTATACGCTGGGGGGCTTCATTCATATCCTCCTCGTGCTCGCGGTCGTGGTGGTGCTGGTCCGTGTGATTCAGGGCCGTCGGATCGCATAGTGATCGCCTACAAGCCAACGGCGCCCTCTGCAGATTCGCCGGTGGCCGCCGTTGCGGCGGGGCGCGGTCCCACCGATCCGACCGGGCCGCAACGCGCCGGAAGGTAAGACTGCGCGATCTCTTGCGTAGAATCAGCCAGGCGGACGGACCCGCGGAGATCGTCTGTTAGGCTGAGCCTTCGCGAACGAAACGTCCGAGTAGCTTGAAATCGACGGGTTTCGGCATGAAGGTCGCGCCCGCTTCTTTCGCGTGCTCGATCGTCCCCTCGTCCGTGTACGCGCTGATGACCACGGCAAGAACCTGCGTCCTAGTCCTTCGGAACTGCTTGACGAAATCGGCGCCGCTCATTCCTGGCAACCGGTAGTCGGTCACGATCACGTCCGGGTGATCATCGACTCCCTGTGAGAGCGCCTCTTCGGCGCTTGCCGCAACCTGGGTCAGGTGGCCGTCGATCTGCAGGATTTCAGCAATGTTTTCAGCAAGATCGACGTTATCGTCGACGATGAGCACTCGACGACACACCACGATTCCCATTACTCACCCTCCACGATGTTGATCGGTAGCAGCCTTCTAGAACCTTCGCCAGCCAATCTTGTGTGACGGGGCGGTTTGCGCCGACGGTCACTCGTCACTTGGCGTGCCCCCGGCACGCCCGTCGGGCACCGAGAGTCGGAAGATAGCCCCGCCATCCGAGGGATCGAGGGTCACCGTTCCGCCATGCGCCTCGGCGATCCGGCGACAGAGCGCCAGCCCCAGCCCATTCCCCTTCGCCTTGGTTGTAAACAAGGCCTCGAAGACCTGCTCGCGCAGCTTGGCCGGGATCCCTGGCCCGTCGTCTCGGACGGTGAGGATGGTCGCCGCGCCTTCACGCCGCCCTTCGATCCAAACGTGCCCCTCGGCGTTCATGGCCTGGCTCGCGTTGATGAGTAGATTCGTCAGCACGCGCCCGAGCTGATCCGGATCCGCATCGATCATCACCCCTTCCGGCACGTCGATGGACACCTGCACACCCTGGAGCAGGTTCGCGTCGGAGACCGCTCGCACGACGAACTCGCGCGAATCCACCGACCGGCGATTGAGCGGCCGGCTTCGCGCCAGTTCCAGGAGATCGTTGATCGTCTTGCCCGCGCGTTGCACCTCTGAGTTGATCTTCGCCATGTGCCGTTTCAAGACCGCGTCGGGGATCTCCAGCTCATCGAGGCGCCGCATCATCAGAAAGGCGGAGGTCTCGACCACGGCGAGAGGATTTCGGAGCTCGTGGCCGATCCCCGCGGCGAATTGCCCGATGGTTGCCAGCCGCTCAGCGGTCCGATTCTTGGCCAGCAGATCGTCGCGGTAGGTCTCGAGCATGATCGCGAGCTCGACGTCCAGGATCTGATGCAGAGCAGCCAAGGTCCGCCGTAGCGAATCGGGGTCCAGTTTCGGCGTGTCGCGGAGGACGTCCACCGAACGCAGGCGGATCCGGTCCATCGCGGTGAACATGTACATCTGCGGTAGGTTGATCCGCACGTGAACGCGACCGATCCGAGCCCGACGGGCAAAGTAGGCTTCGTCGTGGGGGCCACGAAAGAGCTCGTCCATCCACTGGATCAGCGACTGCTTGAGCCGCGCGATCTGCGCCGCGCCCCCGGTGATGGCCGCGCTGGCGCCGGGATGGGTTTCGATGGTGGCGTAGAAGTCATCGATGATCGCGCCGAAGTGAGGCGCCACCAGGGGATGCGCTTCGCGCAGGGCCGCGCTTGCGAGATCGTCGAACCCGACATACGCCTTGACGTTTTCCCGGAAGGTCAGGTTCTGCATGGCATCGCCAATTTACCATCGACGGCTTCTTGAGCCCTCGAGCTTGGGTCGAACGTGTCGCTGATCAAGACATTCCGCGAATCGCTCGGGTTGCTGGCGACCCGACGTTTCGGGAGCTTCTGGTTCGCCAGTCTTCTCTCCAGCATCGGGACCTGGGCCCAGCAGGTGGCGGAGCCTTGGCTCTTGCTCACCCTGGGCGCGTCGGCGTTCCTCATCGGGCTCGATTCGTTCGCCATGAACGCCCCGGTGTTGCTACTCACGCTGGTCGGCGGCGCCCTGGCCGATCGCTCCGACCGGCGCCGGGTCATCACGCTCTTTCAGTCGATCCAGATGCTGTGCCCGACCGCGATCGTACTGTTGCTGCTCATCCACCGGGTTGCACCGTGGATGATCGTCGCCCTGTCGGTGGTCGTCGGCATCACGGACGCGCTCTCGATGCCGTCGTTTCAGTCGATCGTCCCCTCGATCGTCACGCGCGAGCAGATCCCTTCCGGCCTCGCCCTCAATTCGACTCAGTTCAACCTCTCGCGCATTCTGGGGCCGGCGATCGCGGGCGTCCTGATCTCCAGCGTCGGCGCGATTTCGTGCTTCGTGGTCAGCGCGGCGTCGTATGTACCTTTCATCGGTGTGGCCCTTTGGATTCTTCCGCGCTGGACGCCCGCGCCCGCGCCCCCGCTCGCGAGCGCGCCACCTCGCCGTCACCTGTTTGTGGGGATTGGCCAGATTCTTCGTGAGCCACACCTGCGCGGTGCACTGCTCACGGTTTTTGCCACCGGCGTGCTCTGCGCGCCACTGGTCACGTTTAGCTCGGTCCTGGTGAAGCAAACTTTTCACGGGAACGCAGCTCGCTTCTCCCTGACCGTGGCGTCGTTCGGTATCGGGGGTCTGCTGGGCGCGGCGGGTTTGCTCGGTGTCGGACCCAGCGTCGACCGCCGCCACATCAGCTCGGGTTTCGCCCTGGCTTACGGTGCTGTCTTGATTCTGATTGCGCTCGATCCATGGTTCGGGGGAATTCCGCTCCTGCTGTTGCTGGCCGGCGCTTCCATGACGATCAGCAACACGGCAGCGAATTCGCTGCTGCAGGCCGCCGCCAGCCCGCGTCTGCTGGGACAGACGGTCAGCCTCTATATGCTCGCGATGCGTGGTGGCATCTCTCTGGGCGCCTTGCTCACCGGTGCCGCGGTCAGCGTGCTCGGCGTGCGACACGCTCTCCTGCTCGATGGAGTGGCGGCCATGGTGGTTCAAGCGGCATTGGCACGGGCATGGTTCCGGGCAGCCGCCTAGTCATCGACTACGCGGATCTCGGGGCAGCACCGATCAATCGCTCGACGGCGCCAGCCAACTCACCCAAAGTCACCGGACGGGGGAGAACGAGCAGGGCGGCGACCAACATGGCAAGGGCCGTGCTGCGGGCCAGCGCCAACGGCTCCAGCGAATACCTCGCAGCATTTGCGCGGGCTCCCCCTCGAGCGCAGGAATTGCGCGGACTATGCGCGACCTCCCGTGAAATCGCTTGGCACCAGAGCTGCATTGTCGACCGCGTATGAAAAACAAATTCATGAGCGACAACCGTCGGAGCTTCATGGTCGCCCTCACCTGCATCGTGGGAAGCATCGGAGCTACCGGCCACGGTCAACCGAGGGACGGAAAGGCACCATCGCCCTCCGCTCAGGCGCCTTACCAGATCGACGCCAAGAAGAGCCGGTTCATCGTGGAAACCGAAACGGGCGGGCTCTCCTCGATGTTCGCCCACGATCACAAGATCGAGATCCGCGATTTCTCTGGAGCCGCGACCTTCGATCGCGGCTCGGGCGGAGGGGGATCTTTGAACCTGAACGTCAAGACCAATTCTCTCTATCTCCTGGAAGAGAAGAACATCGGTGCGCGCCAGGCGATCGAATCCGCCTTGCGCGAAGAGGTGCTCGAGACGGCCAAGTATCCCGAGATCACCTTCAAGACCCGGAGCGTGACCTCGGAGCGACGGGGCGACGGCACCTACGACGTTCGGCTGGTCGGCGAGCTGCGCCTCCACGGGGTACGCCGCCAGATGACCGTGCCCGCGCGGGTCTCCTTGAAGGACGGCACGCTCCACGCGATCGGGATCTTCGAGATTCGCCAGACCGACTTCAAGATCACGCCGTTCTCGTTCATCAACGGCACCGTCACCATCAAGGACATGGTGACCCTCTCGTTCGACATCGTCGCGGCGCAGCCATAAGTGACGGGAGGCATTGCAATGAGTGTTTCGGTGGATCGCACGTTCAGAAGTGGGGTCGAGGAACGATTCATTCGTCGAGCTGGAAGGCTCGGGGATATAGCCGCCGGCCGGGCGGTCCTCGCCAGTCCATCGCTTGCCGCTTGTTCCCGGATGCTCGAACATTCGACCCGCTAGAGAGAGCCAAAACGACACGAGCTGGAGGAGGTCCCGGTGCCCACGTCGGTCCGAATCTTGCTCCTCTGATCGGCTATGTCATTCACCGAAGAGCGAATCCGGATGGTCGATCTGCTCGCGCGCCGCGGGATCTCCAATCCGCGAACCCTCGAGGCGTTCCGAGAGGTTCCCCGCGAAGCCTTCTTACCGCCGGAGCTGGCCGAGTTTGCTTATCGAGATACTCCCCTACCAATCGGCGACGAACAGACGATCTCTCAGCCCTACGTCGTCGCGGTCACGAGCGAGGCGCTGGGGCTCGAGGGAACCGAACGTGTGCTCGAGATTGGGACCGGCTCCGGCTACGCGGCGGCAATTCTGAGCCGGCTCGCCAACGACGTGTTCACAGTGGAGCGTCTCGAATCCTTGGCGACCAGCGCACGCGAGCGCCTCACGCGGCTCGGCTATCGAAACGTCGAGGTCCTGCACGGCGACGGAACGCTGGGCTGGCCCGAGCATGCGCCCTACGACGCCATCGCCGTCGCGGCTGGAGGCCCCGAGGTTCCCCAGGCGCTCAAGGAGCAGCTCGCCATCGGCGGACGGCTGGTCATCCCCGTCGGCCCCGAAGAGTCCTCGCAGGTGCTCACCCGCGTGACCCGGCGCGGGCTAGAGGATTTTCACGAGGAGCCGCTCATCGAGGTTCGCTTCGTTCCGCTCATCGGAGAGCAAGGTTGGCCCCAGGCGGAGAGGATTCTCCGGGCTCCCGGAAAGTCGAGCCAGGACACCACCGTCGCCAAGCTGATCCGCGAAAGCGCGGAACCGATCGGGGACATCGAGTCCTCACCGATCGCCGATCTGATCGATCGCATCGGGGATGCCCGCGTCGTGCTCCTCGGCGAAGCGACCCACGGGACCAGCGAGTTCTATCGGATGCGGGCCCGCATCACCCAGGAGCTCATCAAACGAGGTGGCTTCAACTTCGTCGCCGTGGAAGCGGATTGGCCGGACGCGGCCCGCGTCGATACCTACGTGCTCGGGGATCCGCGCCGCTCGAAGGTGGACTTCACTCCTTTCGCTCGGTTCCCCATCTGGATGTGGCGGAACCAGGACGTCTCCGAATTCGTTTCGTGGCTGCGGGCGCGGAACCTCTCGGAGGGAGATCGGGCCGATCGCGTCGGATTCCACGGGCTCGATCTGTACAGCATGTTCACCTCGATAGCCTCGGTGCTCGGCTATCTCGATGAAGTCGATCCGGCGGCGGCCCGGGTGGCGCGCGACCGCTATGGCACGCTGTCGCCTTGGCAGAAGGATCCGGCTGCCTACGGTCGGGCGGTGTTGGTCGGCCGCTACCAGAGCTCGGAGACCGCGGTCGTTGCGATGCTCCGCGAGCTGCTCGATCGGCGGCTCGACTACGCCCGAAAGGACGGCGAGCG
Organism: uncultured Myxococcales bacterium; assembly: GCA_964440665.1. Lineage (GTDB taxonomy): Bacteria > Myxococcota_A > Polyangia > Fen-1088 > Fen-1088 > JADGRB01. The sequence continues at coordinate 6,339 of CAYTTF010000071.1, read as the reverse complement.
CTTCTTCGACGCCGCTCAGAATGCGCGGGTGGTGGCGAACGCCGAACGCTACTACCGGGCCATGTACTACGGATCGGCGACCTCCTGGAACCTCCGCGATTCGCACATGTTCGACACGCTCGAATCCCTGTTGGCGTTCTACGGGCCGAAGTCACGCGGGATCGTCTGGGAGCACAACTCCCACGTCGGAAACGCCACCGCCACGGACATGAGCTCCCGCGGTGAGCTCAACATCGGCCAGCTCTGCCGGGCGAAGTTCCACGATCGTGCCTATCTGGTCGGGTTCGGAACCGATCACGGCACGGTCGCCGCGGCCTCCAACTGGGGCGAGCCCATGGAACGGATGCGGGTGCGGCCGGCCCATCCGGACAGCTATGATCGGCTGTTTCACCAGTCGGGTGTTCCCGCGTTCGCGTTGCACCTCCGGGCGCCCAGGCGCGCCGCGGTTCGCGATGAGCTGGTGACGGCGCGACTGGAGCGGGCGATCGGCGTCGTCTACCGGCCGGACACAGAGCTCGCCAGCCACTATTTTTATGCCAGCCTTCCCTATCAGTTTGACGAGCTGATCTATTTCGACGAAACGCACGCGGTCGAGCCGCTGCCGACGGTTGCCCCAGCCTCGACGGATCTTCCCGATACGTATCCCTTCGGGCTGTGACCGCGATCGGCAGCCGGCGCAGCTCGGGGACGCGCCAGGCCGCGCGGCGTCTCGCGAAAACCCTGCACGCGCGGTCCCGATCAGCTGCAGGATCTGCGCGTCCCCCCCGCGGGGGTCGACCGCCGTCCCAGGATCGTCCCAGAGCCACCAGCGACACGGCCTCCCCAGGCTGGCCGTAGCGGTATCTGGGGCCCAAAGGTGGCTGGCTCGGGTCGTGCACTCCGTTGGGGCGTGTCCCATCATCCGGTTCAGCTCAACATCGAGCGCGCGGCGCGGATTCCGCGGATCCATGTCGTGATCCGGTTGGTCCTGCTGCTGGCGCTGGGGACGCTCGGCTGCTCGTCGATCTACTGGTTCCTTTACCTAGCGCTCCCCGCTCTGGTGGCCGCAGTGGTCACCCAGAGGGGCGGGCCGCGCTATCTCACGGAGAACGCGCCCAAAGTCGTGCGCGTTCTTCGCTGGTTCGCCAGCGCGTACGGCTATCTCTGGCTTCTGACCAACGACCTGCCGACGAGCGAAGGCAGCCATGTTGATCTCCAGATCGCGATCGAAGGACACCCGACGGTGGCCTCGTCGCTGCTCAGGCTCCTCACCAGTTTGCCCGCCCTCTTGCTCGTGGGGGTCCTGTCGCTGGTGGCCGCGCTCGCGTGGCTGGTCGCCGCGGCCTTCGTGCTCGCGACCGAGCGGATGCCGGCCGTGCTGGCCGACTTCCTGACGCTGGCTCTCCGGGTCCAGTTCCGAATGATCGCCTACCACCTCTCATTGGTGGAGCGCTACCCATCGCTCAAGGAAACGGTCACGGCCGCCTCCGAACGCGCCGCCAACACCTAGGCCAGGTCGTGATGAGCTGGCTGTTCCTCTTCGTTGCGCTCTCGGGTGCCGGTCGCGAACCTGCCCGAGCCCTCGGAGCGGCTACGAGCACGCTCGTCGACCTATCCGACGATTGGGTACCCCGCATACTCACGGACGATCCGCCTGGGCTCGTTTCTGCTCACCCATCGCCGTTCCATTCGCCGCGGCCCCATCGTCGCGCACTATTATCGCCGGATGGTCGTCTGGCGGGGGCGCCGACTCAGGCTCCGGGCGGACACCCGGGGCTATCTCTACGAGCTGACGCCGCCGGTCCCGGTCCGCGTGACGAGTCACGATCCGTCGGCGGCTGTCGATCGGTGACGTCACCGAGCGGCCGACGGCGGCCCGAGGTCTACCGTCCCACCGGTCGACGCGCCGAGCTTCCCAACTGGTGTCTCAGGGAGGCGATTTCCTGTTCTTGCGCGTCGAGTCGTTTCATCTGCGATTGCAAGGCGCCGACCGCCCAGCTCATGTACGCGTATAGGTCGATCTGGTCGCGCGCCTCGTCGACTGCCAGCTTGCCGGCCCCGTCGTCGATGACGAATCCCAGCCGCTCGCGGCTTGGATTGTCCTTGTAGCGATAGGTCGCCAGGCGCAGCACGCGCAGCTTGGCGGCGAGGTTGTCGATCGCGGCGTCATCGAGATAGACGACGTCCCGCTTGGCAGCGCGCCGCGAAACGGGACAGCCGCCCGTCTGGACCTTGGGATCCTTGTCGGAGCAGAGCAGAAGCACTCCACAGCCTTGCCCCGGATCGCAAGTCGCTCCTTGCACGTCGCATGAACCGCCCGTCTGCTCGCCCCCGCTGCAAGCGCTCACGCCGGAGTCCGGGGGACCGCCGTCGTCGTTGGCCTGGCAGACGGGCTCGCCACAGGTCGTGAACCAATGCAAGCCGGCGGAGCCGCCGGCCCCGGCAGCCCCGTCGGTGGTCGACGGAGAAGATGATGTGCCGCAACCAATCGCTGCAGCTGCGATGCCTGCGACCACCCAGCCGATTCCTCGGTTTGTCATTGGCTCACGATAGCAGCGAGACGCGCGGGCGCTGCCGATTATCGGGTATCCGCTCACTCAGTCGGCAACGAAGCCCTTCCAATTTCGCAGGTAGATCGCGAAGGCCTCCGAAAGGCCGCGCTCCCGAAGCTCGGCGACGCTGAGCGGCGGCCTCCGAGGCTCCCAGGTCGGGTCCGCCACCCGCGAGGGCCAGTCGGGATTGGCGATCGCGGCGCGACCAATGGCCACCGCATCTGCTCCCATCTCGAGCAGGGCTTCGGCGTCGCGCCGTGTCCAAACGTTGCCGGCCACCACCAGTGGAACGCCCGCGTCGATGGCCTGCCGGAAGAGAGGAATCGGATGTTGGTCCGGCCGCTTCTGCGTCTTCTTGCTGGCGTCCCAGAGCGACAGGTGAAGAAAATCGACGCCGTCCTCGACCAGCCACCGCGCGAGGCTGATGTTCTCATCGAGGTCCAGCCCCGTGGCCTGACCGCGGTCTTCCGGTGAGAGTCGTACGCCCACCAGGAACGATCGGGGCACCGCCGCACGCGCGGCCCGCACGGTCTCTCGCAGGAGGCGCACGCGGTTCTCCCAGGCGCCGCCCCAACGGTCCTGGCGCCGATTCTGGGTGGCGGAGAGGAACTGTCCCAGAAGGTACCCGTGTGCGCCGTGCAGCTCCACACCGGAGAACCCCGCGACATGCGCTCGAACGGTGGCCTCCCGAAACCGATTGATGACCGCTTCGATCTGCTCTTCCGTCGCCGCCTGCGCCGCGGGGAGCCCGGGCTGTTCGGAGGCGCTCGCGCTCCACACGGGCCTGCCGGTCAACTGGGGATCGGCGCGGACGCCGCCGTGAAACAGCTGGACCACCCCCAGCGCCCCGTTCCCGGCAACTTCCCCGGCCAAACGCCGCAGCCCCGGGAGCAACCGGTCCTCGAACACCCCCAGCTGACCGCGCCAGGCCTGACCATCTTCGGTCACATGACTGGCGCAGGTCTCGATGACACCAAAGCCCCCCGCGGCCCGACGGACCAACCACCGCAGCTCGTCGTCCGAGAGCGATCCGTCGTCGTGACTCTGCAGGTTGGTCATCGGCGCCAACCAGAGCCGATTTCGCGCGATGGCCCCGTTGCGAAAACGGAGCGCCGTCAACAGAGGTGAGATCATTTTACGTGTACCCTTTCCGTAATCTCGTGGTTTGTCAGCGCCGCAATAACATCCGGAACAGCCAGACTGCCGGCGCAATGAACAGGACGCTGTCAATCCGATCGAGGATCCCGCCGTGGCCGGGGAGAAGGTGTCCGGTGTCCTTCACGTGATAGGCGCGCTTGAGCATCGACTTGCAGAGATCGCCCAGGGGACCCAGTAGCCCAGCGAGGACCCCGATGGCGATGCAGACCCCGCCGCTCAGGTCGCGCGGGAGGAGCGAACGAATGAGAAGCAGCGCCAAGATGCCACCGGCGAGTCCCCCAAGGAATCCCTCCAGGGTCTTGCCAGGGCTGACGGCCGCACAGAGTCGAGTCCTACCGACGGCACGACCGACGAGGTATGCGGCGGTGTCGTTCGCCCAGGCCGAAACCAGCACGACGGCGGTCCAGCCGACGCCGTCCCTCTCCGCCCGAAGCGCCGAGAGCGCGACCAGACCAACGGAACAAAATAGCAGCCCGCCGAGCACGTGCCCCGCGCGCTCGGGCGCGTCGGCCCGCCGACCGCCGAAGAGCTCCACGGTCCATGTCAACATCGACGTCGCACCGAGCCCACCGAACAGGAGGAGGCCGGCCCTGTCGGGCGCGACAAATGCGGGAATCAGGGGCAGCAGCCCGGCGGCGACCAATCCGACCCACGCAGCCGAGGGCATGACCCCGAACACCAACCGGTAGTACTCCCAGCAGCCAATGATCGCTGCGGCGGAGAGCAGCGCTGCAGCAGCCCTGGGGTCGACCGCCACGATCCATGCCACGACCGGAATCCCGAGCACCGCGACCGCGACTCTCTTGACGAGATCGCCTGAACTCCGAGCCGCGATCCTGGCCGGTCGGGCTTCTGGCAAATCGGTCATCCTCGCCTCGGTCAGGTTGGATCGACGGTTCCGGCCTCGACCTGATCGACGCCGTCACCAAGCGGCGATCTGCTGTACAGAGACAGACAGAAAGTCTGGGTTCCTGGCCCGTCTGGCGCGCGGTCCGGCCGGCGCTAGCTCGCGGGCGAGGTCTGCCAGCGCGAGAGCAAGGCGTGCGTTGCTCCCGCGAACGAGCACGCGCTCGAGATGCCGGGCCGCCAGATCCGCTGCCGTGGCGCGATCCGGCGCCACCGCGCTGCCGAGCTCATAGGCCGCCGCGACGGCTTCAGCAAGTGTTGGGGTGGTCGCAATTTCGTATTTGGTCCGCATGGCGTCCTCTCCGGGTTGATCGACGCCGAACCCGTTTGCACGGACGATGCCATTCTTCCGAAGACCCGTTAGACTTGAAAGCCCCCGCCTGGGACGGTGGCGGTCGGCCACGGCAAGAGAGCGGCACGCCACATCGACGCCCACTTACGCGGCGCCGAGGTCGCGGACCTGGCGAAGCATGGCGCCCGCCACGTTCGAACGCATCAACCCCTGGTAAAACGGCGACGGCCGAAGACGGTCGCGTCGACGCTGGCACGCGCCCGCCGAACCGCCGGCTTCGACGAGGTGCACGCCGGTCGCAGATTTTGCGGCAGGGGCCACTTCTCGCGCAAGACCTGCGCGGTCGCGAAGCGGGTCTGGGCGGAACCCCACCCGCTAGCTTCTGGCACATACGGTGCACATCCAGGCGGCCAATGACCACTGTAGCCGCCAGCCCAGCCCATCGCATGGGTCACTTCTGGATCACGAAGCGCTGGAAGATCTCCGCGGCGCTGGTCGTCATCGGCGTCGTGGTCGGCGGGGTCGCTCGTGAGGCGCATAAGCGTTCCGTGGCCAAGAGCGCCCCTGTCTTTCGATTCGAGACGGCGAAGGCAGACCGGGGGCCAATCCGGGCCAGGGTCACAGCGACAGGGACCGTCAACCCCATCGTCACCGTTCAAGTGGGTGCCCAGGTCTCGGGGACCATTCAAGCCCTCGGAGCGGACTTCAACTCAGTCGTGAAGCCCGGTCAGATGATGGCTCAGATCGATCCTCGGCTGTTCAAGTCCGCGGTCCAGCAGGCTGAGGCAAACTTCCTGTCGGCCAAGGCCAACGTTCTCCAAGTGCGGGCTCAGCTCGCCAATGCCCGCAAGCAAGCGAAGCGAAATCGAAACTTGCTGGCGCAGAAGTTTGTGGCCCAGCAGGACGTCGACACGACGGACACCACGGCAACGGCGGATGCGGCCCAACTGAAGGCGGCAGAGGCCACGGCGGCCCAAGCCGAGGCGGCTCTGATGACGGCCAAGACCAATCTCGCGTACACCACGATCAGAGCACCCGTCAAAGGCATCGTGATTTCACGCAATATCGACGTCGGTCAGACCGTGGCCGCCGCCTTCGCAGCTCCCACGCTGTTCCTGGTGGGCGAGGACCTGACCAAGATGCAGGTCGACACCAACATCGCCGAGGCCGATGTTGGCCGGCTGGCACCCGGTATGACCGCGACCTTCACCGTCGACGCGTATCCCGCGGAGATCTTCACTGGGAAGATCCGTGAGGTGCGTAATTCGCCGCAGGTGATCCAGAACGTCGTGACCTACGACGCGGTTGTCGACGTGGACAACTCGGCGCTGAAGCTCAAACCGGGGATGACCGCCAACATCGAGGTGGTCTACGCCGAGCGTTCGACCGCCTTGCGAGTAGCGAATGCCGGCATCCGTTTCCGACTTCCTGCAGACCTAGTGGGTAAGACTC
>CAYTTF010000070.1:0-15643 GCA_964440665.1 uncultured Myxococcales bacterium | reverse complement strand
CGGTCGCGGCGCCCACCGCCGTGTTGATTCGGCCCGACGGATACGTCGCGTGGGTCGGAGACGGCACGGACCAGTGCCTTCGCGACGGCCTGACCACCTGGTTCGGACCGCCCAATCCTGGGTGAAGCGGTGCCCACGCCGCGTTCTTTCGCTGGCGCGGCGTGCCTCTTCTGCGGAGAGCGCGACGTCACCCCGTGGCCAGGACGAACGAGTTGCCGTCCGTATCCTTGAAGATCGCGGAAGTTCCCCATTGCTCCTTCTTGGGCGGCTGGGCGAACTCCACGCCGAGCTCGGTCAGCTCGCGGTAGGCCTTGTCCACGTCGTCGACCTCGAGCGACAGGTTCTGGAAGGTGCCGATTCGATCTTCGTGCCCGGGGGGCGTGAACAGCGCGAAGCCCGTCTGCGCGCCGGGAATCTTGAGCTCGATCCATCGTTGCCCGTTGCCCATGGGCTGGTCGGTCGCAACCTGGAGGCCGAACGTGGTCGTCCAGAACGCGAGGGCCTTGTCTTGATCTCGCACCGGAATCCCGACGAACTTGATTCGCGTGAACATGATCGCTCCTTTTGATCGAACGGCCGCGCTGTCGCGACCATTGGACGATCGCACGAAGCGGCCGTGCTGTGTCTTGTCGTCCGTGCGATCACGTGCCCGGGTCGCACGTCTTACGAGGCGGCCCGCCAGCGGTGGAGCAGCGCCAATGACGACGCGAGCAAGACCAGCACGATGACTGGAGCCGCCGACGCGGAGGTGACGACGCGACGGATGGCAGGCCATCGTAGACGCGACACACGTCTGGCGCACGAGCGCGACGCCGTACCCGCGGCGCGCCAAAGTCTTTCGAGCGGGAGATGAACCACCCGATGGGCAATGGCTTCGGAGAGCGTCGCGAGCAGCTCTTCGACCGGAACCGGCTTCCGTATGATGCGGAAGGCTCCTGTTAGACCAGGCTTGTACTTGTAGTCACGTTGGGCGCGTTCGCCGGTCACGACGATGACGGGCATTCGTCCGTCCTCCTGGTGGACCCTGACCAGGAACTGCCTGCCGTCCATGACCGGCATCTCCACGTCGGTGATCACCACCAGGGGGTTGGTCTGCGATAGCTTTTCTAGCCCGGCCAGGCCGTTTGGAGCTGCCGTGACCGAATATCCCTCCTCCACGAGGAAGTCGGTCAAGGAGTCGATCCAAACTTGATCGTCGTCCACGATGAGGACTCTGCCGCGGCTGGGAACCATACCCGCACCCAACGCAACGATCGTGCCGAACGCTACAACCCGCCAAGAGGCCTCACCTCGGTCCATCGGTGATCTGGAGGGGTCGTCACCGTTACTGAACCCGCCCGGCGTTACCTTTTGCGCCGACGGCGGTGGCAAAAAAAGCTCGGAAACGGGCCCCGGCCCTTGCGCGTGCAGGCAATCGGACCTACGGATTTCCTTTGAGGGCACCCGCTCTGGGTGAAGATCTGGCCATCTCTGAGAAAAGCCGCATGGGAGGCGAGGGCTAGTGGCGTCGGCACAACGAGCGCCGGTGGCGGCACGTCAGGCCACGATCGAGAGCGAGGAGCGCTTTCGCCTCCTGGTGGCCAGCGTCTCGGACTACGCCATCTTCATGCTGGACCCGAGCGGCCACATCGTGAGCTGGAACGTCGGCGCGGAGCGTATCAAGGGATACAAGGCGGCGGAAATCATCGGGAAGAACTTTTCGGTGTTCTACCCGCCGGACGATGTCGCTGCGGGCAAGACGGAGCGCGAGCTGGAGATCGCGGCCGGCACCGGGCGTTTCGAAGAGGAAGGCTGGCGGGTCCGAAAGGACGGCTCCCGCTTCTGGGCCAATGTGACCATCACGGCGTTGCGCAACACCGATGGAACCTTGGTCGGGTTCGCGAAGGTGACGAGAGATCTCACCGAGCGCCGGGAAGCGGAAGAGACGCAGCGGGCGCTCGCCGCCGAGAGAGCCAAGCTGGAAGAACAGTCGCGCATCCAGGAGTTTCAGGAGCGGTTCTTGGCGATCCTGGGACACGATCTCCGGAACCCTCTGGCTTCCATCGACATGGGTGCCGGTATTCTTCGTCAGATCTCCAAGGACCCGGCAACGATCCGGATCCTCGACCGAATGCGTTCCAGCTCGCTGCGCATGTCCCGCATGATCGAACAGATCCTGGATCTGACCCGCACCCGTCTCGGGGGCGGCCTCGAGGTCCAGCCGGGGCCGATGGACCTACGCGAGCTCATCGCGCATATCGTCGACGAATTGCGGGGCGCCCACCCTTCCCAGACGATCGAGCTGCGTTCTGGTCCTCTTCCGGGCATTTGGGACGCGGATCGTCTCGAGCAGGTGTTCTCGAACCTCATCGGAAACGCGCTTCTTCATGGCGACCCCGCCACGCCCGTCACCATCGACGGGCGCATCGAGGGTCGCTTCGTATCGGTCGAGATCCACAACGACGGCGCGCCCATCCCGGACCAGATGCAGCCCATGATTTTCAGCCCATTTCGAAGAGGAGAGCGAGACAGCCGCTCCTCGAAAACGGAGGGTCTGGGCCTCGGCCTCTACATCTCGCACGAGGTGATCGTCGCGCACGGCGGGGACATCGAGGTGCGTTCGAGCGTCGCCGAGGGAACGACGTTTCGAGTCAACCTGCCGGCACCCTAACCGATGCCCGCCCACACGACGGAAGGCAGGCCGATGGCTCACACGGTGCTGGTGGTCGAGGACGAGCTGGAGCTGCGTGAGATGATGCGTGACGCGCTCGAGCTGAACGGGTACGCGGTCGTCACCGCCGAGGATGGTCAGGATGCGCTCGACAAGATCGGCGACATCGAGCACCTCTGCCTGGTCATCCTGGACCTGCTCATGCCGGTCATGAACGGCTGGGATTTCGTCGAGAAGATGCGCCAGCGCGCCGAGTGGGCCGCGATCCCCATCGTCGTGCATTCCTCGGCGCCGGCCCCGCCGTCCACGGGCGTCACGCGCGTCATTCAGAAGCCGATGCTCTTCGAACGCCTCATTTCCATCGCCCGGGAATACTGCGGCGGGTAGCGACCGGGGGCGCCGGCGGTGGCGAGACACCCGTCGCGCTCGACGGCCCCGAGACACCGCTCAGCGGGACATCATGGTGACCGCTAGGTCGAGGAGCTTGCTGGAATAGCCCCACTCGTTGTCGTACCAGGCGATCAGCTTCACGAAGGTCGGGTCGAGCGCCATGCCCGCCTTGGCGTCGAAGACGGACGTGCACGATTCGCCGCGCATGTCGGTCGACACCACCTCCTCGTCCGTGTAGCCGAGCACGCCTTCGAGCGCTCCCTCGGAGGCCCGCTTCATCGCCGCGCAGATGTCACCGTAGCTCGCCCCGCGGACGAGCTCGCATGTCAGGTCTACGACGGAGACGTCGGAGGTGGGGATGCGGAAGGACATGCCGGTGAGCTTCCCCTTCAGCGTCGGGAGCACCCGCGTGACGGCCTCGGCCGCGCCGGTCGACGCCGGAATGATGTTCTCCAGAATTCCCCGCCCGAAGCGCCAGTCCTTGCCGGAAACCCCGTCGACGACCTTTTGGGTCGCGGTGGTCGCATGGATGGTCGTCATGAGGCCGCGCTTGATGCCGAAGGCGTCGTCGACCACCTTGGCGAGGGGCGCCAGGCAGTTGGTGGTGCAGGACGCCGCCGAGACGATCGGCTCGCCCGCGTACCCGTCGGTGTTGACGCCGTAGACGAAGATCGGCGTGTCGTCCTTGGACGGCGCCGACATGATGACGCGCTTGGCCCCGGCGCGCAGATGGGCCTCCGTCTTCTCCTTGGTCAGGAAGATCCCGGTCGACTCGACCACGACATCGACGCCCACCTCGCCCCAGCGCGATGCCGCCGGATCCTTCACCGCGGTCGCGCGGATGGGCCGTCCGTCCACCACGAGGAAGTTGTCCTTGACCTCTACGTCGTGCCCGAGCCGGCCGTGAACGGAGTCGTGCTTGAGGAGGTAAGCCAGGTGCGGAAGCTCGAGGAGATCGTTGACCGCCACGATCTCGACGTCGTCGCGCCCCATCGCCGCGCGGAATGCCACCCGGCCGATTCGCCCAAATCCGTTGATGCCGATCTTGATCATCGCTGAGTACAGATTGCGCCAGGCCCGGGTCGGCCTAAAGGACAATAAGATTGCATTTTAGGCCACCGGGCCCCGGCCCGCCGTGGCAAGCTGCGATGGTGGGCCGTCGGGGAAAGCGCGTCTGGTTTCTCGTCTGCCCCGGCACCGGCGTTCTGGACATCGCTGGTCCGTGGGAGGTGCTGGGCCACGCGAACGACGTGCTTGGCCGCGCCGCCTACGAGCTCGAGTTGGTCGGGCCGCGCGCGCCGGCCGTGCAGACGCGGCACGGGCTGGTCGTGGGCGGCGTCCGCAACTTGCCTCGGGCGGGCAGTCGGCTTCCGGATATTGCGATCGTCGCCGGGGGATCGCCCCGCACGCCCCTGCCCGACGGGGAAGCGCGCCTCGTTCCGTGGCTGCGTCGACATCACCGGCGGATCCCCACGGTCATTTCCATCTGCACGGGCGCCTTCGTCCTGGGGGAAGCGGGTCTCCTCGACGGGCGCCGCGCCACCACCCACTGGCTCTATCTCGCCGAGCTGCGCACGCGGTTTCCCGCGGCCCACGTTATCGACGAAGGCATCTTCGTCCGAGACGAAGGGGTGTGGACGTCGGGCGGACTCACCGCCGGGATCGACCTCACCCTCGCGCTGGTCGAAGAGGAATACGGACACGGCGTGGCGATGGCCGTCGCGAAGAGGCTGGTCCTGTTTCTGCGGCGATCCGGGAACCAGGCACAGTTCAGCTCGACGCTCGAGCGGCAGGAAAAGGAGCCGCCCAGGTTGCGCGACATCTCGACCTTCGTCCTCGAGCACGTCGACGAGGCGCTGCCCGTGGACCGCCTCGCGGCGGGGATCGGCATGAGCCCACGCACGCTGAGCCGCTGGTGCCGCCAACATTTCGACGAATCGCCCGCGGAGCTGGTGCGCCGCCTCCGGATCGATGAAGCGCGCCGCCTCTTGGAAGAGACGCCCCTTCCCCTGAAGGACATCACGGCGCGAACCGGCTTCGGCGACGCGAGCACCATGTGGCGGGCCTTCACGCAACGCCTCGGCGTCACGCCGGCCGCCTACCGACAGCGTTTCGCGGCGGCAGCGACGCGGACGGCACCATGCCCGGGCACGCCCGTTCCGGTCGTCAGCAGAGGCGTTGCACTTCGCTCATCACCTTGTTGAGGTCGAGCGGCTTTTCGAATACCGGCATTCCCGAGGGCGCCTTGTAGGCGGCCGACGTGATGATCACGATCTTCGTCGCCGCGAGCCGACCGTCCGCGCGCAGGCGGTCGATCACCTGCCATCCATCCATGACCGGCATGAACAGGTCGAGCAGCATGATGCAGATCTCGTCACCGCGCGCGGTCAAGATGTCGAGGGCCTCCTGGCCGTTGATCGCTGTTCGCACCTGGTAGCCTTCCAGCTCCAAGAGCTCGCGCAGGGTGTCGCGGGACTCCTTCTCGTCTTCGACGACGAGGACGGTCGACTTGGATGTTCCCACCGACATCAGGCTACCAAGCTTCCCACGGGTGACGCCAATTCCCCGGCCGCCGACAGGCGGGGCAAGGCCACCGTGAACGTCGTCCCCCCGGTATCCGTGGAAGAGACATCGATGGTCCCCCCGTGGGCGACGACAATCTGCTGGCTGATGAAGAGGCCTAGACCCAATCCCCTCGATCGCTCGTCCCGCGCCGCCGTGCGCCGAAATGGGTCGAAGATGACCGGCAGCAGATGGCCCGGGATGGGAGGTCCGTCGTTGTGGACGGCCAGGGACATGGTGCTCCCGCCCGCGATGAGCGTGACGGTGACCGGCTTGCCCGGATCGCCGTGCAGCACGGCGTTGCCCACCAGGTTCGAGACCACCTGGGCCAGGCGATCCTGATCGACCAGGCCGTGGGCGTCGCCGCGTCTTTCCCAGCGGATGTCCCGACCCGGGTTGGCGCGTCTGAGCTCGTCGACGACATCGGAGATGACCATTGCAAGATCAGTCGGCTTCCTCTCGAGGGCGATGCCGCCGGCCAGACGGCTGCGGGTCAGATCGAGGAGCTGCCCCACCATGTTCGACATCCGCTGCGCGCTCGACAAGATGCGCTCGAGCGCGCCACCTTCGACGATCCCCTTTCGCTGCAGCAGCGTCGCCGTCATGGTGACGGCGTTGAGCGGGTTGCGCAGATCGTGACCGAGGATCCCGATGAACATCTCCGCGAAGCGTGAAGCCTCCTCGGCCTGCCGCCGGCGCTCCCCCTCGGCGGCGAGCTCGAGCGCCGTGGCCGCGCGCGCCCGCTCGACCTCCCGAAAGAGGCGCGCGTTCTCGATCGCCAGCGCGGCCCGATCGGCCAGGTCCTGCGCAAAAGCCAGATCCCTCTCGGTATAGATGCGCTTCGATTCCGCGGTCGCCAGCGTGATGGCGCCCATCGTCTTGCCACGCGCCTTGAGCGGAACCCCGATGTACGAACGCAGGTCGAGCTCGTCGATGAGCTTGAGGTGCTCGGCATCGAGCGCCGCCGCCAGCAAGAGCTCCCGCGGGATGACGGCCAGCAACTGGGCTTTGCCGGAACGGATGATCTCGGCCACCCCCGTCGTCGCCTGCAGGTCGGGTGGGTTGCGGCGCTCGAGCGTCTCGGCGGTGGCGATCTTGGCGGGATCGACGTGGGCCGTCGCCAGCCGCTTCACGCCGCCACCGTCCACGATGTCGACGGCGCACCAATCGGCCAGGACCGGTACGGCCAGCCGGGCGACCGCCGCGAGCGTCACCTCATAGTCGAGAGACGAGCTGAGCTCGTCGCCCGCGCGCAGGAGGAACTTCCGGCGCTCCTCCGCTTGCTGCTCGGCCGTCACGTCGCGGAAGACGTTGATGGCCTGGACGATCTGGCCCGACGCATCGACGACCGGATAGGCCCGCAGGTTGGACCACCGCTCCTCGCCGGATCCGGTCTGTCGGTGGCGTAAGAGGACGGCCGCCTCGTGGGTGCTCCCCTTTAGAACGGCCCGGGCGGGCAACTTCTCGGGCGGGAACCGCCGGCCCTCATCGTCGTACAGCTCGAAGCGCTGCATGATCTCCGGAACCGACGCCGCCAGCAGCTCTTGCGGCGACGCGAAGCCGATCAACCTGGCGCCGCTCGCGTTGGCGAAGATCAGCTTGCCGCTTCGATCCTGCAGGGTGATTCCGTCGTCGATACCCGCCAGCACCGCTTCCAGCAGACGCCGCTCGCCATCGATCGCCTCGCGGCGGGCTTCGGCGGCCCCCTGCTGCCTCCAGGCCCCCACCACCACGACAAGGAACGCGAACGCCCCGGCCACGAACAGGACGACCGTCCACTGCCAGCGGCGCGTCACCTCCGCCTGCCGGATACCGTCGAGCCGAACCTCCTCTTGCTCCATCTCTGCGATGAGCGCGCGCACGGCATCCATCGGGATCTTGCCCTGCAGCATCACCGGCGTGAGATCCTGGCCGCGGGCCCCCTCGTCGTAAGCGTCGCGCAAGCGGGTGAGCCACTCGAGGCGTCGTCCGACCAACTGATCCAAGCGGCCCAGCCGCCGCTGCTGGTCCGGATTGTCCGTCGTGAGCGCGCGGACACGATCGACGTCGGCGCGCCAATCGGCCTGGGCCCGATCGTAGGGCGCCAGGAACGCCCGGTCGCCGGCCACGGCGTAGCCCCGAGCCCCGGTCTCGGCGTCGAGAAGGGTCGACCGCAGATGGCCCACCGCCACGCGCACGTCGTCGGTATGGCGCACCCACGTCGTCGCCCGCGCCAAGCTCGACAGCGAATAGACCGCACCCAGCAACAGCAGGACCACGATGACGAAAGACAAACGCCGAATTGGGGCCTTTTTCGCGACCGACACCGTCGTGACCTCGTCCTCCTCGGATGGGGATCAAACCTAACGCCCCCATTCTCATCGCGCAAGAGACCCCAAGCGCGTGGCCGGCGGCGAGGTCACCGTCTCGTCGATCGAGACCCTCGCCCAGACGAAGTAGTCGAACGATCCCTCATGCGGCCTCGCGCCGGAGATCCTCGCCGAAGAGGGTCTGCATGAGATCGGCCGTCTCGGATCTCGCGTGGCGGACGTAGGGGGCCAGCGCCTGCGCGAATTCGGCCGCGCTCTGGAAGCGATCGTTTCGGTCCACCGCCAACGCGCGCGTCAGGATCTCGGGCGCGGGTTGCGGCAACTTGCGGATCTCCTCCCAATCCGCTTCGGTCGGACCGGCCGCCGCCAGGTGGATCAGCTCCAGATCGTTGTCGCCGTGATAGAGGAGCCGCCCCGCCAGGCAGTAATAGAGCACCAGCCCCAGCGAGAACAGATCGCTCCGCCAATCGACCTCCTGCCCGCGCGCCTGTTCGGGGGACATGAAGTTGGCGTTTCCTTTGACCATCCCGAACTGCGTCTGCGAGATGCGGCTGTTGGACTTCATGATCCCGAAGTCGAACAGCTTCACGTCGCCCGCCAGCGACACCATGATGTTGCCCGGCGAGACGTCGCGGTGAACGATCGCCAGCGGACGCCCCTCCTTGTCCTGCCGGTTGTGCGCGTAGTCGAGGGCCTGCAGCGTCTCGCGCGCGACATAGAACGCCAGGCGGGGATCGAACGGCTGCATGGTCTGCTCCGCATGCCGCTCGGTCAGGCGCGCCAGATCGCGGCCAAGGACGTACTCCTCCGTCATGAAATATTCGCCGTCGACGATCCCGAAATCGAAGACCGGGACGATGTTCGAGTGAACCAACCCCGCCTGCAGGCAAGCCTCGTCGACAAAGTGGGCCACCGCCGCCTTGTCCTGGGACAGCTCCGGCCGAATCCGCTTGAGGACGAAGGTCCGCCGAAATCCCTGGGCGCCGTAGGAGGCGGCGATATAGACGTCCGCCATCCCCCCCCGACCCAGGTGCTCGAGGAGCGTGTAGCGGCCGAGGACCCTGGGCAGCTTGGTTCCACTGGTGCCGATGGCGTGCGCCTCCGACGGGCGCAACTTGGCCGCCGGTGGGGTGCGCGGCCGCGGGGTCGGGGTCTGCGGCAGGCCCGCGGCCGGCCGCTCGGGCGGCGTGGCGCCGAATGGGAGCGTGGTCTCCCCTTTGATCACCCCACTGACGATTCCGCCCGGCCGTCCGCCGAGCAGCACGAACAAGCCCAGCGCGCCGAGCGCGGCGGCCAGAATCAGGACGCTCAGTTTACCGGTCTCACCGGAACGATCCGCGGGCCGTGCAGATAAGGCGGCCTCGCCCGGGATCGCCAGCACCAGCACCGGGAACGAGCCTGTGGGCGGGGGGATGCGCACCGCCGCCACCAGCAGGGGATCCCCATTTATCGACAGCGCCGACGAAGCGGACCCGTGGAGGCGCGCCGCGGCCACCAGATCTCGATCCGCGGTGCCCAGATCGATCGCCCCCTGCACCGCTATCACCTTGGCGCCGGAGATCACCCGGACTGCCTTGAATTCGCCCCCGACCGGCTTCCACCAATTCGCCCCGTCCAAAACCCGTTGAAGCGGCGCCGTCCCTTCGCCCTCGCGCAGCGCAGCTTGCAGCGGTTGCATCGTCGCGATGCCCGCGGCCCGCTCTTCCAAGCGAAGCCGATCCGCCTGACCCCGCGTCTCCGCCCGCTGCGCCGCACCGGCCGCCGCGGCGACGCGGTCGGCGTCCGCGCGCCGCGCGCGAAACCCGACCGCCCCGGCGGCTCCCGCCGCCAGGACCAGCACGATGCCAGCGGTGCGCCTGGTCTTGCTAGACATGGCCCTCCGAGCGTTCTGCCGGGTCGCGGTCAGCCCGCACCCGGAACGATGCCATTGGTGGAATCCCAGATGAACGGGACGGTGAAGGTCCCGTTGGTGCCGATGCGGCTTCCCCAGACGGTGTGGCAAGCCTGGTGGCTGGTCGACGAAAAATCGAGCAGCGTGCCGATGCCGACGTCGACGTCGGTCATGTCGGACTGCAGCGTCGCGACCAGATTCAGATCGTTGATGGTGTGCCCGTTGCGGTTCAGCCCTTCCACGAACAGCTTGGCCGCGACGTAGCCCTCGAGCGAGGTGAACGAGTAGACGCCGCTGTCGAATTTGCCGATGTCGTTGCGGTAGGCGGTGATCCCCGGCGCCTGCGATTGATAGTAGGGAACCACCTGGGTGACCATCACGCCGTCGCCATAGAACTTGGTGGTCTGGCCGGTCGGATCGGTCCCGTCGACGTAGGTCGCTGGCGGGCTGCCGAGGGCCTGCGCCAGGGCGTCGCTCCCCACGAACGAGACGTGGATGAAGAGGACGTCGAGCTTGGTCGCCCGCCCCAGATCGGCGTTGATCCAGTCCTTGATGCCGCGGGTGAAGCTGTCCCCCGGCTGGTAGGTGTCGATCATCACGATCGCGACCGAGACCTTGGGCGTGGTCTCCAGCATGAGATTCGACAGGAAGGCCTCCGCGCTGACGACGGCCGGATCGACGCTGGTGACGTCATCCCGCTCGTACATGATCCGGGTGATCGACGGATTGGGCATGGTCGAATCGGGTTGCGGCAAGGCCCCGACGCGGGAGTTGAAGGCGCTGACCAGCCCGCCGTATCCGGCGTCGCCGTAGGTGTCGTGCTGGGTGAAGGCCAGGATGTGGTTGTAGGAGGTCGGGCCGGTGATGATGCGGGGTGCCCGGAAGCTCTGCATGTAGTCGACCATGGCGGCCGTCTCTTCGTAGTAACCGGCGCGATAGTTGAAGACGTACGGCGAGTCGGTGCCGTCGCGCAGGTACTTCTGCGCGCCGGTGAAGGGCGCAAAGAAGACCACGCCGTTCTTGTTGGCCACCGGCGCGGTCACCAGCATGGTCGGCGTTCCGACGTTACCCAGCAACGCCAGCACGCTGTTGGGGCCCCGCACGTCGGGGAGATCGGGAGCGGCGACGGTCTGCTGAATGTCGAGCATCTGCTGCACGTTCGCCAGCGCCGTGGCCGGATCGTAGTTGTCGTTCATCGAGGTTAGCTGGAGTTGGCGGCCGAAGACGCCGCCCGCGTCGTTGACGTTCTTGAACAGCGCCTGGATCCCGCGCCGCATCTCGATGCCGAGGTTCTGGCTCGGCCCCTGCAGCGGCGCGCTCAGGCCGATGGAGATGGGGCTCTCATCTGGTGAAACGCACCCCATCTCGCCATTCACCACCCCGCAGACCTTGCCGCCGACGCAGTCCGCGTCGGTGGAACAGGCGAAGGTCGTCCCCCCGAGCCCAGGCGCCGAGCAGGCCGACAGGCCCGCCAGAATCAACCCGATCGTGCCCACCACCGCGGCGCCCGCCGCCTTCGGGCCCACCACCGCGGCGCCCGCCGCCGTCGTGCCCACCACCGCCGTCCCCGTATTGGTTGCCATGGCTAGAATCTCCCTTCGAGAAGGACCCGGGCGCCGCTCGTCGAAGGCGCCAAATGAAACGCGACCGATCTGGTCTCTTTGTCGGGGCCACCGTGCGGCGACCGCACGACGAAGAGAACCGCCGACGTCACCAGCAGCGCACCGCCGACGCCGATCGCGATCTCCCCGGCGAGCTGCTTCGAGTTGCCCGAATCCACCAGCGCCTGCGCCTGCGTCTGCGTCAGCGGGTCGACTTGCATCGGGTTCCCATATCCGGCGCTGTTCGTCACCTTGTCGTGGTCGGCCGAGCCGAGCGCCATCGCGATCACGCCGGCCGCGGTCACCAGCACGCCGGCGCTCAGGGTGACCACGGCTGCAGTCAGAAGCGGCCTTCCCCCGTCATCACCGGGATTGACGCCACCCGATCCCGCGTCGAGGTTCCGGCCGATCGCGAAGGGTGGCGCGGCCTGCGGCGCCACCACCGGCGGCGCGGCGGCCGCGGCGGCGCTGCGCGCCTTGGCGTCACGGAGCACCCGGATCGCTTCGTTGGCACGTACTTTTCCCTGAGAGTCGGCGTCGGGCTTGGCCAGGAAGGCCTCGTACTTCTCGATGGCCGCGTCGCGGTCGCCCAGCATCTCGTAGCAGCGGGCAATATTGAACAGGAGGTTCGAGTCCTGGTCGATGGTGGCCGCCTGCAGAAATCTTTCCAGGGCATGGCGGTAGTCGGCGGCCCGGAAGAGGGTCATCCCCTCGTTGGTCAGCCTGGCCACCGCGGGGACACCTCCGCCCGGATCGGCGGGGGTCGCTTCATCCGCGCGCGACAAGCGGGACACCAGCAAGCAGAGCGACAACACCAGCGGCATCGCCGCTCTTTGCGCCACAATCGAGAATCGTCTCATTTGATCAGCACCTCGGGTTACGCGTTCATTCCAGGATATTGACGCGCCGCCGATCGTCGACCAGGGGCACGCGGTTCTTGGCGGACTCAACGGTCTTCGTCGCATCGGCGGCAGGGGTGGTTGTCGCCGCGGGCGGGGCCGCTTCGTCCACGCGGGCCACCTTGGACCGCGCGCCCGCCGCGTGCGCGATCGCGCGCGCCGAGCGCCTCCCGACATTTGCGTTGCCGAGCGCCGCCTGTTTGCGCGCACCGGGGCGATCCGCGATCGCCCTGTCCGCGCCAGAGTCTTCTGCCGGCTCGGGCGACGGCAGGGCCGCCGGCGCCGCCTGCGCGCTCGGCAGCGCCTTCACCAACTCCGGCGGGATCGCGTACGGCGCGGGCTCCGGCCCCTTGGCTTCGGTGACCAGCCCCGCGGGTGCATCGGTTCGATGTGCGCTCGATCGTGCGACGAACACCACCACCAGCGCCAAGAGCGAGGCCAGGATCCCCACGACGACGCGGCCGGGGTGTCCTTGCCATTTCTCTTTGACCGATACGCCCATCATTCTGTCTGAGGGGCGGTTCATCGGCCAAAAACCGGGCTTCTTAACTGGATCGCCAAATTCTGTCTTCCAGCCCACTGTGACCATCCCGCGGTGAAGTGATAGCCCCCTTGTCAGCACACGAGCATCCTCGATGCGGCGGACTTCGGCAGACTTCCCCGCAACTACGCCGGCGACAACTCAGCTACGATTCCGCACACACAGGTAATACACCGACATCGCGTTACTCCCGCCGGGCGGCACGGTGATTCTTTGGTCACCCACGTTACCGGTCTCGAGGCAAACGAAGCGTCGGAAGCCGTCCGGCGACACATCGGTGAGCGCGCCCGCTTTCTTGGCGCCAGGGTTCCAGACCACCGTCGAAGCCGCACCACGCGTCTCCAACCGAAGCGAGCGGGCACCCGCCGGATCGACGAGCGTGACCGGGCCGCCGCTCTGGTACACGCGATCGATCTCGCCGGAGATCCGGAGCGGCTCTCCGCCCTGGAGGCGCCGCTCGCCGCCTGAAACCTTGTCGACGTAGGTGTGGCCGCCCAACCCTTCCACCGCGATCGCCTCGCAGTCGGAGACGGCGAAATAGGTGTGCAGGGCCGCCTCGAACGCGAAGGGGGTGCTGCCTCCATTGACGACGTCGAACGACAGCTCCAGATCGTCGCCCGCGATGACGGTGGTGCGCGCCGTGAAGACGTGCGGGAAAAATGCAGCGCTCGCGTCGCCGGCACCCAGCTCGAAGACGGCGCGGACGCGTGACCCGGCCACCTCGTCGACGGCGAGCAAACGCCAGATCGATGTGCGCGCAAACCCGTGCGCCGGAAAGCTGCGTAGGGTGGGGTGCGGGCCGAACCAGGGGAAGCAGATCGGGATCCCGCCGCGCAGCGCGGTCCCGACGTCCCAGCGCGCCTTCTCGCTGACCCACAACCAGTCGCGCTCGGCGCGCGGCGTGAAGCTCAATACCTGCGCGCCGTGCAGTGCGACGCTGCAGGTGGACGTGGGCGTCGCGAGATCGAGCACCTCCAGCCCGTTGCGCACGCTTAGCTGCCACTTGACCGCCACGATGGGAAATTACTGTACAGCCCCTCGATCGACCACGTTGCGCTAAGTGGGGCTTGAGGCCAGACTTGAGGGCGATGGGGTTTCTGGTTCATTGGTTGGTCACCGCCGTGGCGCTGGCGGTCGGCGCGCACGTCGTCCCCGGCATCCACGTTTCGTCGGGCGCGGCGTTGATCGTGGCGGCCCTGGTGCTGGGTCTGGTGAATGCGGTGGTTCGACCGGTGCTCTTGCTGCTGACGCTGCCGATCACGGTGCTGACGCTGGGGCTCTTCTATCTGGTCGTCAACGGCGTGGCGTTCGCGCTGGCGGCCTGGCTGGTGCCTGGATTCACAGTCGCGTCGCTCGGCTCGGCGATCGGCGGCGCGCTGGTGGTCAGCGTGCTATCGTCGCTCATGAGCCTGATCCTCACGCCCCGCTCAGAGGCCTAGCCGCAATGCCGGGCGTTGCGGGCTGAGCCGGTCGTCACGGCGCCCAGCGCTTGGGGGCGGTCTTGAGCGTCTTGACGCCGACGGCGTCGCACCAGGATTCGAACCGCGCGCGCGGGACGCCGCGGAAGCGCAGATCGTCGAGCGACTCGGCGAGCGGCACGGTGTCGACCAGCGTCGCCAGCCTCCGATAGAAGAGCGCGTCCTCCCGCCGCTCGACCAGCGTGGCGCCGAGCTGCAGCGCCCCGCGCACCTTCACCTTCCATTGATAAGGAAGCGCCGGAATCGCCTCGAGGTGCTCGTAGGCGCCGATCAGCAGCGACGCGCTCTTTTCGCCGAACCCGGGCAGCCCCGGAATGCCGTCGGCCGTATCGCCGGTCAGCGCCAGGAAATCGGGGACGCTCCCCGGCCCGAACCCGCGCGCCGCGCGGAAGGCGGCCTCGTCGGTCACCTTCTTCTGTCGCCGGTCGACTTGCACCACCCGCGCGCCGCGCAGGCACTGCGCGAGGTCTTTGTCCGGCGTCAGGATCCGAACCTGGTCGACCTCGTCGCCGAAGCGGCGCGCCCCGGAGGCGAGCGCGTCGTCCGCCTCGTGCTCGCCCATCGACCAGACGACGACGCCCAGCGCGCGAACCGCCTCCTCGACCGCGTCGAACTGGGCGCGCAGCTCGGGCGGCACGCCTTCGTCGCTCTTGTAGTCGGCGAAGAGGTCATTTCGAAAGGAGCGGATCGGGTTGTCGAAAGCCACCGCCAGATGGGTCACCGCCTCGTCGGAATCGTGCAGCAGCGCCAGCAACGACGACACGACGCCCACGGTGGCCTTGGCGTCGCGCCCGGCCGGATCGCGGTGGCCCGGGCGCGGCGAGTAGTGCGCGCGATAGAGCTCGTAGGTGCCGTCGACCAGGTGAACCCGCGCCGCCACCCGATCCCCGCTCACTTCTTCAGCCGGTATCCGCTCTTGAACATCCAGCCGACGACCAGCAGCAAGAGCACCAGGAACCCGGAGGTCATCGCCAGGCTGATGCCGACGCCGACGTCGGCCGTCTCGTAGAAGCTCCAGCGAAAACCGCTGATGAGATAGACGACCGGATTGAACAGGGCGAGGGTGCGCCAGCGCGCCGGCAGCATGTCGATCGAATAGAACGCGCCCCCGAGGAAGGTCAGCGGCGTCACCACCAGCATCGGGATCAGCTGCAGCTGCTCGAAGCCCTTGGCCCAGACCCCGATCACGAAGCCGAACAGGCTGAATGTGGTGGCCGTCAGCAAGAGGAACGCGATCATGAAGAACGGATGCCGAATCTCCACCGGCACGAAGGCGGTGGCGGTGGCCAGGATGATGAGCCCGAGGCTGATCGATTTGGTCG
>CAYTTF010000069.1:0-15829 GCA_964440665.1 uncultured Myxococcales bacterium | reverse complement strand
AGCGAAACCGAGTCTACCTGGGTCCCGCGCAGCAAGAGGCCCACGATCCCGGCGACGATGATCACCGCCGGCTCGGGCAGCTTCTTGAAGCGGGTGAAGAGGAACCAGGTGACGAGCGCGATCAGTACGGCACCTAGATCGACGAGAGCCCGTCGGCCCAGGACGAACACCGCGCCGGCGATGGCGCCGGTCGCCGCGGCGGTGACGCCGTCGACGAAGGCCTTCACCCTGGGGTTGTCGGCGAAACGGCGGAAGTACGGCGCCGGGATGATCACGA
Organism: uncultured Myxococcales bacterium; assembly: GCA_964440665.1. Taxonomy (GTDB): domain Bacteria; phylum Myxococcota_A; class Polyangia; order Fen-1088; family Fen-1088; genus JADGRB01. The sequence continues at coordinate 15,552 of CAYTTF010000069.1, read as the reverse complement.
AGAGGTAGCAGGGAAGGAACACGCCCACGGACGCGGCCGACGCGCCGAGCGGACCGGCGACGAGGTAGCCCATGAAGGCCACGGTGATGACGACCGGTCCGGGCGTGATCATCGCGACCGCGACAGCGTCGAGGAATTGACGCTCGGTGAGCCAATGGAGCTGGTTCACGACGCCGCCGTGCAGGAAGGGGACGATCGCCAGCCCGCTTCCGAATACGAATGAGCCGGCTTCGGCGAAGTAGAGCGCGATGCGCCCGAGCAGCGGCCAGGACGGAAGCAGGGGCGCCACCGCGGCGGCGAATGTCAGGTGGAAGCCGGTCAGGGGGAGCCAAGCCGCAGCGCCGGCGGGTGTCCGTCGAGGCGGGAAGCGAACCAGCAGCGCCGCCAAACCGCTGCCGAGAAATAGCCAGACGATCTCGGACTCGGTGTAGGCCGTCGCTGCCGCGCTCGCGGTGAACAAAACCCACAAGAGGCGGTCCTTCCCCAGCGTCAGCTTCCCCAGCTTGAGCGCGCTGCGCGCGATGATGGCGATGACGGCCGCGCCGACGCCGTAAAACGCGCTCTGCATCCAGGGCAGGCCGCCATAGCGGACGTAGAGGCTGGACAGCACCAGCACCATCAGGAACGAGGGCAGGATGAACGCGCCGGCGACCAAGGTTGCACCGCGGATGCGTCCCTTCACCCAGCCGAGGTAGATCGCCAGCTGCGCGGCGAGCGGACCCGGGGCCAGCTGGGCCAGGGCCAGGCCGTCGACGTAGTCCTTCTTCGTGATCCAGCCGCGCTTCTCGACGAGATCTCGCTGCATGTAGCCCGCCAGGGCGATCGGACCCCCGAAGCCGAACGTGCCGAGGTACAGGAAGTACTTCAGAACGTCGCGCAAGCTTCCGGACCCAGCGCCCGGCGAATCGGTCGGGGTCGGTCCCACGGCCTCGGTCACGGAGCGGCGGGCGGGAGGTGGTCGGTCAGGTCGAGCGCGATCCTGAGCGTTCTGGCCAACCCTTCCGTGGAACCGACGCCCCAGAAGTGCAGAAAGATGATGCGCGGGTTCTCGTTGGTCATGTGGTTGTGGATCGCGACGATGTCGATCCCGCCCCCGCGCAGCGCCTTCAGGACCGGCTGCACCTCCGATTCCAGCATCGCGAAGTCGCCGTCGACGACCGCCTTGGCGTCGCTCCCCACGAAGGCGGCCCAGGTGTTGACGCCCATCGCTTTGCCGACGGTGTGCCCGTTCATCTTGGTGGTGCGCCCGATGACGACCTTGTAGACGCCGTCCTTGAGATCGCCCTTGTAGACCAGCACCGCCTCGATCTTCGCGGGGGTGAGGCTGGTCTTCGCCGGATCGAGGTCGGCGTGCAGCACCTCGCCCTTGCCGCCGGCGGTCTCCTTCAACCGCGCAAAGACCTTGCCGACGGCGGTCGCCAGCACCTTCTCGTCGCCCATGCCGCCGATGTGCATGAACATCACCTTGGGCGTGTCCCAGAAGAAGTGGTTGTGCAGCGCGGTCACCTCGAGCCCGTTGTCGATCGCCGCGCTCATGACCGGGTTCACCTGATCTTCGAGGAGCACGATGTCTCCCATGACCATCGTGTGAGCGGATCCTGGTTTGCCGGTCTTGGTGAACGCCGCCCAGGCCGTGAGACCGAGGGGCGGCGTCATCCGCACGCCGGCGGCCGTCGTCTTGATGTCCGCGCGGGGCAACGACACCTTGAAGACGCCCTCCTTGGCGTCGAGCGCGCCCTTGGCGCCGGTCAGCTCCTCGATGGCGGCGGTGTCCAACGTCGAGGCGGTCTTGTCGGGCGCCGCCTCCGCGGAGTTGGACATGTTCATGATGCCAACCGTCCAGATGGCGGCCAGCGCGACGACAGTGTTTGAGATGCTCATCTCTTCTTCCCCTTTGCCGGCCCCTCGGCCGAGGACACCAGAAAGATACACAAGGATCGGCGAAATCCCCCACTTCCGCGTCGACCATCGTCCGTGTGATCGCTGTACAATGAATTCACGATGAACGTGCCGGCAAGCAAGACCGCTCGACTGTCCGCCGCCCTGCGGCCGCTGGCCGCGCTGGCGCTGGTCTCGTTCGCCGTCTCCGGTTGCGGGAAGTTGGTCCCAAGCATGCACTTTAGCGGCGCAGACGCCGCGGCCGACGCGCCGAGGGCGAACGCGGACGGAGGCAGCCGACCGGACACGCGCGCGATGGACGCGCCGGTCGACGTCGCAGCGGAGGTGGGGCCCAGCGACGCTGGCCCGGCCGACGCGCGAGACGCGAGCGACGGTGGCGCCGACGCCAGCGACGGTGGCGCCGACGCGAGCGACGGTGGCGCCGACACCGTCACGGTCGTCGACGCGTCGACGACCGGACGCGCCGGAGCCCGTGCCGTGAGCGCTCGGGCTCAGATCGTGAGCTGATACGCGAGGTACGCTTGAGCGCGGGTGTCGCCGCCGAACGCGGGTCCGGCCGATGCCAGCACATGGTGCCGGGCGCTGAAGTCCACGATCACCCCGACGTTCACCTGGAGCTCCACGGGATCTCCGTCGAGCGGGATCGTGAAGAAGGCCTCCGTCCCGAGGGTGAGCTTGCCGAACAGCAGGCGCTGAAGCAGCCAGCCAGCAACCAGGTCGTCGTCTCCGGAGGCGAGGTGTACCCCCGCGCCGCCGTACGTCGTCCACGGGCCGAAGCTCTTCTGGATCCAGATCGGCAACAGCACCTGCGTGGTTCCCGTGCCGAGGCCGCGCTCCTGGGAACCCGTCGGCAGCAGCACCAGCGGAAACACGCCGATCTGCGGTCGCCGATCTCCTTCGTCGACGAAGCGATACTTGGCGCCGAGCTCGATGTCGCCGAGGCCATACTCGACCGGCGCGCCGCTCTGCCAGGCGGCCGTGGCGGGCACGATGACGTGCAGCTGCAGCCCGGGCAGGGCCCCATAGTTGACCTCGATGAGCGGCGCGGCCCCGGTGGCGGCCTGGCGGGCCATCGTCCACTGCGACCCCAGGTAGAACTCCCAGTGTCCGAGATCGACGGGCGCCGGATCATCGGTCAGAAAAGGGGGACCGGCCCATGCCCTGTGGCCGGCGAGCGTCGATGAGAACACCAGCGCCGCGACGATCGTTGCCCGGCGGCCCACCCTCGGTCGTCGCCTCGGGTGCCCGGCGCGGGTCAACGAGAGGTCCACGGTTTCACGCGCGCGGCGAGCGGTCGCGATCGCGGCGGATGTCGTCGAGCAGGGCGCCGAGCGCCGACGGATCGCGCGCCGTCACGTTGGCCAGGTTGTCGCGGGCGATGTCGGCGGAGATGTCGCGGCCGTCGCGCGCCAGCTCCGCCACCACCGACGCGCGCACCAGCTGCAGCGTCGGATCGGGCGTGCGGCGGATGAACGAGACCAGCTGGGCCGCGCTCTGGAGATCGGCGCCGGCGCCGGAATCGGGATGAAACGCGGCCAGCATGAACGGCGCGGAGACGTCGGTCGGTCGCCGCGCGCGGTCGGCCCGTCGCACCCGCTCGGCGAAAGCGCCGAAGGCGGCGTTGGTGACGGTCGCGCGCGGAAAGATCGCCAGGCCGATCGCGAGGCCCGGCGTGCCGCTGAGCTCGTCGATGAACGCGAGGACCGGAGCGACATCCAGCGCCTCCTCGAGGACCACGCGCCGCGCGACCCGACCGTCGCGCCAGGCGCGCGCCGCCCAGGGGCAGAGGTTCCAGCCGATCACCACCTCCTCGACGTAGCGGGCGCTGCGCCGCAGCGCCTCGGCGACAGGTGGCGGGGGGCTCACAGCGGCGTCGGGGCGGCCTTGTCGCCCGATTCGACGAACGCGCCCATGTGGCGGAACTTGCTGTAGCGGTCGTTGCGTAGCGCCTCGGGCGCCATCAGCAAGAGCTCCGCCAGGTGGCGGCGCAGCGCCTCGCCCAGGTTGCGGGCCGCCAGATCGTGATCGCGGTGGGCGCCGCCGGGCGCCTCCGGAACCACTTCATCGACCACACCCAGCCGCTGCAGATCGGTCGCGGTCATCTTCATCGCGGCCGCCGCTTCCGCCTTCTTCCCGTCGTCGCGCCAGAGAATCGACGCGCACCCCTCGGGCGAGATCACCGAATAGGTCGCGTACTCCAGCATCAAGATGCGGTTCGCGACGCCCAGCGCGAGCGCGCCGCCGGAGCCCCCTTCGCCGATGACCGCACACACGATGGGGACGGGGAGGCCGGCCATGATCTCGAGGCTCTTGGCGATCGCTTCGGCCTGCCCGCGCTCCTCGGCGTCGACGCCCGGGTAGGCGCCCTGCGTGTCGATGAGGCAGAGGATCGGGCGGCCGGTCCGCGCGGCCAGCTCCATCAGGCGCTGCGCCTTGCGGTAGCCCTCCGGTTTCGGCTGGCCGAAATTCCGCTGCACCTTCTCCTTGGTGCTCCGGCCTTTCTGGTGGCCGACCACCAACGCCGGCATCCCCGCGAAGGTTCCGAAGCCGCCGACCACCGCCGGATCGTCGGCGAATCGGCGATCGCCGTGCAGCTCGATGAAATCGGGGACCAGACGCTCGATGAAATCCAGCGTGTAGGGGCGGGCCGGGTGGCGGGAGAGCTGCACCTTCTGCCAGGGGGTCAGCTCGGCGAAGATCTTCTGCTGCAGCTCGCGCGCCCGCGCCTCGAGCAGCATGATCTGCGGGTGCAGCTCGCTCGCGCCACCGCTCACGCGCACCAGCTCTTCGATCTTTCGCTCCAGCTCGACCACCGGACGCTCGAAATCGAGCATCGGGGTGTCGTTCCCGCGAACGAGGGGCGCAGCGGTCTCGGCCATCGGCGTAGTCTATAGCCTGTCAGGGGCTGGCGGTGTACGCGTGAGGGAGGGACAGCTTTGCTGGCCCGAGCTCTTCGCGGGGGGTGTGGGACCCTCTCAGGGTCCCACGCTTGTAATAAACGCTCGCAATAACGCGTGGCTCTGGGTCGCGGTGCGGGGGGACGGTTGGGGCACGCCGCCGATCGGCACGCCGGTGGCGGTGATGCCGCCGGACACATCGGCGGTGACGGCCGCGCCGAGCGCATAGAGAATCGTGGCGGGGATGTCGGCGGGCGTCGCCGGCTGTCCGGTCACCACGCCGACGCGAACGCCCGGGCCGATCAGCACCAGCGGCACGTGCCGGGAGGACCCCGGCCCGTAGAAGTCGGATCGCGGATCGTCGATGGGAGTGGCGCCGCGGCTGGTGATCACCACCAGCGCGCCCGGGACCCCCTGCAGCACGTCGAGGGCCGCGTGGCCCAGCGTCTCGAGCTCGCCGAGCGCCTGGCCGCTGTGCCGGTCGGCGGTCCGCACGCCGCCGATCGCGACCACCGCGAGCAGGCCGGCCGGGTGCTCGGCCGCCAGCCCGCCGAGCTGGTCGCCCAGGTCGCCGCCGCTATCGAGGACGGAAGAATCGATCCTCGAGGGATCGAGGTGCAGCGTCTGAAAATCGGGCGCCCCCAGAAGAGCCGTGGCCCATCCCAGCGCGTGCGCAGCGTCGAAGAGGCTCTCACTGGCGAACACCGTCGGTGCGCGCCAGGCGGCGTACCCGGCCGCGTTGGCGATGTGGTTTTCCGGCGGAGGCATGGCCAGCAGCCCGGTGCCCGGCGGCAGCGTCTCGTTCGGATCGTCCTCGGCGGCGGCGACGAACGGCGCGACCGGGTAGCCGCCGGTCAGCAACTGGTATTCGGTGACCGGCCAGTCGCGGCTCTCGGTCCAGCAGTCTTCGAAGCGGGTACCGACCGCCGCCGCGGTCCGCAGGCCGGTCGCCGCCTGCGCGGTCAGCGGATCGCCGAAGACCTCGTCGTCGTAGAGGCCCCCGAGGTCGAGCACCACCACCACCCTGGGGATCTCCGTCGGCGCCGGTGGCGGGCCGAGAAAACCACTTCCCGCGAGGACCAGGTCGCGCGCCGTGTCCGGCGGGCTCGGGACCGGGATGGTCTCGCCGGGATCGCCGACGAACGCGGCGCGGATCGGCCCGCGGGCCGCGGTGCGCAGGGCGACGTCTCCGTTGAACGTCGACGACATCTCCAGCGTGGCCAGCGCCGTCGGGGCGATCTCCGGGTGCAAGACCGGGTGGGGCAGCATGACGCCCCGTTTGAATGCCGGTCCGGCCATGATGAGCGGTACGTAGAGCTCGTCGGCGGAGAACCCGCCGTGACGCCCGTAGGGGTACTGGGTGTGCTCCAGGAATGGGCCAGGCGCACTATTTCCGGCGTCGACCTGGTTCAGCGTCCAGTCGTCCTGCGGGAACACCACGATGTCGGCCTGGTTGGGGCTGCAGGCGCGAAAGTCGTGGAAGCTGCGGGTGCCGAGCGCGCCGTCGGCGGTGAGCGTGCGGGTGGTGTCGAGGCCGACGATTCCGCCCGATTGAATCAGCGAGAGCAGCTTGTGCGTGACGTCGGCCTGCATCGCGGCGCCCGCAGAAGTCCCGGCGCCGGGGACGTTCGCGTAGACCAGCGCGTCTCCATCCTCGTTGAGCAGCGCGTAGCTGGAGGTGTCGAGTCCGACCGGGGCGCCCTTCGCTTTCACCAGCGCCGCCAGCTGCCCGTCGGCGCTCGCGCCCCCCTGGGTTCCCAGCGCCACTTGGTTGTGGGTGTCGACCTTGCCGTGGTCGAGCGTGAAGACGATGTTGGTGCTGTCGGTGAGATCCCGGTCGTCGAGCGCGGAGAGCAGCTCGCCCAGGCCGGCGTCGTAGTCGTCGATGATCTGCGCGAGCGCCGCGCCGTCGGCACCGAAAGCGCTGGTCGGATCGTCGTCGAGGGCGATGAAGTCCCACACGAACATGAACGCCGGCATCGGGTGGTCGGGCGAGGTCGCGCGCACGAGGTCCGCGGCGTCGCGCAGCGTGAACTGGGTCTGGGTCTCGCCGCTCCCCGGCGGTCCGTCGTAGGCGTAGCCATCGGCGATCGCCGGGGGATAATCGAGGACGCCGGTGAGGATCTGTTTGGCGTCCGTCTCCGCGATGGTCACCGGTCCCAGCGCGGAGTCGATCGTCGTCCCCACGATCGACAGGTGCACGTCGTCGGCGCCGGCCTCGAACGGGGGCAGCTCGCCCACGTACGCCGAGCGCCCGCCGGCGTCGCGGACCGCGTGGTAGACGCTGTCGCCCCGCGTGAGGAGCGGGTTCTTGGCGTAGATGGCGTAGTCACCGACCGCCAGGCCCGGGAACGTCACGGGCGAAACGAAGCCGGCGCTGCGCGACAACCAGTCGTTCGAAGGGACGTTGTCGCCGTCGGGATACTGCCCGGTCAGGAGCGCCATGTTGTTCTGGTTGCTGTGGGTCGGCACGACCACTCGGGAGAAGGCCAGCGTGCCGCGCGCGACGAGGCCCTTGATATTGGGCGCGTTCGCCATCCAGAGCCCCGCGAGGCCGTGATCGTCGATGTCGATCTCGATGACGTGGCCGCTCGGTCCCGGGCGGGTGCCGTTGCAACCGAGCGTCAGGGCGGCCAGCGAGAAAGCGGCCGCGCGCGCGGCGGGCGAGACCTTCATGCCGCGTTCAAATGTAGCCCGCCCAGCCGGCGCGATGGGCGGCTTTGTAGCCCCGGTACCAGCGGCAGGCGGGGTAGAGCGCGGCGACCACGAGCGCGGCGCCCAGGTAGGCCGCGCCCAGGCCCAGGCGGCCCGAGACGCCGAGGACGCGCGCCGAGAGGATCAGCAGCGGGAAGTGGAGCAGGTAGAAGAACATCGGCGTCTGTCCGAGCGTGAGGACCAGGCCATTCGATCGAAAGGCGTGGGTGCGTCCGAACGCGAAGAGCCCCGACAGACAAAGGGCGGCGATGCCGAGCTCCAGGGAGACGTACGACAGGCCGGGCGGGTACTTGCCGACGTGCAGCCACTGCACGACGGAGCTTCCGTAGCGTGGCAAGCCCATATTGCCGTAGCCGTTGACGCCCCGGACAACGGCGAAGATCAGGAGGGCGACGAGGCCGGCCAGCGCCAGCTTTCCCGCCAGCCCCTCGCGCGCGGCCGGCCGCGTGAGCAGACGCCGTCCCCAACCCCAACCGAGCAGCAGAATCGCCAACCAGGGAATCGTCGGATAGGCGATCAGCAGATGCGGCCGGGAGGCGCCCGTGAGCAAGAGCGCCAGGACCAGCGGCGGGGCGCTGTGGCCGCCGGGCGCCAGCAGCCCGGTGAGCGCCTCGCCCCCCACGACGAGCGCGAGCGCGAGCACGATGGCGGCCCGATCGGGGAGGCGGCGCAGCGGGATCATGAACAGGTAGCTCGAGCCGATGCCGTAGAGAACCTGGAAGAGGATCTTCCCCTTGGGCATGACGAAGAACGAGATCCACAGCTCGAAGGCCGCGATGATCACCCCGCGCACCAGGACGTAGCGATCGATGGCGCCCGCGGAGGCGCCCCGGTCGCGCTGCTTGGCGACGGTGAAGGCCAGGCCGACCCCGGCCAGAAACAGGAAGGTCGGCGCGCAGAGGTGGGTGATCCAGCGGGTGAGGAACTGCGCGGCGGGCAGCGGCGCGCCGGGATGATAGAGGAACGCGGCGTCGGTGAAGAGGTGCCCACCGTTGAAGGCGCCGGAGCTGTGATCGATTGCCATCAAAATCATCACCAGCCCGCGCATCCAGTCGAGCGGCGCGAGTCGCGCGGTCCGGCTCGGGCCTGCGGCGGCGGCGGTCATGGGTGCGGCGCGCCTGCCTCGGGTGCGGCAGCTGGCACCGTCTCCACCCAGCGTTCCGGACGATCGGCCAAAATGAAGGCCATCGTCGCCAGGGCCGCGACCCCGCGTGCCAGGTTGTTGCGATCGATCTTGTCGAGCGTGTCGGCCGCGGAATGGTGGACGTCGAAGTAGTGGTCGATGTCGACCGCGAGCCCGAGGCGCGGCACGCCGCCCACCTTCAGCTCGTCGATGTCCTCGCCGGGAAAGGCGGGAATGATGGCGCCGGCGCCGGCCAGCGCGAGCAGGCCGGCGAACGAGCGCGCTTCGCCGCTCCAGGCGGGGACTCCGTCGGTTACGAAGCCGACCGGCGTGCCGATCCCGGCGTCGCACTCGAACGCCCCGACCACGTGCGGAAGCTCGGCCCGGTGAAGGGCGGCGTACTGCTTGGCGCCGCGGCGGCCTTCCTCTTCGCCCGTGAACAGGACCGCGCGCAGCGTGCGGCGCGGCACCAGACCGAGCCGACGGAGGGTGGCCAGAGATTCCATCACCATCGCGCAGCCGGAGCCGTCGTCCTGCGCACCCTGGCCGACGTCCCACGAATCGATGTGCGCCCCGATGAGGACGACCTCGTCGGGCTTTTCCCGGCCGCGGATCTCGGCGACGACGTTGGCGGACGCGACGTCGGGAAGGGTCTGCGCGCCGAGCGTGAGGTGGACGGTCACCTTCTCGCGGCGCGAGGCCAGGCGTGCGATCAACGCCGCGTCTTCGACGGAGAGCGCGGCGGCCGGGATCTTCGTGGTCCCGGCATATTTCATCCAGCCGGTGTGGGGCGCGCCCAGGCTGTGCGCCGTCAGCGAGCGGACCAAGACCGCGACGGCCCCCAGCGCGGCCGCGCGATCGGCGCCGGTCACCCGGAAGGGGAGCGCCTCGCCGTAGCCCTTGCCGGCGTTTCCCGTCGCGAGCATGGCGTGGTTGTAGACGACGATCTTCCCCTTCGCGCGCGTGCCGAGCTGGGCCAGCTCCTCGAACGACGAGACGACCGCGACCTCGGCGGTGAGGCCGCCGGGCGGCGTGCCGACGCTGCCGCCAAGCGCCAGGACGGCGAGCTTGCGCGGGAACGGCGTGACGATCGCCGCCGATTCTTCGCCGCGGACCCAGTGGGGGACGTGCGCGGGCTCGAGGTGGACGTTCTGATGCCCTTCCTTGGCGAAGGTGTCGCGTGCCCAGATGATCGCGCGATCGAGCTCGGTCGAGCCGCTGATGCGCGCGCCGATCTCGTCGGTCAGGTAGGACACCTTGAGCCACGCGCCGTCGCTGTTCAGGCTGGAGGTGACGATCCGGTCGGCGCTCTCTCGATAGGATGCCGCGGTCGCGTCGGCCGCCGTCGGGGGCGGGCGCCGGCACGCGCCGGCGGCGATCGCGGCCAGAGTCACCAGTGCCGGGGAACGGGAGAATTTCGGAACTGATTTCATTTTTGGCAGCGCGGGCAAAAGAAGGTCGCCCGCTGCGCCTGCACGATACGGAGGATCGTTCCCTTCTTGCAACGGGGACAGCGGGGCGCCGATCCGCTTGGCGTGGTTGTCGGCGCGCGCGGCGCGCACCCGCCACCGCGCCGCCCGGCGCCGAAGATTGCGCGCCGCGACCTCCACTTCGGGAAGCTCGGGCATCGGTCAGAGCGCCGCGCGGATTCGCGCGGCGAAGTCGTCGCGCTCGGCGTCGTCCTGGTAGGGCTCGCGGGGCCAGAAGAAGCCGCGCAGGCCGTCCTTGCGACGGCGCGGGATCACGTGGGTGTGGAGATGCGGGACGCTCTGGGAGACCTTGTTGTTCATTGCGACGAAGGTGCCGTCGGCGCCGAGGCCCATCTCGACGGCGCGCGCGATGCGCTGAACGGCGGCGAAGAACGGGCCGATCGCCGGGGGCGGCAGATCGAGCAGCGTGCCGGTGTGGGCGACCGGCACCACCAGCACGTGGCCCTTGAAGAGCGGCCGCGCATCGAGAAAGGCGACCGATGCCTCGTCGCGCGTCACGATGGCCGCCGAGCGCTCGCCCGTGACGATCGCGCAGAAGACGCAGTCGGGCGCGCTCATCCGGTCATCCCCGCGATCCGATCGCGGTCGATCACGCGGTCGCCCCGGTCATCCGGTCAGGTCCGGCGCCCGCCGCCACCGCTTCGAGCGCAACCTCGATCTCCGGGACGGCGGTGAATCGCGTGGCGGCTGCCTCCTTCCTGAACCAGGTCCGCTGGCGGCGCGCGTAGGCGAAGGTGGCGCGCACCATCTCGGCGGTCGCCTCGGCCATCGACGTCGTTCCAGCCAAGACCGCGCCGAGCTGTTTGTAGCCGAGCGCCTGCAGCGGTCGCAGCGTGGGGCCGTAGCCGGCGGCGTGCAGCGCTCGTACCTCGTCGAGGAAGCCGGCGGCGATCATCGCGACCGTGCGGGCGGTGATGCGCGCGCGCGATTCGCCGAGCGGTGGATCGAGCAGCAGCACCGTCGGCGACAGATCGCGCGGCGGCGCCGCCTGCCGGCGTAGGGTGGTGATCGCGACCCCCGTTTGCTCGTAGACCTCGAGCGCCCGGCTGATGCGGACGAAATCGCGCGGCGCGATCCCGGCGGCGGCTTCCGGATCGACCGCGGTCAGCCGGGCGCGAAGCGCCTCGATGCCGTCGCGGTCCGAAAGCTCACGGTGACGCGCGCGGAGCGTCTCGTCTGGCGGGGGGGCCTCGAAGAGGCCGGCGGTGAGCGCCCGGTAGTAAAGGCCGGTGCCACCGACGACGATCGGCACGCGGTTGCGCGCCGCGATGCTCTTGATCGCCGCCCGGGCCAGCGCCGCCCAGCGCGCGGCGTGAAACGGCTCGTCGGGGTGGCAGAGGTCGAGGCCGTGGTGTGGGACGCGCCGGCGCTCCTCGCGGGTCGGCTTGGCGGTGCCGATGTCCATGCCGATGTAGACCTGCTGCGAGTCGCAGGTGACGATCTCGCCGCCCAGGCGTTCGGCCAGCGCCAGGCCGAGCGTGCTCTTTCCGGAGGCGGTTGGGCCCAGCACGGCGATGAAACGGATCGCCGGGCCGGGCGGCTCGGCGTCAGGCACGTCCGAACCGCCTTTCGAGCTCGGCGATCGGCAGCCGCAGCATCACCGGCCGTCCGTGCGGGCAATGCGAGCTGAGATCGACGTCGTCGAGCTGCGCCAGGAGCGCGAGCACGGCCGGCCGGCCCAGCACGTCGCCCGCCCGCACCACGCTGTGGCAGGCGATGGTCGCCAGCAGGTGATCGACCCGTTCCAGATCGCCGCTCCCGAGCGGTGTCCCCTCGCAGAGCTCCGCCAGCACCTCGCGCAGCAGCGGCTTGGGGTCGGCGTCCTTGAGCGGCTCGGGCATCGCGCGCAGCAGCACCACGCCGGGCGCATGCGGCGCCACCTCGAAGCCGAGCGCGTCGAGCATCTCGCTTTGCGCCGCGGCGGCCGCCGCCTCGCCGACCTCGATCGGGATCGGGAAGAGCAGCCGCTGGCGCGGGATCTGACGGGTGGCGTGGGCCGCGCGCAGCCGGGCGTAGGCCACCCGCTCGTGGGCGGCGTGCTGATCGATCAGGATCAATTCGTCGGCCGCCTCGCACACCAGATAGGTCCGGTGGATCTGCCCGATGTAGTTGAGGGCGCCGAAAAACCGCGGCGCGTCCCAGGGCAACGTCTCCCCGGTACCGGCGCGACCGTCGCCGTGGTCGTCTGCGTCTCGAGCCCGCAGGGGCAGCGCGCTCTGCGCCGGACGGGAGAACGCCCGTCCGCCGGCATCCAGGCTGCCGCCGCCCGCGCTTCCAGATTCTGGCGCCGATCGATAGATCGGGGGCCGGGTGAACGCGCGGATGGTCTGGGTCGCCCCACCGCTGCGTAGCCAGGGCGCGCGCGCGATCGCGGCGCCCACCACATGGCGCACCGCCGCGTAGACCTCTTGCGCGCGCGCGAAGCGGACCTCCAGCTTTTGCGGGTGGACATTCACGTCCAGGTCGGCGCCCGGCAGATCCAGAAACAGCGCTGCCAGCGGATAGCGGCCCTTGTCCAGCAACGGCCCGTACCCCAGCGCCAGCGCGTGCAAGAGCGCCCGATCCCGGATGAAGCGCCCGCCCACGAACAGGAACGTCGACCGCGCGGTCGTCGAGACCTCGTCGGGCCCGGCCAGGAAGGCCCGCACGCGGTGGCCGCCCTCTTCTCCGATCGCTTCGTGCAGCACGCTGGCCCCGCGCCGCGCCAGCGCCGCGCGCACCCGCTCGCCGAGATCGCGGTGAACGGGCAGGTCCAGCGCCACCCGCCCGCCGACGCGCAGCCGAAAATGCACCGCCGGGTGCGCCAGCGCGAGGCGCAGCATCGCCTCGGAGACGTTGGCGGTCTCGGTCGCCTCGGCCTTGAGGAACTTGGCGCGCGCCGGGGTGTTGAAGAACAGGTCGCGGACCTCGACCTGGGTTCCCGCGGGGATCCCCGCCTCGCGCGCGTCGGTCTCGACGCCGGCCTCGACGGTCAGCTGCAAGCCGACCTCGGCGTCCGGCGGGCGGGTGCTCAGGGTCAGCCGCGACACCGCGGCGATCGACGGCAGCGCCTCGCCGCGAAATCCAAACGTCGTCAGCCCCCACAGATCGTCGGCGGCCGCGATCTTGGAGGTGGCGTGGCGGCGCAACGCCAGTCTGGCGTCGTCGGGCGGCATGCCGCCGCCGTCGTCCACCACCCGGATGAGGCGCCGACCGCCCCCCTCGATCTCGACCTCGATGCGCCGAGCGCCGGCGTCGATGGCGTTTTCGACCAGCTCCTTGACGACCGACGCCGGCCGCTCGACGACTTCACCGGCGGCGATCTGATCGGCCAGCTCGGGCGGCAGGACCCGAACCTTTGTTCGCGTCGCGGGCCCCGCGCCGTCCATGGGGCGACACTACACGAAAACTACTGCCGCGCGAGCTGACTCACGAGATCTTCGCTGGCCCCGCGCACGGCGGCTTCCAGCGCTTCTAGCTCCATGCTCGGCCGGAGCTGCGGTCGCCACTGCAGCTTCGGTTTCTGCACGGTGGCCTCGCCGCTCGTGAGCATGAAGACGCCCCCGCTCGGCTGCCGGCTCACGATCAGTTGAACGGCGCAGCTCACCTCGACGTCGCGCCGGTTCGTCGCTTGCGACAGGTTCTTGATGACGCCGTCGACCGCGTACATCCCGCGGTGATCGATGGATTCGATGTCCCCGAACGGGCGCAGCTGATCGACCAGGAAGTCGCGCATGTGGCTGCGCAGGGCGGCTCCGGCGTGGTGGTCGGGATCGCCGACCGCCTTGACCTCGAACGACGGCTTGGGGGCGGTGTGCGCCCGGATGCCCGCTTCGCCGGGTTCCCGCGGTCCCAGGTCGTCGGCGCTCCCCAGCCGGCGTAGGGCCGCGCGGGCGGCGCGGCGCACCGGCGCCTCGGGATCGTGCAGCGCCGCCACCAGCGCCTCCCGCGGGAGCAGCGAGCCGATCTGGCCCAGCGAATCCGCCGCGGCGGCCCGCACACCTGGCTGGGGATCCCGCAGCGCCCCGATCAGCACCGGCACCGAGCGGACCTGCCGCAGGCGGCCCAGGATCAAGGCCGCCTCGACCCGGACCTTGAAAGACTGGTCGTGGCCGAGCGAGTCCTCGACGTCTTGAATCCGCACGTCGGGTGCCGCGCGCGCCGCGGTCGCGGAGATGGCACCGAACGCCAGCTCGGCACAGAAGAAGGCAATCAACAGCCGAGGCGGGGAGGGCAGGTGCACCGCACGACAAGCATCGCCCCGGGCAGCCGAGCGGGTCAATGAGATCGTATGATGCGCCGCCCGACATGACCGCAAGCTCGACCAACGACATTTGCACCGACATTTCTCTGGCGTATTCCGTCGATGCCGACGACGCCTTCATGTTCCACGCGCTGCGCGCGGGGGCGGTCGAGGCCGGCGGGCTGACGTTTTCGCACCGCCGCGACCACACCGCGGCGCTCAACCAGCTTGCCATCGAGGGTGGCGCGGACGTGGTCGCGGTCTCGCTCGGCGTCTATCCGGCTATCGCGGCGCGCTACCAGCTCTTGCCGCACGGCGCATCCGTCGGCCGCGGGTACGGCCCGGTGGTGGTCGCGCCGCGCTCGATGGCGCCCGCCGATCTCGCCGGCCTGCGGGTCGGCATCCCCGGCGTGACCACCACGGCCTGGATGGTCTTGCGCCTGATCGCCCCGGCCGCCATCGGCGTCGAGATCCCGATCGCGCCGTTCGGCAGGATCTTCGAAGCGCTGGCGGCCGGGGAAGTGGACGCGGCGCTCCTCATCCACGAAGGGCGGTTGCTGTACCCGGCGCGGGGCCTCGCGCTGGTGGTCGATCTGGGCGAATTCTGGTTGGCGAAAACCGGGCTGCCGCTTCCGCTCGGCGTGAATGTCATTCGCCGCGCGCTCGGGGCCCCGCTGGTCGCGCGCGTCTCCGGTGTCTTGCGCGCCAGCATCGCCTGGGCGCTCGCCCATCGCCCCGAGCTGATCGCGCGAATTGCGGCGGAAGATCGTGGGGACAAAGCCCTGTCAGACAAAGGTCTTATCGACCATTATCTCAACCTTTACGCGAATCAAGATACCGCCGCCATGGCCGACGATGCGTGCCACGCGATCGGCGTGCTTTTCTCCGAAGCGCAAGCGGCGGGTCTGCTGCCCGACGAAACGGCGATCGACTGGGCGCCCTGAGGTTTTGCGCCGGAGCTTGATCTCGCTACGCTCGCAGCGCAGGCGCAGATTCACTCCGAAAACGGATCGATCCACCTGCTCCCCGGAACCGGGGTCTTGGTCTTCCTCGCTGGGGCCGCTGCGGCCTTCGCTGGGCCCGCTGCGGCCTTCGCTGGGCCCGCCGCTGCGGCCTTCACTGGGGCGGCTGCGGCCTTCGCTGGGCCCGCCGCTGCCACCTTCGCTGGGCCCGCCGCTGCGGCCTTCACTGGGCCCGCCGCTGCGG
>CAYTTF010000068.1:0-15923 GCA_964440665.1 uncultured Myxococcales bacterium | reverse complement strand
CGATCCTGCGACACCTCGAGGTGCGCGAGGAAGATCGCATCAAGCCGACGGTGGTGACCAATCAGATCATCCGCGCCGTCGAGCCGTACCAGACGCAGCTCATCAACCGCAGCTCGCAGGGGATGATGATCCTGCCGGGGCAGTCGCTGTTCATCCTGGAGACCGAGCCGGCCGGCTACGTTGCGTTCGCGGCCAACGAGGCCGAGAAGACCGCGCAGGTATCCTTGGTCCAGGTCCAGCCGTACGGTGCGTTCGGTCGCCTGTGGCTTTCGGGGCCCGAGGCGGAGATAGATGCGGCGGCCCAGGCGGCGATCGCCGCCGTCGAAGGGCTGTCGGGCAAAGTCAGTGAAAAGTTCGTCGATCGATAACCCCAAAAGTACAAGAGAGGCGAGGTCATGGCAGACGCGCTCGGAATGATCGAAACCAAAGGCTTCGTGGCGATGGTCGAGGCGGCAGACGCCATGGTCAAAGCGGCGAAGGTGGAGCTCGTCGGCTTCGAGAAGATAGGCGGCGGGTTCGTCACCGCGATCGTGCGCGGCGATGTCGCGGCGGTCAAAGCGGCGACCGAGGCCGGGCAGCGCGCGGCGGAACGGGTTGGCGAAATGGTCGCCGTCCACATCATCCCGCGCCCGCACGTCAACGTCGATCTGGTCCTGCCGCTCGGCCGCACCGGCAACACGCAGGGGTGAGCAAAGGCGTAGAGCCGCCTTCACCGCGGCGCTCTTTCCGGCGCCCGCTCATCTTGGCGGGCGCCCTGGCGTTCCTGATCGGGCTCGCCTTTCTGGTGGCGCGCCCGTCGGTGCCCGATCCGACCACCAATCCGTATGCGGGCAAGCGCGGCGGCTCGCTCGCGAAGTCGGCGGGGCTCCTGATCCGCTATCGGCGAGGCGAAGAGGTCCGATCGGTTGAGCCGCAGACCGTGCTCCGCGCGGGGGACGGGCTCGAGTTCAAGGTGCGTGGCGAGCAGGCCGCCTACCTGGAGCTCCGCCTGCGCGACGGCGCGGCGGCGGCCAAGACGATCTTCCCGGCCGACGCCCCGACAACGCCGCAGGTGTCGCCCGGCGACACGCTCCCCGTGGCGCCGGCGGTCGGCCCCGGTGGCGGCAAGCTGGTCTTGACGGCGCTGTTCTCCGATCGCCCGCGCCCGGTCGGCGCCCCGCCCGATCCGGACACGCTGTTGGTCACGGCGGTCGTCGCAAAGGAGTAGGCGTCGGTCGGGGGCCGGCCAAGTGCGCGGCGTAACGCGCGAGCGAGCGGTCCGTGGGCCGTCAGCGGGATCGGCGGCGCGCGCGGGTCAACACGACGAGAGCCAGAAGCATCAGGCCCATCGGCTCGGCGCCGCCACCGGCCAGCGAGCATCCGGCGCTCGACGAGCTGGCGCTGTCCGAGGTGGAAGCGCCGGCGCCAGCGGTAGCTCCGGGCGGGGTCGCCGCCGTCACCCCCGCGTCCGCGTTGGCCGTGCTGCCGGTGCCCGAAGTCTCCGGCGCGCCTCCGCCGGACACCCCGCCGCTCGTCGGATAAGCGTAGCCGCCACCGAGGGGTGACACACAGGTTTTGGCGCCGGCGTCGGACGTGAGGTCCGCGTCCACGAGCTCTGCCGGCCCACCGGCGGCGCCGCCCTTCGTGGGTTGGTTGGTCGGCTGGTTCGCGACCGGGACCGCCACCAGGACGTCCGCGCACTTCCAGGTCGCGGGGCAATCGGTGTCGGTGGCGCAGGTGCTCGCCTTGGGTTGGCAGTAGCCGGGGAACGAGGTCGTGGTCACGCAGCTCGGCGCCGCGCCGCCGTCGCTGGGGGGCGGCGTGGGCACGCCGGTAACGCTCGCGTCGACGGCGACGGGCTGGTTGGGTCCGCTGGAGGCGCTGCCGGTGCTACCCGAGTTACTGGTCGTTGTTCCCCCGCCCCCGTTGGATCCAGCGGAGCAGCCGAAGCTGACGCTTGGCTGGCAGGCGAAGCCGTCGCCACAATCCGCGTCGGCCTTGCACGGGAGCTGCCACTTGAACGCGCACTGGCTGGTGGTCGTGGTGGTGCAGGTCGAGCCCGGCAGCGGCCAGATCGTCGGATCGGTCTTGGTTGGCGCGCCGGCATCGCACTTCGTGTTCGCGGCGCAACCGACCTGGGCGACGCCGCCCGAGCAGGCTTCGGCGGTCTGCGTGTAGCAGACCATGCCGGCACCGCAATCCTTGTCCACGCTACAGGTCTTGGGCTCGCAAAATTTGACGACGGTCGGAGGTACGCCGGCATCGACCTCGGGCTTCGCGCAATCCGCCCCCGGCGGACAAGCCGGAGCCGGCTCGGCGATGACGGTTGACGTCACGCAGGTATAACTCTGGGGGCAGTCGCCATCCGTGGAGCAGGTCTGTGCGCGCGCCGGTGCGGCGAAGCCGATGGTGGCGGCGGTAAGAAAGAAGACGGTGCCTAGGAACGAGCTCTTGGTGCCCATGTTGCTTGGACCTAGCACGTCCCGTGCCGCCGGCGAGGTCGCCGAAGAGCCCACCGAAGAGCCCAGAGAACGGACCTTGTGCACCGGGACGGCCGAGGCCGCCATCAGATTCCTGATTCCGGGCGCGACACGCAGGGCTCTCCGACGGGCCGGATGCGCGGGAGAAACGCTGCGGCCAAAGTCGGATCCGGCTGTCTCAGGTTTTTGAGCCGGTGAGGGCGAGGGGTAGGCCGAAGAAGCGCGGTTTATCCGCCCGCGATTCGGTTTCTGAGCGTCACACCGCGCGCTGGAGGATCCGGCAAACGAATCCAGGACGCAGGTAGAAGCCGTGTTTGCCGACGCGGGTGGGGCGGCCGGCGGTGTCGTAGGCGTCCCGCAGGTCTGCGGCGTCGCGCCCCTTTGGGCGCACTTGCAAAACGACGCCGAGGTGGCCGGTGATCTCCGCGGCGCGGCCGCGGCGGTAGTACTCCCGCACGAAGAGATCGAAATCGTCGCGCAGCGCGCGCTCTTCGCCGGTGTCGGGCGACCAGAGGCGAACAGCCGCCACCCGGCGGTCGCCGACCGAGGTCGCACCTTCCGGCACCGCCAGCGCGACGAACAGGACCCGCGCCAGCTTCTGGCGGACGTAGCTCGAGTCCCAGGATTCGCCGGCGATGGCGACGGGATCGATCTGACAGACGGCGGTCGATTCCAGCGGCTCCAGGCTCTCCCGCACGGGGACCGTCTTGAGCTCGACGCCCAGCGCGGCGAAGTCCGGGCCGCGCGCGCCGCCCACGGCGACGCCCAGCTCGTGCTCGAGGACCTGGCCCGACCAGCCCTTGGTGCGCAACTGTCCGACCGGCACCGGCAGGCCCAGCGCGTCGGCCAGCTCGGAGAGCTCGACGCCGACCAGCGCGCGCGCGTGCGCGAGCAGAGCGTCGAGCGCCTCCGACTGCATCACCTGACCCTGATCGAAATTCGGGTTAACGTCTAGCGCAGGGTGGACGTGGACGAGGCGCGCATTCAGGAGATCGTCGATCGGGTGCTGGCGCGTGTCGGCGCGCAGCCGGAGACGTCGCTCGAGGCGGTGCGGAGCCCACCGCCCGGGTTCACGCCGCCGTCGGCGCCGCCGCGCCACCGCGACGCCGACGTGCCGCGCGGCCGCCGCGGCGTGTTCCCCGACGTCGAGAGCGCCGTGCGCGCGGCCCGCGCCGCGCATCAGGCCAACGAAGCGGCACCGCTCGAGGCGCGCAAGAGCTGGGTCGCGGCGATGCGGGCAACGGCGCACGCGCATCTCGCGGAGCTGGCGCGGTACGCGGTCCTCGAGACCGGCTACGGTCGCATCGACGACAAGGTCACCAAGAACCGGCTCTGCATCGACAAGACGCCGGGGACCGAGATGCTGGCGCCGATCGCCTTCTCGGGCGACGACGGCCTGACCGTCGTCGAGCGCGCCAGCTACGGCGTCATCGGATCGATCACGCCGACCACCAACCCGACCGAGACGGTCATCAACAACGGCATTGGGATGATCGCCGGTGGCAACGCGGTGGTGTTCAACGCCCATCCCTACGCGGCGCGCACCTCGGCGTACCTGGTGCACCTGCTCAACGAGGCGATCGCGGGGGCGGGCGGTCCGGAGACGTTGCTCACCTGCGTCGAACGACCCACCATCGAGAGCGCCGAGGCGCTCATGTGCCACCCCGGCGTGCGGCTGGTGGTGGTCACCGGCGGCCCCGGCGTGGTGAAGGCCGCGATGGGCAGCGGCAAGAAGGTGATCGCGGCCGGCCCCGGCAACCCACCGGCGGTCGTCGACGAGACGGCCGATCTCGATCTGGCGGCGGCCAACATCGTCCTGGGGGCGTCGGTCGACAACAACATCATCTGCACGGCGGAGAAGGAGATCGTCGCGGTGGCGTCGATCGCGGACGCGCTCAAGGAGCGGCTCGCGCACGCCGGCTGTCATCTGGTCAGTGGCCAGCAGCTCAAGGCGCTCGAGAAGATAGTCCTCGACCACGGTCCGAGCGGTGTCCACCCCAACAAGGACTTCATCGGCAAGAACGCGGGGGTCATCGCCCGGCAGATCGGCGTGCAGGCGGGCGACGAGCTGCGCCTGCTGGTGGCGGAGGTCGACGAGGCACACCCCTTCGTGCAGCTCGAGATGCTGATGCCGGTGCTGCCGCTGGTGCGCGCGCCCGACGCCGCCGAGGCGATCGCGATGGCCAAGCGGGTGGAGCACGGCTTTTGCCACACGGCGGTGATGTACTCGCGCAACATCGCCCACCTGCACGCGATGGCGCGCACGATCAACACGTCGATCTTCGTGAAGAACGCCTCGAACCTGGCCGGCCTCGGCCTGGGGGGCGAGGGCTACACGTCCTTCACGATCGCGTCGCCGACGGGCGAGGGCCTCACCACCGTCCGCAACTTCACCCGCGAGCGTCGCTGCACGCTCAAAGAATATTTTCGGTTCGTTTGATGTCGGACGCGCTGGCGCTGGTCGAGCTGTCATCCATCGCGCGCGGCCATCGGGTGGCCGACGCGATGCTCAAGCGCGCACCGGTGGCCCTGCTGCGGGCCGACTGGGTGAGCCCCGGCAAGTTCCTGGTCCTCATCGAAGGGGAGGTCGCGGCGGTCGAGGAGGCGTTCCGCGCGGGGGTCGAGGTCGGCGGCGACCGGATCGTCGATCGGCTGTTCCTGGCGCAGCCGCACGCCGCCCTCTGGGGGGCGCTGGCCGGTGAGACCAACGCGACGGCCGAGATCGAATCGCTGGGTGTCGTCGAGACCACCACCGTCGCTGCGACGCTGCTCGGTGCCGACGCCGCCGCCAAGGCGGCCGAGGTGCGCCTGGTCGAGCTGCAGCTGGCGCGCGGCATCGGCGGCAAGGCCTTCTTCACGATGACCGGTGCCCTTGCGGACATCGAGGCCGCGGTCGAGGCGGCGGTCGGCATCCTCGATGGGGCCTTGCTCCACGCCACCGAGATCATCGCCGCGCCCCACGCCGACTTGGCCGGCAAGCTGCGGTGAGCGCTGGATTTCCCGTGGGTATCGCGCGGGCGCGGGGGGCGACCGCGCTTGGCCGTGACGGCCGGTTGAACTCGGGGGCGAGTCGCGGTAGCAAGTTCGCATGAGCAACCGCGTGTTCAACTTCAGCGCAGGGCCGGCCATGCTGCCGATCGAGGTTTTGGAAGCGTCCGCCAAGGCCCTGATCGATTTTCAGGGGAAGGGCTTCGGCATCGCCGAGTGCAGCCATCGCGGCAAGGAGTTCGACGGCGTCCTCGACGAGGCGATCGATCGCTGTCGCAAGCTGCTGTCGATCCCCGACACGCACGACGTGCTGTTTCTGCAGGGCGGCGCCACGCAGCTCTTCAACACCATCCCGATGAACTTCCTCAATGGGACGGCCGACTATGTCGTGAGCGGCGAATGGTCGAAGAAGGCCGCCTCCGCCGCGCAGGCGGCCTACGGCGAGAAGATCCGGGTCATCGCAACGAGCGAGGAGACCAAGTTCGATCGCCCGCCCGTCGGCTGGAAGGCCGATCCGGGCGCGGCCTACCTGCACGTCTGCTCGAACGAAACTGTGCATGGACACCGTCTGGCCGAGTGGCCGGAGCACCCGAACCTGGTGGTCGACGCCAGCTCCGAGATGATGTCCCGCCCGCACCCGGTGTCGCGCTCGGCGCTGGTCTACGCGGGGGCGCAGAAGAACCTGGGCCCTGCCGGTGTGGTCGTCGCGATCGTCCGCAAGGATCTCTACCCGCGCATCGCCAAGAGTGTCCCCAAGATCTTCAGCTTCCAGGCGCTGGCCGAGGCGAAGAGCTGCCTGAACACGCCGCCGACGTTCGGGATCTACTTCCTGCTCGAGACCTTCCGCTGGCTGGAGGCGCAGGGCGGCCTCGCCGCCATCGAGAAGCGCAACACCGAGAAGGCCACCTTGGTCTATGAGGCCATCGACGGCTCGGGCGGTTTCTACAAAGGCACCGTCGCCGACAAGAGCGCCCGCAGCCACATGAACGTGACGTTCCTCTTGCCGACTGAAGAGCTGACCGACAAGTTCGTGAAGGAGGCCGCCAAGAACGGCATGGTGGCGCTCAAGGGCTACCGGACCGTCGGCGGCATCCGCGCCTCGATCTACAACGCCATGCCCGTCGCCGGCGCCAAGGCCCTGGCCGACTTCATGGGCACGTTCGCCAAGGCGAACGGGTAGCGTGCCTCGCCTTCTTCGCTGAAAAAAAGTCCTTGCACGATATTCAACCATATGGTTGAATATTTTCCGTGAACGAGGAACTGAGCACGGTTCTGGGAGCGGTCGCGCATCCGGCGCGCCGCGCGATCCTGTCGCGCCTGGCCGGCGGTCCGGCGCGGGTCACCGAGATCGCGGCCCCTTTCGACCTGTCGCTGAACGCCGTCTCGAAGCACCTCAAGGTCCTCGAGGAGGCGGGCCTCGTCGCCCGGGAGAAGGTCGGCCGCGACCACATCATCACGTTCCGCGGCGCGCCGCTGCGAAAGGTTTCAGTCTGGGTGCACGAATACGAGCGATTTTGGAACGAGCGCCTCGACAAGTTCGAGGGGTTCTTCAAGGAGAAGAGGAGACGATCATGATCCCGAGCTACAAGACAACGACCATCACCCTGAACCGGACGATCCCGGCCTCACCCGCCGAGGTCTACGACGCCTGGCTCGACCCCGCGACGCCCGGCACCCCGTGGGACAGGTCCGAATGCGAGAAGGTGATCCTCGATCCCAAGATCGACGGGCTGTTCTACTTCAAGCGGGTGAGCCCCGAACGGGTAGATTTTCCGCATTTCGGACGCTTCGTGGTCCTCGATGCGGCGAAGAAGATCGAATACACGTGGATGTCGCCGTTCACACACGGCGTGGAGTCCGTCGTCACCGTCGAGCTCGAAAGGAAGGGCGACGACACGGTGCTCCAGCTCCGCCACTCCAACCTCCCCGACGACGAACTGGGGCACATGCACAGTGCGGGGTGGACCTCCCGCCTCGACGCGCTGGTGGAGCGCTTCCAGGTGCGAAGGAACAGGTGAGCCGGATCGGGCGGCCGCATCGCTTCCCCCCCCGTGGAGAGCGAGGCGGTGTGGTCTGGCGGGTGGCTATTCGTTCCTACGGAACTTCTGTGGGCCGAGGCCGAACTTCTTGATCCAGCGCCAGACGGCGGCGCGGTGCTTGCCGAGCTCGCGCGAGACGTCGGCGACGTTTCCTTCATAACGACGCAGCAGCTCCTCGAGCTGCGCCGGCGTCGGCGAGGGCCCGACCGACCGGCGCGCGCCCGGTGCCGCCGGCACCGCGATGGTGTGGGCGATCGGCTCGGGGAGATCGCGGAGCGCGATCGGCTTGGTGCCGCCGGTGAGCACGGCCGCCGTCGAGACGATCTTCTCCAGCTCGCGCACGTTGAGCGGCCAGGTGTGTAGCGCCAGCGCCCTGAACGCCGGCTGATCGAAAACCGCGGGGACCCTGGGGGGGGCCCCGCCCCCCCCCGCGACGGACTCCGCCGGGCTGAGCCCGGCTCCGTCCACGCGATCCGCCCCGCCCCTCAGAAAATGCGCCGCCAGCGCGCCCAGGTCCTCGATGCGGTTGCGGAGCGGCGGAAGGTGAATCGGCGCCGCGCCCAGACGCGCCACGATGTCGTCGCGCAACCCGCCCGGCCCCTTGCCCGCACCGGCGGCGGTCCGGTTGGTGGCGGCCACGATCCGCACGTCCATGCGCCGCGGCCGCGTCGACCCGAGGGGCGTCAGCTCGCGATCCTGCAGGAAGCGCAGGATCTTGATCTGCGCCTCGGGCGTCATCTCGCCGATCTCGTCGAGGAACAGCGTCCCGCCTTCGGCCTCCTCGATGAGGCCGGCCTTGGCCTGGTGCGCGGTCGAGTGCGCCCCCTGGCGGTAACCGAACAGCTCGCTTTCGACCAGGTCGCGCGGAATCGCCGCGCAGTTGATGGCCATGAAGTGTCCCTTGCGCCCGCTGGCGGCGTGCACCGCGCGCGCGTAGACCTCCTTGCCGACGCCGGTCTCGCCGACGATCAGGAGCTCGCCTTCCGAGGCCGCCAGCCGGCGCAGCCGGTCGCAAGCCACCGCCAGCGTCGGTGACGCCGTCGCCACCGGTCCCAGCGGCGCCACCAGCTCGGCCTTGATGGCTTCGAGCTCGATGTGCGACACCATCCGGAAGACGGCGACGTGGTTGCCGAAGAAGACCAGCGCCCCGTCCCGCAGGCGCACCTTGCCCTCGGTGCGCAGGTTGTCGACCCAGGTGCCGTTCTTGCTGCCGAGGTCTTCGATGTCGTAGCCGCCGAGGCCGCGTCCGATGCGGGCGTGTCGCCCGGAGACCAGCCCGTCGTCGAGCACCGCGATGTTGGCGGAAACGGGCAGCCCATCGGCGCGACGGCCGACGTAGAGCTCGTCGCCCACGATCTGCAGGCGCGTGCGCGCCGAGACCCCGGGCGCGTCCGCGCTGCCGACCACCAGAAGCACCGCGCGGTCCTTCTGTTCGCCGGGCGAGAGCGGCGACTGGACCGCCGTCAGCGTCTGTTCGGCGCGATCGGGCATGCCTAGACACTAGCACCGCCAGGCAAGGTGGGTGAGATCGGGCTGGTTGGTGGTTACTTGCAGACGAGGCGCGCAAGCTCGGGCAAGCTCGAGGTGAGCGTGACGCCGTCGCCGAGCTGCCCGCTGGTGTCGGCGCCCCAGCAGGTCACGGTTCCGTCGCTGCCGTAGGTACAGCTGTGCGCGGCGCCGGCCGTGACGGCGCCCCTGGCGCCCGCAACCTCGACCGGTAGGGCCCGATCGGTGGTTGTTCCGTCGCCGAGCTGCCCGCTTTCGTTGGCCCCCCAGCAATCGACGCGCCGGTCGGCGAGCTCGACGCAGGTGTGCGCGCCGCCGGCCGCCACCAGCATAGCCGGCGACACCTTCGCCTCAAGCAGAGGCGCGGCGACATTCCCTCCGGTCGCGCCTATTCCGAGCTGCCCGCGATCGTTCGCGCCCCAGCAGAAGACGTCGCCCGCCGGGTCGACGGCACAGGTGTGCTGCCCGCCGGCCGAGAGCGAGGAGGCCGCGACGCCGCCGGGGAGCGCGATCCGCGTCGGCAGCGGTTGGTCGGTCGAGGCGTCGTCGCCGATCTCGCCGTGGTCACCGCGCCCCCAGCACCAGACCTGCCCGGCGACGTCGACGGCGCAGGTGTGGCCGCCGCCGGCGGTGACCGACGAAGCCCGCACCGCGGTCGTGCCGCTGCCGAGCGTCACCACCGCGGGCGTCGGGCGCGACAGCGTGGTGCCGTCGCCGAGCTGGCCGTAGGTGTTGTCGCCGAAGCAGAGGATCTCGTCCCCCAGCCCGTCGGAAGGCGCGACCAGCACGCAGGTGTGCGTGTCGCCGGCGGTCACCGCGGTCGCGTCTTCATCCCCGCTCGGCAGCGCCACCCCCACCGGGAACGCCGTGTCGAGGAGATGGCCCGGTCCGATCTGGCCGCTCTGGCCACGTCCCCAGCACCACAGGCCCGCCGACGCGTCGATCGCGCAGGTGTGGAATCCTCCCGCGGCGATCGTTCCCGGCACGAGCGGCATCTTGATCGACGCCGGCGCCGCGCGATCGTCGTTGCTGTTGTCGCCGAGCTGACCCGCCTGATCGGATCCCCAGCAGACGAACGCCGCGGCGACATTCGGGGAAGCGCGGCTGACCGCGCAGGTCTGCCCGCCCCCGGCGGTCACGCCGCTGGCGCTCACCGGGACGGGGACGGGGCGCGGCTCGATGACGTCCTCGCCCATGCCGAGCTGACCGTAGTGGCTGTCGCCCCAACAGAAGACGGCGCCATCGCTGGTCTCGGCGCAAGAGAACGTCGCGCCCGCGGCCACCAGCTTGCCGTTGTCGAGACCCCGAACCGGCTCCGGCGTCGGGAGGCTGCTCATCGATCCTTCGCCGAGCTGACCGGCGTTGTTCTGACCCCAGCAGCGGACCTCGCCGCTCGGCCGGACCGCGCAGGTGTGCTGCGCGCCGGCCGCGACCGCGATCGCGTCGGTCACGATGGGAACCGCCGTCGGCCGCGTGACAGCCACCGTCGGGTCGGAGCCGGTCCCGAGCTGACCGAGGCTGTTGCTGCCCCAACAATAAAGTCCGGCGCCGGTCACCGCGCAGGTGTGCGACAGTCCGGTCGCCACCGCTTTTACGTTGGTCAGGCCCGGCACCGCGATCGGTTGGGGCCGGACGGCCAGCGTGCCGTCGCCTATCTGGCCGCTCGCGTTGTTGCCCCAGCAGACCAGCGTGCCGTCGCTCTCGATCGCGCAGGCGTGCTGCCAGTGCGCCGACAGAAAACCGACGCCGCTGAGCGCGAGCACCGGCGTCGGCGGGAGCGGCGCGGGCGCCGTGGCGCCGTTGCCGATCTCGCCGTTGCGGTCGTCTCCCCAGCAGACGGCCGTCTCGTCCGCGAGCACCGCGCAAGAAAACCCGGAGCCCGCCGCGACCGCGGTCGCGCCGGTGACTCCCGGCACCGTCACCGGGATGAGCCGGTCGGGCCCGCCGCCGTCGCCGAGCTGCCCCGTGTCGTCCGCCCCCCAGCAGACCACCGCGCCCCCTTTGCGAGCGGCGCAGGTGTGCCGCTCGCCGGCCGCCAGGGCGATGGCGTCGGACAGATCGGTCACCCGCACGCCGAGCGATCGGGGCGTGAGCGTCCCGTCGCCGAGCTGTCCGTCGTCGTTGCGCCCCCAGCAGGTCACGCCCTGGTCCTTCCGGAGCACGCAGCTGTGAGAGCCGCCCGTCGTCAAGGTCAGGATCGGGTTGTTTGCGCACGAGGGGCCGACGCAGCGGTCGGCCTCGTCGCCGGCGGCGTGCGCGAATCGTCGCTGCGAAGGACAGGTCTTGTCGACCACGCTGCAGTGGCCGTCGAGCTCGCAGGCGCCGTTCGCCCCGCACTGCTGGTCCTGGCGACAGTGGAAATCACCGGGGCCCAGGCAGGCGGGGAGGGTGCCGACGATGGCGGCGACGGCGATGGCCACGACGATGGCGATCGCGCCGATGGCCGGGCGGAGGCCCGCGGCCCGGCGAATCAAAAATCACCTCCCAGTCCCAGCGTCCCTAGTCCCACCGACAGCGTCAGCCGGCTGGCGTCCGCGTGCCGCCGCACGATCGCGAACCGGCCGACGCCCGTCGCCGCGAGCGTGCCCCCGATCGCCAGCGCGCCGATCGCCACGTCCAGCCGGCTCCCGGCGTCCGACCAGTGCCGGGTGTACTCGGCATAGCTTTGCGCATCGTTCGCGTCGCCGCGCGCCGCGAAGGAAGCCGCCAGATAGCCGATGCCGAGGCCGACTCCCACCACCGCGCCGGCCGAGAGGGTGAGTCCCCAGGGATCGCGCCACCATTTGGGCGGGGGGGGTGGGGGCCGGATCGGTGCCGGGAGCGTGACGACCATCTGGGGCCGGTTCGCCAGCTCCTGGGCGCAGCGTCCGAGCGCGATCTGCGCCGCGTTGACCTGAACGGCGGGCGGACTGCTCATGAGGAAGCGCTGGTAGAGGCCCACCGCGCCGCCGCAGTCGCCGCCCAGCCGTTTGGCCTGGGCTTCCGCGAACAGGAAATCGCGGCGGGGCTCGAGCGCGTATCCCGCCTCCAGATCCGCGATCGCGGCCGTGTAGTCGTGCGCGCCGAAACGCGAGAGCGCGCGGTCATAGAGCGCCCGCGCGTCCGGTCGCATCGGCCCTTCGATCTCGGCGGGTGTCTCGGCGTCGGGGATCGCGGCGCCGGTCGGCTCGGCGGCCTCGGCGACGATCGGCGCGCCGACGACGAGCAGCGCGACCAGGCTCCGTTGGATGCGCAGGATGGCTCTCCACGATATGCCCGTGCGGCGGCCGTGTCGAGCGGGGCTCCCTGTCTACGGTGGCACGGGCGAGTCGGGATCCCAAGCGCCGAGACGGGACTCCCCGCTCGGGTGGGGCATTGCGACCGGTGCCGCGACGGCGCGCGGCCGACGGTGCCGGCTCCTCGAAGCGACCGGCGGGGCGGTCGTGGTGATCGCCGTCGGCGCAGCGGGCGGGGCTGCCGTGATCGTCGTCGTCGGGGACGGGATCGCCATCGCCGGTTTCGCCGCCACCTCCGAGGCCGCCCGCGTGGCCGGCTCCGCCCGCGCGCTCGTGGTCCCCGATCGGGCGGCCGCGCGTTCGGCCGAGGTCTTCCAGATCCTGGCCGCCAGGCCACCGGCGAAGGCGAAGACACAGGCGAATCCGGTGAGGGCCAGAACGCTCGTCCAGCGCCGCCGGGCGGAGACGCGCCGTCGCGTCGGCCCGAAGGCGTCGGTGGCGGTGCGTTCGTCGTCGTTGCCGCTGGAACGGATCGGCGCTGGTCGCGCGGCCAAGTGCTCGGCCAGGGACTTCCCTTCGCGCTCGGCGGCGCGCCAGGCGGCCAGCTCATCGGCGAACAGCTCCTGCATGAGCCCGCCCAGCGCGACGGTGGAAACCGGCAGGCTCGCCTCGCGGGCGAACGCCTCCAGCGCGATCTGCAGCGCCTGCATGGTCGGGAAACGGTCCGCCGGATCGGGGGCCAGCGCGCGCATCACGATCGCCGCCAGCGCCGCCGGATATTCGCCGGCCCCCTCGGGCCAGGCGGGCGGCGCGGCGACGCCGGTCGCGATCCAGTTCAGGATCTCGAGGTCGCTGTCGCCCGAGAAGGGCGGCGAGCCGGTGGTCAGCTCGTAGAGGATCGTGCCGAGCGCGAAGACGTCGCTGCGGCGGTCCACGGTGCGCCCGCGACACTGTTCCGGAGACATGTACGCGAATTTTCCCTTGAGGGTTCCTTCCTGCGTGCGGGTTCGCTGGTAGGCCCACTTGGCGATGCCGAAGTCCGACACCTTCACCGCCCCGTCGTACGAGACCAGCACGTTCGACGGCGAGACGTCCCGGTGAACGATCTCGAGCGGCTCGTCCCGCGGCCCGAGGCGCTCGTGCGCGTAGTGCAGACCGTCGGCGGCCGCGGCGACGATTCCGATCGCGTGGGCCAGCTGCAGCGGGGCCACCGGCCGACCGGCCGCCCGCGCGTGCGCCCGCAGCAGCTCGCGCAGGTTGGCGCCGTGCACGTATTCCATGGCGAAGAACGGCGCGTCGCCGTCGGTCCCGACGTCGTGGACCTCGGTAACGTGGGGGTGGGTGAGCGTTGCCGACAGCCGCGCCTCGTCGACGAACATGCGGAGAAGCTCCGGATCGAGCGCGTGCTGCGGAAGAATCCGTTTGAGCACGACCAGCTTCTCGAAGCCCTCGATGCCGACCCCCGGCAGACGCGCCAGGTAGATCTCCGCCATGCCACCGACGGCCAGACGCCGAATCGGCTCGTAGCGGCCTATCCTGTGAGAATGGCCGGCAAGCGGGGCGACCGCAGACATCCCCCGTCAGAATATCAGAACGAGTTGCGCCAGATTCATGTCCCACGCGCGTCCGCGGTTCCCTACGTTGCGCAACCACCGGACCGCGCAATTTTTGACAATTATTTCAGCTAGATACGGTGACGACTGAGGACGAGGCCTTGAAACTACAGGGTTTTCCCGTTGCGCAACTGCACGCGATTTGAAATCCCGAAGCGACCGCAAGACCAAGCGCGCCGCGGGCTTTTCGGGCGGACGCATTGGCCTCCTTATTGCGTAAGCTAGCAAACAAGGAGAGCCGGCATGAGACACAATCTCACAGGAAAAACGGTGCGGTCGCTTCAGTCGGCCATTCTCGGGATGGCGCTGGTTGGCGCCGCCGGGGGTTGCAACTCGGGCACGAAGAGCAGCGTCAGCGCGCTGCCCGCGGACGTCAAGTCGATCATGTTCCTGCAACGGACGCCACGCAACGACCAGGGCAACGTCTTCGACTACGCGAACTCCGTGCCGGGTGCGCGCCTGGTGACGCTGTCCCCGCCGTCGGCAGACGGGACGCTCACCGTCCTGACCTCCGATCCGATGTTCGTCGACTCGGACATCATGTCCTACGACATCTCCTTCGACGCCACCGCGGTGGTCTTCTCGGCCCACCTGTCGGGCGCCAGCAACTACCAGATCTTCTCGATGAACCTCGACGGGACCAACATCAAGCAGCTCACCGAGGGCGGCAACGACTACGTCTATCCCGTGTTCGTGCCGGGCGGCCAGATCATGTTCATGACCAACCGCAACGTCGAGGCGGACACCGACGCGACCTCGATGCAGTTCAAGGACGAGTACGAGCGCGCCACCACGGCGCAGGTCGGCCTCATCAACGCCGATGGCTCGGGCCTGACCCTCGGGCCACGCAACGTCTCGCACCGGGTCTCGCCGGCGCTCCTGCCCGACGGGCACGTGCTCTACACCGAGTGGATGCACATGGGCGGGGTCAACGAAGGCCACCTGCGCATGGTCAACACCGACATGACCGGCATGCGTGAGGCGTTCGGCGACGAGCTGGCCGCCAGCAACCCTTCGACGAACAGCTACCTCAAGGCCCGCTACGTCCAGACCAAGACCTTCAACGACCCGGCGGCGGGCTCGATCGCCGACTACCAGCTCATCGCCGTCGCGACCTCCCGCGACCGGACGCTGCAGGCCGGCAAGCTCTTCCTCATCGATTTGAACGGCAGCGAAGCGAACTCCACCGCGACGGACCTGACGCCGCTGGTGCCGGGCGATCGGACGCCGAGCTCACAGGGGATCGGCCGCTATTACGACGCCGAGCCGGTGGGCGACAGCGCGCCGGGTCAGTTCCTGACCTCGTGGTCCGACGGGCCGGTCGAATCGGAGGAGCTGGCGCGCGCGAACAGCACCGCGCAGTTCGGCATCTACGTCCTCGACGCCAGCACCGGGACGCGGTTCCCGATCTACAACGACCTCAACTACTGGAACATCCTGGCCCGTCCGATCAAGGCGCGCCCGGAGCCGACCAACCTGGCGACGCCGGTGAGTGGCAGCACCAGCACCACCATCGGCGCCCTCAACGTCTACAACTCGTCGCTCTTCACCGTTCCCGCGGGCAACGTGGTGAAGGTGCGGCTCATCGAGGGCTTCTCGGGCGAAGAGGGGGGAGTCGACATGTTCGGCAGCACCGAGTTCGACGGGCAGTCGCTCTACGGCGAGGTTCCGCTGCAGGCCGACAACTCGTTCGCCGCCACCGTGCCGGCCAACGTCCCCTTCCACATGCAGCTCATCGACAAGTTCGCGATGGCCACGCCGGTCAGCGGCTCGCATGGCACCGCGGCCGGCACGCCGGTCGCCAACGAGGACATCTGGATCAGCGGCCGGGCCGGAGAGCAGCGCTTCTGCGGCGGCTGCCACGAGAACCGGACCGTGCCTTCGTCGATCGCCCCGGGCGTCCAGGACAACGTGCTTCACGGCGCGGTCAACCTGGACGTGCCGCGCGTCCAGCGCGTGTCGACCAACTACACCTACGGCAACGTCCGCGGCGTGCCCTGGGATCTGGCCATCCAGCCGGTCCTCGACGCCAAGTGCGTGAGCTGCCACAACGGCGACGCCAGCAAGTCCTACAACCCGAGCTACACGGTCACCGACATGACC
>CAYTTF010000067.1:0-16041 GCA_964440665.1 uncultured Myxococcales bacterium | reverse complement strand
CATCGCGCGACGCCGCGGCCAAGCACGGCCCGCCGCTGGGGTTCGCGATCGCGCTGCTGCAAATCGGGATCGCGCTCGCCTCGGTCTGCCTGATCACCAAGCGCAAGCTGCTCTGGGCCGCGTCCGGCCTCTTGGGGGCGATCGGGATCTTCTATGTGATCTACGGGCTCTATCTGGTCTGAGCGCGACGAGCGCTCTTCCTAGCGGAACGCTTCCGGATGAAGCAACCGCGCCAGGCCCGAAAGCGCCTGCGCCGCGTGGTGTGAGACGTCGCCCATGAAGGCGCCGGGCGCTTCGTAGACCCGACCCGCGCGCACGGCGGGGACGTCCCGCCAGAGCGGCGTCGCCCGCAGGGTCTCGACGGGCGGTGCGGCGCCGGCGTAACGCGGGATCACGATCGCCTCGGGATCGAGCCCGAACACCGCTTCGATTCCGAGCTGTCCCGGACCCACGATCCCCGCGCCCGCGGCGACGTTGCTGCCGCCCGCGCGGGTCACGATCTCGTCGATCAGGGTGTCGCGCCCGACGGTGAAGCTGGGCGGGTCGTAGTAGAGAACGCGCACGGGCCGCGCGCCCGCCAGCCGCGCCGACAGATCGGCCAGCGTCGCCTCGACCGTGCCGGCCAGCTCCCCAGCGCGCGCGTCAGCACCGACGGCGGCGCCCATCAGGCGGATGTTGGTCAGGATGTCGGGAAAAGTATCGAAGCGCGACCAGCGCAGGACGGGCAGGCCCGCGCCGATCATGAGGCGCAACGCGTTTGGCTCTGAGAATCCGGCCACGCAGACCAGATCCGGTTCCAGCGCCAGGATTGTCTCCACCTGGGTCCGCAGGCGCGGCACGGAGGGCGGATAGAACCCGGCGCAGCTCGAGATCGCCGGATCGTCGGCGAAGAACGACACGCCCACCACCCGATCGGGCGGGACCAGCTCGGCCAGGATCTCGTCGGCGCCGAGGTAGGTCGACACGATCCGATGCGGCGGGCGCGGCAGGACCCATGCCTCGCCGCTCGGGCCGTGCACGGTTCGCGGGAAACCGCCGCCGGCACCGGCGCCTCTTTGGACCCACCCGTCGCCGAGACCGCGCGCGCCGATCAGCGCCGCGCGCACCCGCCGCGAGAGCGCCGCGCCGGCCACCAGCGGCGCGGCGACGCAAGCCAGGGCGCAGAGGCGCCGGCCTCGGTCCGGTGGGCTGGTCAATACGCGGCCACCTCCTGCGGCGGTAGGCCGGTCACGGGGTCCGACGTGAACCCGGTCGTCGCGTGCGGCGACGCGCTCACGTCGAAGAGCTTGATCTGCGGCGTCGAGAAGTTGGCGTCGGGCACCAGCAGAAGGCCCGGCGCCCCCGCGGATCGGCCGAGCGTGTAGGCGTCCCCAGACGCGATCTTCGTCGCGGTTCCCAGCACGTAGTCAAAGGCGAAGAGAGCGTCCGGGTCGGTGAAGTTCGTCGTATCGTTGGTCACCGCGAACCCGCGCGTTCCGCCGGCCGATGGCGGCAGCGCGAGCACCCAGCTGAAGTTGACCGGCCGATCGTCGAACGCCACCGCCGAGATCGAACGGGTCAAGCTGGGGGGCGAAGCGCCCAGGTCCACGACGGCGATGCCGGATTCCAGCGGCTGGTTCTGGGAGTGAAAGGCGCCGCCGCAGGATACCAGCAGCGTCTTGGTGGCGGCCACGTAGTCCATCCCCTGGCAGTCGTAAAGGCCGGTCAGCGCGACGCCGGCGACGACCTGATCGGTCGCCGGGTCGACGACGACGATCTTGCCTTCGCCGTAGTGGGCGTAGCCGGCGTCGACCTCGTTGAGCGAGACCACGACCTTGCCGTTGGCGATAATCGCCCTATCCGGTCGGACCAAGATGGTCGCGCCCGACACGACCGACGCATAGACATCGAGCCCGATCTGGCCGATGCGCGCGCCCGTGATGGGATTCATCACGACGATGTCGTTGCCGGCCAGCGCCGGATCCGTCGCGACGAGGTTCTTCGTGTAGCGGGTCACGTAGGCCTTGGCGTCGGAAAGGATGACCACGTCGAGCGGGTCCGTCTTGGCGCCACCCGGGATCGAGATCTGTCGCGTGATCTTGCACTGCGCCGGATCGACGAAGGTGAGCGCGCCGTTGTCGCTGTCGACAATGACGACGGCCCCGCCCCGCTGTGGCTGCGACGGGAGCTGCGCGTTGCCCGAGATCGTCTTGGAGGAGCTCCCGTTCGATCCCGTCGCGGAGTCGACGCAGTCGGCGTGCAGCAGCCCACCCGCCGTGCTCAGGATCGAGAGACTGGTCACGCTGAAATCACTGTTGAGCGCCACGAGGCCGGTGGCCGCGGGCGGCGCGAGCTGAGGCACGCCCGCTGCACCGCCCGAGCCGCCGCCGGTTCCCGCGGAACCGTTCGTGCCGCCGACGGTTCCTGCGGCGCCGCCTGCGCCCCCGACACCTCCCGCGGCGCCGCTCGTGCCACCGACGCTCGGGGCGTCCTCGCCGGCGTCGATGCCCGGCTGGCCCGCGCCGCCTCCGGCCACACCACCGGCGCCCGCGCTCGCGCCGCCTCCGCTGCCGCCACCTCCGCTGGTCCCGGCCGATGCGGCGGATGTGCCCCCACCTCCGTTGGTCCCGGCCGATGCGGCGGATGTGCCCCCGCCACCCGAGCCCGCCGCCGCGTCGAACGACGGCTGGCCCGTCGGGGGGCTGTCGGTGCAGGCGGCGACCGCACCGGTGGAGAGGATCACAGCAAGAAAAAATAGACGTCGCATCGAATCGCTCCTTCTTTGAGTCACAGGTTGGGCCATCACAGATTGCTGAAAAGCTGAGAGTCGGACCCGCCCGGCATCGGGGGGTCCATCGTCGAGTCGTAGGCCAGCGCAACAAACGCGGTCCGACCGGGAAGCGGCCAATAGCTGAAGTTCCAGTTCTGAAGGTCGGTCAGGTTCAGCGCGCTGGCGGTCACGCGCAGGTGCGCCCGAGGCCAGAGCAGGCTCGCCCCCGCGCCGACCAGGATCTGGGTCGGAATGTGAATGAGGTTGGTCGAATCGTCGTAGGCGCCCGCAAGGAGCGCGGCGTCCGCATAGACCGCGAAATCGAGCCCCCTGGGGAGGTGGATCTGCACCAGCTCCGGACGGGCGTAGGCGATGTCGCGCGGATGGTGCGGGATCTGCTTGCCGTGCATCGAGGGACTCGTGCTCTGATCTTCGGCCACCGTATAGGTCGCCTGCGCGATCAGCCGGGTATGCCGACCCAGGCCGAGGCGCAGCTCCTGCTCGACGCCGTAGATCCGGGCGCTGGTCAGGTTCTGGGCCCGCGACGGCCCATCCGATGTGCGCGGCCAATAGATGAGATCGTCGGCCAGCGCGCCAAAGATCGTGGTCCGGCTGGTGATCTCGACACGGCCGCCTGGCCGATCGATCCAGAGCGCGAGGTCGGCGTTGGTCCCCTTCTCGGGGAGCAAGCTGGGGTTGCCGAGCAGGCGCCCGGTCCCATCCCCATAGAGCTCCAGGAACGACGGGGCGTGCTCGTACCGTCCCACGTTGCCCTTGAGCGACGCGACCGGACCGATCGGGCGCACCAGCGCGACCCGATAGGTCGGCAGCCACCGGGCGATGGCCGGGCCCTTGGGAAGAAACATGCCGGCCCCGTTCTGGCCGGTCACCAGATCCTTCATCGCCTCGATCCGCGCCGATGGAATGACGTGCAGGTCCAGCGGGTGCCAGTAGAGATCGAGCTCGGCGCCCCCGACACCGACCAGACGATTGGCCGGCACACCCGAATCGGTCGGGTCGAGCTCGTTCACGGGCGTATATGTCTCGCGCCGCCCCTCCAGCACCAGCGCCGCCCGCGCCCATTCGCCGAGCGGGCGCGTCGCGTGGACGGTGATGCCGGTCGACAGCGTCGTTTGGTGCACGGCCACCGCGCCACGCTGTTCGATCTCGGCATCGGGATCGAGCAGCCGATCACGCTCGGCGCCGACGAAAGCCTCGGCGGACAATCGTCCGCCGGGACCAAGATCGTCGCGCGACTCGTAGCGCAGGTACCCGAGGCCGCGCGTGGTGTGAAAGCGTGCGTGGAGGGCCATGAAGTTGGTCGGTCCCGGAAGGCCCTGTGCGCGCGCGAATTCCAGGATACCGAGACCCAGTGTCCGCCGGCCATTGAGTGTCAACGTCGCGCGAAACACGCCGTTGCCTTCCAGCGCGTCGTTGTTCTGGCGGTTGAGCTCCTGGTCGTCGATGGGAGTGATCGGCGTGTTGTTGTCGAAGTGAAACGGGTAGTCGCCCTTCGACGAGAAGACATGCATCCCGAGATAGAGACGCAGCCGGCCGACGCGGCCACCGCCGGTCGCATCGGCGAACCGGGTTCCGAAGGAGCCGATCCCGGCGCGGACGCTCGCGCGCGTCGTGCTCGGCGTGCGGGTGGTGATGGAGATGATGCCGCCCAGCGCCGTCTCGCCGAACACCAGCGGCGTCGTCCCCCGATAGACCTCGACCCGCTCGATATCGCCGACCGGCAAGGTGGAGATGTCGACGCCGCCGCCCTGCGCGACGGTGAGCGGCACGCCGTCGACGTAGATCGAAACCTGATCGGGGTTCGAACCGCGCAGGGTGATGCTGCTGAACGCCTGCTGGGAACCGGTCCGCGCGACGGTGACGCCCGGAACCTCCAGCAGCAGCGTCCCGAGATTGTCGTAGGCGCGCGGGCTCTCCGACGGAAGAACGACCGATACGGCGGCCGCCCGGTCCTCGCGCGCCGCCGTCGGCGCCGGCTCCGGCCCGGTGACGATCGTCTGGAACGCCGGGGGCGGTGCCGGCGGCGGCGGTGTGGGTGCGACCCCATCATCGGCGCGCGCGATGGACCGGATCGCGATCAGGGCCAGCAGAGTCCCCAGGGCCACGCGCCTCACGACGGCTCCTCCGACACGCCGCCGCCGTCGATAGTCTCGTACGGCAACACGTATGGCCGGCCCGAGCTGTCGATCCGCACCTCCGCCCGCACCGCGAAGTGGCGCGCCAAGATCTCCGGCGTGAGCACCGCCGCCGGCGCCGCGTCGGCGCGCAGGGCGCCCTCCGCGAGCAGCAGCATCCGGTCGCACCGGCGGGCGGCGAGCGACAGATCGTGCAGCGCCACCACCGCGGCCCGCCCGGTGTCGACGGTGGCACGGAGCAGATCGAGCGCCTGCAGCTGGTGCGACAGATCGAGCCCCGCGATCGGCTCGTCGAGCAGCAGCAGCGGTGCCTCCTGGGCCAGCGCGCGCGCCAGATGGACCCGCTGGCGCTCGCCGCCGGAGAGGTCGGTCACCGGTCGATCCGCCAGCTCCATCGTATCGGTGAGCGCGAGCGCGCGCGCCACCGCCGACAGATCGGCGTCGGACTCGACCTGGAACCGCTCCAGGTGCGGCAAGCGGCCGAGGGCCACGGCCTCGCGCACCGTGAGCGGCAGATCGGCGGGCGCGTCCTGGGGCAAGAGCGCCGCCCGGCGCGCGATCTGCCGCCGCGAAAGCGTC
This sequence comes from uncultured Myxococcales bacterium, assembly GCA_964440665.1. Lineage (GTDB taxonomy): Bacteria > Myxococcota_A > Polyangia > Fen-1088 > Fen-1088 > JADGRB01. The sequence goes on along the minus strand of CAYTTF010000067.1, from coordinate 10,557 downwards.
TCGACGGGGACGCCGCCGAGACTCACGACACCAGATGACGGGACGTGCAACCCGAGCAAGAGACGCAGCAGCGTCGATTTTCCGGCGCCGTTCGGTCCGCACAGCGCGACCAGCTCGCCGGGACCGACCGCGAAGCCGACGTCGCGGAAGACGGACCGCGCGCCATAGCCGAAGCCGACCCCCGACGCCTCACACAGCACGCCGTCTGGCGCCGCAGCGATTGCGCCGTTCATGGCGCCGCCACCTCACTCCGTTTTCTCACCAGCAGCGCAAGAAACACCGGCGCGCCGACCGCCGCGGTCACCACGCCCACCGGGATCTCGGCGGGGGCGAGCAGCGTGCGCGCCACCAGATCGGCGATCACCAGAAAGATGCCGCCGCCCACGAACGACAGCGGCAAGAGCGTCCGGTGACCCGGCCCGACGGCCAGCCGGACCACGTGCGGGACCAGCAACCCGACGAAGCCGATCGGCCCGGCGATCGCGACCGCCGCGCCGACCACCAGCGCGCTGGCCAGGACCAGCCGCAGGCGCACGCGCGGCACGTCGACGCCGACCGACGCCGCGCCGAGCTCCCCCAGCAGGAGCGCGTCCAGCTCACGCGCCGACGCGATGATAATCGCGACGCCAACCAGGACGGCCGGCGCGCCGAGCAGCAGGTGATCCCAGGTCCGTGCCTCCAGGCCGCCGAGCAGCCAGTAGACCACCTGCCGGCCGGCGTCGTAGCTGGACAGCGCCACCGAAAGAATGAACGTCGTGAGCGACACGTTGAGCGCGCCGACGGCGACCCCAACCAGCAGCAGCGTCCCCGAGAACAGCCGCCCCCGCCCGCGACGCGACGCGATCGCGAACACCAGCAGCGCATCGGCCGCCGCCCCCAGGAACGCACAGACGGGAAGCGTCCAGACCGCGCGGCCGGCCAGGTGCAGGTAGATCGCCAGCACCGCGCCCAGCGACGCGCCGGAGGAGACACCCAGCACCCCCGCATCGGCCAGCGGGTTCCTGAACAGCCCCTGCAACGTCGCGCCGGCGATGGCCAGCCCGCCACCGACCAGGAGCGCGACCAACGCCCGCGGCAGACGGACCTGGAGCACGACCAGGTCTTGCCATGAGAGCGCGCCGTGCCGACCGCCGAGGCGTCGGCCGACCGCGCCGGCGGCGTCGGCCAGGGAAAGATGCGCTGGCCCCACCAGCAGAGCCGCCGCCACCGCCACCACCCACGCCAGCAGGACCAGCGCAAAGACCACCGAGAGACGCAGCGGTCCGCCACGGCGGCGTGCGCGTTCGATCTCGGACGTTGAATCTTTTTCCGTCGGCTCGGCCCGCTGGGCGGGCGTCGCCACTTTCGGCGGCATGCAAAAACCCTCGCTCCGGCGAACGAGGGGACGGTGCCGGCCCTCGAATTAGGAGGGACCAGCAGCCGATCTCCGTCCGCGCGGAGAAAAAAGCTTCGGCCTTCGGTAGGTCTCCTGGCTCGTGAAGCGCAAACCGCTCGTGTCGCGATTTGCGGCCACCCTCCCCTTCCCCGACCGATGGTCGAGTGGGTTCGCGAGGGCGGCCTTCACTTACAGTGGCGGGACCGCGCCGGCTTTCAACCGGCTTCCCTTTTATGCCCCGTGGGGCACCGAAGGCGCATATTCAATTTTCAGTTTTGATGGGAACCCTCAAAGGGTTCCCAAACCCTCCCGCGATGGGCTCGGGCGAGCAAAGCTCACCCTCCCCCGACGCGATCTGATTCACCTTGCTTCAACCATCGGCCACGAGACCTGTCAAGCGCAGGTTTTCAACCATACAAGTTTCAAGGCGGTTCAGTCTTCGCGCTGCCAGTCGGGCTTGGCGGCCGCGACGGCGTCGTAGTAGCTGCGCAGGTGTAGACCGGTGGCTGCCGCTTCGTCGACGAGGATCGTGGCGTGCGCGTGGAGCTGCAGCGCCGAAGCGGGGACCAGCGCGGTGAGCGGCCCTTCCACCATCTGCGCCACGGCGGCGGCCTTCGCCGAGCCGAAGGCGAGCAGTACGCAGCGGCGCGCCTCCAGAATCGTCGCGATGCCGACGGTGATCGCGTGGCGCGGAACCGGATCGGCGCCAAAGGCCGCCTGGTTGGCGGCGCGCGTCTCGTCGGCCAGCGTCTTGATGCGCGTACGCGATCCAAACGACGACGTCGGCTCGTTGAACGCGATGTGCCCGTCGGTGCCGAGCCCGAGGACAACCAGATCCAGTCCCCCCGCCCCCGCGATCTCGGCTTCGTATCGCGCGCAAGCGGCCGACAGATCCGCGGCCTGCCCGTCGGGAGAATGGATTCGCCCGATCGGCAGATCGATGTGGCGGTAGAGCGTCTCCTGCATGTATCGCCGGAACGCGCCCGGATGATCGGGCGCGATCCCCACGTACTCGTCGAGACCGAACCCTGTCGCCCCCGCGAACGAGAGCCCTTCTTCGCGATGCAACCGCCCGAGCTCGGCGTACGTCGCGCCGGGCGTGTTTCCCGTCGGCAGCCCCAGCACAGCATCGGGCTTGCCGCGCACGAGCCGCGCCACAATCCGCGCCGCCCGCAGACAGACGTGATCCGGCGATGCGAGCACGACGACTTCCATGACGGTCTCCGCTCGCGCCGCTACCCGAAGACGATCGTCCGGTTGCCGGAGACCAGCACGCGGCGTTCGAGGTGGAGCCGCACCGCGCTGGTCAGCACGCGGCGCTCGAGCTCGCCGCCCTTGCGCATGAGCTCCGCGACGTCGTCGCGGTGGCTCACGCGGCAGACGTCCTGCTCGATGATGGGACCTTGGTCGAGCTCGCGGGTCACGAAATGCGCGGTCGCGCCGATGATCTTCACACCGCGCGCCTTGGCCTGATGGTAGGGCTTGGCGCCGACGAAGGCGGGCAAGAACGAGTGGTGGATGTTGATGATGCGCGCGGGCCTGCGGGCCACCATCTCCGGCGACAGGATCTGCATGTAACGGGCGAGCACCACCAGATCGACCCGCGACGACGCGAGCAATGCCTCCTGGGCGGCTTCCGCGGCGCCTTTGTCGGCCTTGTCGACCGGGACGTGCTCGAAACCAACGCCGAAGTGGCCCGCCACCGGTCGGAGAGCTTCGTGGTTGGAGATCACCAGCACCAGATCGCCGCCGAGCTCGCCCAGCTGCTGCGCCAGCAACAGATCGTAGAGACAGTGCGGCGCCGTGCTGGCGAAGACCGCCACCCGCGGACGGACGTCGGAGTAGGTCAGCTCCCAGCCCAGGTCGAAGCGGGTGCCGAGGATCTCCATCGCGCCCGCGATCTCGGACCGCGAGAGCTTGAAGTCGGCCAGGGTCCAGCGCAGGCGCATGAAGAACAGACCGGTCTCCACCTCCGCGTGCTGGTCGGCGTCCAGGATGTTGCCGCCCTGCTCGTACACGAATTCGGAGAGGGCCGCGACCAGCCCGGTTCGATCGCTGCAGCTCACGAGAAGCGTGGCGGTCGCGGGCGGGGTGGCAGTCCGGTCGGCGGTCTGATCGGCAATCTGATCGGATGGCGACGTCATGCGCCCTCTAGAATAGACCCGCGGCGAGAACCGTTCACCCGTCGACGACGGGGACGGCGGTGGTCTTGGCGCCGCCGGTGGTGAGCCACCACAGGCCGGGAACCAGACGGTGGCCGACGGCCACCTCGGCCTCCGCCACCGTCGCCGCCTGAATCTCGTAGCGAATCGATCGATGCGCGGCCAGCGCGCCCGCGGACGGGGTCGTGAGGCGAACCCGGTGCCCGTGGGTCTCGGCCAGTCCCCCAGATGGCAGGTAGATGATCCGGATGTCCATGGCCCGATCCATGGAATCACGCCCCATCGGGAACGCAAAAAAAACGACGCAAAAATCCGGTCACAATTAAATGTGCCCGCCAGAAACAAGGCCGAAACGACGAGGCCCGGCGAGCTTATTTGCCGCGGCGGGCGCGAACGGCGTCGGCCAGCTCGCGCAGCATTGGGACCGTGTCGACCCACCCGAGACAGGCGTCGGTGATGCTCTGGCCGTAGGTGAGCGTCCCACCCGGCACTGCATCCTGCCGGCCCGCGACCAGGTGACTCTCGATCATCACCCCGGCGATCGCCCGCCCGTTGCCGCGCAGCTGCCCAGCCAGATCGCGCGCCACCGCCGGCTGGCGCGCCGGATCCTTGCGACTGTTGCCGTGACTGCAATCGACCATCAGCCGCGGTGGCAGCTTCGCCTTGCCGAGGGCGGCGATCGCGCGGCCGACCGACTCCGCATCGTAGTTCGGTGCCGTGCTGGCACCCCGCAGGATGAGGTGGCAGTCGGGGTTCCCGCGCGTCGCGACGATGGCCGCCAGCCCCTGCTTGGTGACCGAGAGGAAATGGTGCGGGTGGCTGGCCGCCTGGATCGCGTCGATCGCGATCTGCGTATTTCCGTCGGTGCCGTTCTTGAATCCGACCGGAACGGAGAGCCCCGACGCCAGCTCGCGGTGCACCTGGCTCTCGGTGGTCCGCGCGCCGATCGCCCCCCAGCTCACGAGGTCGGCGATGAACTGCGGCGTGATGGTGTCGAGAAACTCGCACCCGGCCGGCATCCCCATCTCGGCCAGGTCGAGCAGCAACCCGCGCGCGACGGCCAACCCCTCGTTCACCTTGAAGGTCCCGTCCAGATTCGGGTCGTTGATGAGGCCCTTCCAGCCCACGGTGGTGCGCGGTTTCTCGAAGTAGACCCGCATCACGATGAAGAGCGCGTCGCGGAGCTCGTCGGCCAGCGCGCGCAGACCCTGGGCATATTCGCGCGCGGCGGCCACGTCGTGGATCGAGCAGGGACCGACCACCACCACGATTCGATCGTCCTGCTGGCGCAAGATCCGCGTGGCCGCCTCGCGGCTCTCGGAGACCGTGGTCGAGGCCCGCTCCGAAAGCGGCAGGTTCTCCATCAGGATCTCGGGCGGGATGAGCGGGCGAATCCGGTCGATGCGAAGGTCGTCGGTGGGGTGGAGCATGGGGGCGAGGGAATCTAGCGCCTTTTGGGTACGGCTGCCCACAAACGGAGCCGAGCTGGATGCCGGCGCTATAGTGGCGGCAAGACGATGCGACGTGGACGATGTGGATTGGAAGGCTTCGGCGCGGATGCCACCGCCTGGCGAAATGCCGTCGGTGCGCGGGTTCCGGTTTACGATCGGCTCCTGGCCGCGGCCGTCGAGATCTTCGAGCGCCCGCAGGGCGGGCTCGAGCACGCGGCGCGCGATCGGGTAGAGGCCGCCTGGCGCGAGCGGCGATCGGCCGCGTCCTACGATCGCCCGCTTCTGCTGCTGGCGGCTCTGCGCGCGGAGGCCCTGCGCGCCGGTCCGCGCCACCCGCTGTTCGCCGCGATCGGCGCGCCCGCGATCGATCCCGAGACGGCGACTGGCGCAGCCCTGGCCGGCGCGCTCGCCGATGCGCCGGCGCGGCTGTTCGTCGACCTCGCCACCCGCTCGGTGCAGACCAACGAGACCTCGCGCGCCGTGGCCTGGCTCTGGCCCGCCGCCCTGGCCGGATGCGCCGACCCCGACCGCGCTGTCGCGCTCTTCGACATCGGCTGCAGCGCCGGGCTCAACCTGATCGCCGATGGTCTGCCGGCGCCCTGGACCGATCTCGCCGGGAGCGCCCTACCCGTCGCCGCGGCGGCGCGCATCGTAACCCGCCGGGGATTCGACGCTCACCCGCTCGACGTCGGACGTGACGACGACGTGGTGTGGTTGCGCGCCTGTGTCTGGCCCGGCGAGACCGCCCGGCTCCAGCGACTCGATCGGGCCATCGCCGCCTTCCGCGTGGCCGCCGCCGCGCCGAATCCGCCGCAGTTGCAGATCGGCGACGCCACCGACGTCCCCGCGCGCGTCGAACGAAGCGCGGGGGATCTTCCCGCCAAGACGTTGCTCCTCGCCTATCAGACGGTCATGCGCGACTACCTGCCAGACGGCGTCAAGAGCCGCTACCTCGCCGGCATGACCGCCTGGGTCGCGGCCGAGATCGCCGGCGGCCCGCGCCGCGTCTGGATCGAGCTCGAGGCCGCGACCGACGTCCTCGCGGATCAGAGCCCCCTTCCGATGGCGCTCACCGCCCACCTCGCCGACCCTGCGGCAGGCACCCGCGCCCTCACGCTGGCCCGTTGCAGCTACCACCCCGACCGTCTCGCCCCCGACGCCGCCGCGGTGGCGGCCTTCGTCGCCGCCTTCGTGGCGGAAACCACCCGGAAATAGAAACGATCGAAAAATTGACGCCCCGCCGCGAGCCCTTAACGTGAAATGCGCGGAGGGCACGAACATGGATTACGCCGAGACCCGTGAGCTGATCCGACTTCGCTACGAGCTTCGCCACCTTCTCATCTATCGCACGGCCGAGGCGACCGAGGCGGCGCGCGCGGTTCTGGCGCGAATCTCGGCCCTGGTCGCCGCCGACGCCGAAGAAGCGGCCACCATCGGGCCCGAGCTCGCCCGCTGGCAGGTCAGCCTGTCGCTGACGGCCTAACGCAAGCGCGGCGGGCGGCGCCTCTGCTGCGTCGGGCGCGCGTGCTGCGTCCGGAAGGTGCTGCCCTTCGGAGCAACGGCGACCGAGGCGCCCGCGGCCGGTTGCCGGAGGGGCACCAATTGGTCCGGTCCGTTGCCGATCAGATCGGCGCGTCCCATCTGCCGCAGCGCTTGCCGCAGGAGCGGCCAGTTCGCCGGATCGTGGTAACGCAGGAACGCCTTGTGGAGCCGGCGGGTCTTGGCCCCCTTGGCGACGGGAACGATCTCCCCGTCTCGACGCAGCTTGCGGAGCGGATTCCGGCCGGTGTGATACATCGCGGTCGCGGTCGCCATCGGCGAGGGCAGAAACGTCTGCACCTGGTCGGCCCGGTAGCGGTTCCGCTTGAGCCACCAGGCGAGCGCCAGCATGTCCCGGTCGGTGGTTCCGGGATGCGAGGCGATGAAGTACGGGATCAGATACTGCTTCTTGCCGGCCTTTTCGGACGCTTCATTAAACAAACGCTTGAACTTCTCGAAGCTGCCGATGCCGGGCTTGAGCATCTTCGAGAGCGGCCCGTCCTCCGTGTGCTCGGGGGCGATCTTGAGGTAGCCGCCCACGTGGTGGGTCGCGAGCTCCCGCACGTAGGCGGGTGAGGTCGCCGCCAGATCGTAGCGCACGCCCGACGCCACCAGCACCTTCTTGACCCCGGGCACCGCCCGCGCGCGCCGGTAGAGATCGATGAGCGGCGCGTGGTCGGTGCCGAGGTTCGGACAGATCTGCGGGTACACGCACGACGGCAGGCGGCAGGCGGCTTCGATCGCCGGGCTCTTGCAGGCCAGGCGGTACATGTTGGCGGTCGGGCCCCCGATGTCCGAGATGACGCCCGTGAACCCCGGCACCGTGTCGCGCACCTGCCCGATCTCGCGCAGCACCGAGGTCTCCGAACGGTTCTGGATCACGCGCCCCTCGTGCTCGGTGATTGAGCAGAAGGTGCACCCGCCGAAGCAGCCCCGCATGATGGTGATCGAGAACCGGATCATGTCGTAGGCGGGGATCTTCGCCTCGCCGTAAAGCGGGTGTGGGCGGCGCGTGTAGGGGAGCTCGTAGAGGCGATCCAGCTCGGGCGTCGACAGCGGCAGCGGCGGCGGGTTCAGCCAGACGTCTCGATCGCCGTGGCGCTGAACCAGAGCGCGCGCGTTCCCGGGGTTCGACTCGACGTGCAGCAGGCGCGAGGCGTGGGCGTAGAGCACCGGATCGGCAACGACGGCGTCGAAGTCCGGCAGCCGGATCACCGTGCGGGCGCGATCCCCCCGGCGGGGTCGCAAGCTCGCGGGCGCGATCAAGGTCGGCGAGGGCGCCGGCCGCGGCATCGGCACCGTCCCAGAGGGCCCCGCCTCGGGCGCGCACCCGGCCCCAGCCGTCGTGTCGGCATAGGGCACGTACGGCACGTACGGATTGACCGGCGGCGCCAGCGGGCCCGGCGTGTCGATCTCGCGCGAATCGATCTCGGTGAACGCAGGCGGCGTCGTACCGGACGCGCGCACGAATGCGGTGCCGCGCAGATCGGCGATCTCCTCGACCGCTTCCCCCACAGCCAGCCGGTGTGCGATCTCGACGATCGCCCGCTCGCCATTTCCATAGACGAGCAGATCCGCCTTGGCGTCGAGCACGATCGCGCGCCGGACCTTGTCGGACCAGTAGTCGTAGTGGGCGATGCGCCGCAGGCTGGCCTCGATCCCGCCCACCACCAGTGGCACGTCCGGGAAAGCCTCGCGACAGCGCTGGGCATAGACGATCACCGCGCGGTCCGGCCGCTGGCCGCCGGCGCCGTCCGGCGTGTAAGCGTCGTCGTGTCGCAGCCGCCGGTCGGCCGTATAGCGGTTGACCATCGAATCCATGTTGCCGGCGGTCACGCCCCACATGACCGTCGGGCGCCCGAGCGCTCGGAACGGCTGGGCGCTGCGCCAGTCGGGCTGCGCGATGATGCCGACGCGGAACCCCTGCGACTCGAGCAGCCGCCCGCAGAGCGCCATCCCGAAGCTCGGGTGATCGACGTAGGCGTCGCCCGTCACCAGGATGACGTCGCAGCTGTCCCAGCCGAGCGTGTCCATCTCGGCGCGCGACATCGGAAGTACGGGCGCGATCCCGAATCGCTCCGCCCAGTGCTTGCGCCGCGCGAACAACGTCGGTGGCACCAGATGCGGCGAAATCGGAACGAACCCCGCGCGCCCGGCGGAATCAGCGGCGGCGGGCATGACGCGGAGAGTGATAGCACGGCGCCGCATCTGTGGCATGCTCGCCCCGATGGTGGGGACGGAGCAGCGGCAATTTCCACGCCTGGGGTTGGGGCTCCCGGTGACCTTGCTGTTCCTGGGCCACGGTCAGGTGGAGGCGGAGCTGCAGGACATCTCGCGCGGCGGCTGCTTCTTCAAATCGAAGCTCGACGTCTCGCTCGATCGCCGCATCTCGGTGGTGTTGTCGGCGACCGGCGGCAAGACCTGTCAGGCCTCGGGCCGCGTGGTCCGAACCGTCGCCTACAGAGGCTTCGCCGTCCTCTTCGACCAGGACGACGGCGGCTCGATCGACGAGTTCATCCGCGACATCGCGCCCCTGCCCCAGGAGAGCCGCGCAGCCCTCCTGAGCTCGGTCCTCAAGCCCGAGATCCAGATTTACTAGCCCCCGGCGGCGCCGTCGGTGCTGTTGCGCTGAAGCGTGCCGCTGCCGGAGGCGGTGCAATTGGCGCCCCCGATTGGCGCCGATCCCGAGAAGTTAGTGGAGATCGTGTCACCCGTCAGGGTCAGCGTCCACGCGCTGACGTTGATGACGGCGTTGACGCCCATGACGGGGATCGTGCACATCTGCGCCGCCGAGGCCGTAGCGATCGACCCGCTGACGGAGAAGTTGATGGTGCAGGCCATCCCTTCGACGAATTGAAGGTGGGACGAATCGGTGCCCATGCTGATCGTGACCGTGTCCCCCGCCAGGTCGAGGGCCGGGATGGGCGTCCCCAGGATGCTGCAGTTCATCGGGGTGACCATCCCGCTGCTGTACTTCCACATGCCAACGAACGGCGCGCCGTTGCCACCGCCGCCGCTGCTGCTGCCGCAACCGAGGAGCAGAACGCCTGCGACCAGAGCGCTTCGAGTCACGCGCGACGACTTCTTCTGCATGGACATGGACGACATGGTACCTCCGATTGGACAGGCGCTATATCGGCGCCGGTGTGAGGGCGGCCGTCGCGTAGACGAACGGCGCGACCCAGTTGATGGCGATCTCGTTGACGTAATAGTCGTCCGTGGTATCCCGCCAGGTGAGCGCGGCAGGAAGGTCCGCCGTCGCCTGATCGCTGTTGGCGCCACCCACCAGCAGCCCGGGCCAGGGATCGGCGATCCCGTCGCCACTAGAAGGCCCGTGGTGCGGGTTCGACGGCGGGTGGTAGCCCACCATCGTGACCTGCGATCGATCGTAGAGGTTCCGCCCCAGCAAGAAGTCGAGCTGCATCTGGATGGCGTCCAGGTACTTCGGGTTCGGCTGCAGGACGTTGGCGACCCAGAGGTTCATGGCCGCGCGGGCGACCGAGCCGTTCGAGCCCCAGTAGTAACTTTTGGTGCTGCCGCCCGGGAGCGCGCGACCGAAGGCGTGGGCCGCGGCGATGCTCTGCAACTGGTCGGCCGCAGCGACGATGGCCGCCGAGAGCGTCGAGACCAAGGTTGCGTCGCGCGCGTCCTTGTCGGGGCGCTGCGACAGCGCGTAGGTGTAAAAGCCGAGGTTCTGCACGTTGGCCCAGTCGAAGTCGACCTCGACGGGGTTGCTCGGCGCGCGGGTCTCGAAATCGGCGAGCGCGTCGGCATCGCCGGTGGTCTCCCACATCTCCGCCGCGGCCCACAGACGGTTGTCCGCGTCGGTCTCGACGTAGTGCCCGGTGTTGAAGACCAGAGCGCTGTCTTTCGGGCTGTCGTTGGCGGGGACGGCCGGTCCGGCGTTTGCGCCCAGATAAGCGTAGCCGAGCTTGGCGGCCACCAGGTACGCGGCGGACGACACCGGGGCGTATGGCCCGTAGATGCGCGCCGCCTCCGCCATGACCGCCACGAAGTCGGCCGTCATGGC
>CAYTTF010000066.1:0-16071 GCA_964440665.1 uncultured Myxococcales bacterium | reverse complement strand
TGGGCGAGCCACCTCTACTACTGGGTCTACCCGGGCTGCATGGTCGGCGTGACCGCGCTGCTGAGCGGCTACCTGCTGAACCAGTTTTTCCCCGACACCTTCAGCGGCAGCTACAACAGCCTTCCGTTCATGATCATCTTCTGCGTCATATTCGCGCTGGGCGTCGCTTACATCGCCTTCCGGGGCGTGACGGGAACGACCGGCGTCAACATGCTGATCAACATCGTTCAGATCACCGCCCTCTTGGTGTTCTCGGTGATGGCGATTTCCTACCGGGTCAAGCACCCGGAGGGGTCGCAGGGTCTGCAGCTCGTCAACGGAACGGCGATCGACTTTCAGGTCGCGCAAGAACCTGTTGTCGAAAATGGCGTGCCCAAGAAGGACGCGACCGGAGCCGTCGTGATGCAGAACAAGATGGACGCCGCCGGCAACCCGGTCCCCGACATGAAGGACGGCAAGCCGATCCCGTTCATGCTGAGCTACGCCGCCGATCAGGCGGTGACGCAGGAGCCGGTCGACGCCGACCACCCGAAAGATCTCACGCCGCACTTCAAGTTCCACCAGACCGCCGGGTCGGTGGTGGCGGCGCACGGGTTCTCGCTGGTGTTCATCCAGGCCTGCGTCGCGATCTTGATCTTGGTCGGGTTCGAGTCGGTGACGTCCATGGGTGAAGAGGCCAAGAACGCCAAGCGCGACATCCCGCGCGCGGTGCTCTTGTCGCTCGGTATCCAGGGGCTCATCTGCTACCTCATCGAGTACTTCGCCGCGAACTACTTCCTCAACCAGGGCTACACCCTCGCCAGCGCCGGGGCATCCGGCGCGCCGCTGGGCGACATGATGGTGATGGTCGGAACCTGGATGTTTGGCAGCGCCTCCGCCGGCCGTGCCTTCATGCTGGTTCAGGCGATCACCGTGTTCCTGGCGCTGATCGGCACGACGCTGTCGTGTCTCAGCACCGGGGCGCGCGTGACGTACGCCATGGGGAAGGACGAGGAGGTGCCGGGCCACTTCGGCATGCTCCACGGCAAGACGCTGACGCCGCACCGGTCGATCTGGACGCTGGCGATCCTCTCGGCGGTCATCGGCATCGTCACGGTGTCGGTCTACCTGGGCGGCACCACGCCGTCGCCGCTGGATGCGAAGTACAGCGGCTTCTGGTACAGCATCGGGATCTTCAAGGACCCAGCCACGTACGCGAAGCTGCCGAACACGCTGGTCATCGTGACGCTCGTGAGCAACTTCGGGACCTTCCTGCTCTACATGCTCACCTGCTTGACGGCCATCGTCGCCTTCCGCGAGCACCACACCTTCAGCGGCTTCAAGCACATGTTCGTGCCGCTGTTCGGCTTGGTCGCCAACCTGCTCTGCATGCTCTTCTATCTCGTCGGGCCGTTCATGGTCTCCGGGATGAGCGTCAAGGAGCCGTACATCGCGCTGGCGGTCGTCGCCTGTTGGGGCATCTACGGCGCGGTTTACTTCCTGCGCGGCAGCAAGGTGAAGTCGAAGTCGGTCTACGCCGAGAAGCCGGTGACCGCGCCCGCTTCGTAGTCCCCGGGGTTCAGGTACGCCTTGCCCCCTTCTCTCCGCGTGGCGGGGGGGAGGGGGCTTTTTTCCGCCCGCCGCCGCCGCCGTCGCCGCTGGCTAGCCGGGTGGATAGGCTTCCGAGCCCATCTCGCTCGAATCGAGGCCCGACCATTCGACCTCGGCCGGCACGCGGTTGCCCATCAAGCGCCCGGTTAGGCGGAAGAATCCGTAGGCCAGCGGAAAGACAAACACGATGTTGGTGACCACCCCGATGAGCTGCGCGCAGAGCTGCCACCCGTCGCCGAACAGGACCCCACGCACGGGCCCCGCGACGCCGTTCCAACCCGCGCCGTACGTGCCGTCGGCGAAGAGGCCGAGAGCCAGGGCGCCCCAGGCCCCGCAGACACCGTGGACCGCGAAGGCACCCACGGGATCGTCGACGCGGAGACGCGTCTCGATCCAGAACACGGCGGTCACCACCAGAAGCCCGGCCAAAAGGCCGATCAGGACCGCGGCGGCTGGGCTCACGAACGCGCAGGGGCCGGTGATCGCCACCAGGCCGCCCAGAAGGCCGTTGCAGGCCATGGCGACGTCGGGTTTGCGCAGCCGATACCAGACGAAGACCAGCGCGGTCAGCGCGCCCGCGCTGGACGCGAGCATGGTGTTGACGGCGATGGTTGCGATGCGCGGATCGGAGCCGGCCAGGGTCGATCCGGCGTTGAACCCGAACCAGCCGAAGGCCAGGATCAGCGACCCGATCACGGTCATCGGCAGGTTGTGGCCGGGGATCGCGCCGATGGTGCCGTCGCGGCGGAATTTTCCAGCGCGCGGGCCGAGCACGATGGCGCCGGCCAGCGCGGTGAGGCCGCCGGTCATGTGGACCACCGACGAGCCGGGGAAATCGACGTGACCATGCCCGAGCCCCCAGTTGGTCCCCATGGCGGCCAACCAGCCACCGCCCCAGACCCAGTTTCCGTAGAGGGGGTAGAGCAGCATCGACATGAAGAGCCCGTAGACGATGAACGCGGAGAACTTCCAGCGCTCGGCCATCGCGCCCGTTGGGATGGTGGCGGCGGTGTCCATGAACACCGCCGAGAAGAGGAACATCGTCAGGTTCGCCGGATCGTGCGGCGCGGTCAGCAGCGCGAAACGGGCGGCGCCGAAGAGGCCCAGCGCGTGACCGCCGATCTGCAGGGTGATCTCGTGCGCGCCGACCAGCCGGTGGCCCAGCGACGGCCAGATGACGACGCCGCCCTGCATGAGGCCATACCCCACCAGCCAGAATCCGAGCACGCCGATCGGGTAGATGATCAGGTTCATCGCCATGGTGTTGACGGCGTTCTTGGCCCGCGTGAATCCGGTCTCGACCATCGCGAAGCCGACCTGCATGAACATCACCAGGAACCCGGCCATCAGCACCCACACCAGATTCAGCGCGATCTCGGCGTGACCCCCGTTCATGGTGCTTTCCCCCTTTTCCTAGCGAGCGGCCGGCAGCGCGGGCGCGGAATCGCGGTGGCGGCCGCTCAGCCAGATCAGCGCGCTCAGCCCCGCAAGGACCCCGAGCACGATGAGGACCTTCGCAAATCGGCGCGCCACGCGCGCGATCCCGCGCCGGGCGGGGCGGGGCGCGTCCGGCGCGCGGCGCAGCGCGGCCGGTGGGTCCCGCAGGTCGGCCAGCAGCTCGGCCGCGTTCGCATATCGATCGCGCGGCACCCGCTGGATGGCCTTCAAGATGATCGCCTCCAGCGCGGGATCGATCCCCGGCACGTAGTAGGACGGCGGTCTTGGATCCTCGTTGGCCTTCGCGCGCAGCAGCGCCGTCGCGTTGGCGCTGGTAAACGGGATGTTCTTGGTCAGCATCTCGTAGAGCATCGTCCCGAGCGCGTAGACATCGGTTCGCGCATCCCCGCGACGCCCCCCGATCTGTTCGGGCGCCATGTAGTCCGGCGTTCCCAGCGTCGAGGAGAAGCCGGCCCAGGTGAGGCGCCGCTTCGATTCGTCGAGCGCGATGCCGAAATCCAGGATCTTCACTTTCGCATCGGAAGTGAGGAGGATGTTCTCCGGTTTGATGTCGCGGTGAACCACCCCATTTTCATGCAGGTAGGCCAGCGCCTCGGTGACCTGACGGGCGATGTCGAGCGCGCGCTCGGCCGGCAGCGGCGCCTCCGCCTGGATGATGTTGCGGAGCGACCGCCCGTCGACGTACTCCATCGCGATGTACATCCGGCTCTTGTCGACGGGCTTGAGAACCTTGACGACGTTCGGGTGATCGAGGCGTTGCCCCATCGATTCTTCCCGCTTGAAGCGCTCGTAGAAGACGACGTCGCTTTCCAGCTGGGGGTGCGGGATCTTGAGCGCCACGGCGGCGCCGTCGCTGGTGTCGACGGCCTTGAAGATCGACGCCATGCCGCTTCGGGCCAGCAGCTCACCGAGCTCGTACTGATCGAGCTTGTCGCCGGCGACGGGCTCGCGCATCAGCGGGCCCCGCGAATCAACATAGGCGAGACCTTAACATGAACGGTTCGCCATGAATGCTTCGCCCGAGATCCGCTTCGAGCTGGAGCTGGCCGCGGTCACCGACGTCGGCACCGAGCGCGAGCACAACGAGGATCAATGCGGCCACCTGCTGGAGAGCGAGGCGTGCGGCCTCTTGGTGGTCGCCGACGGCGTCTCGAGCGCCGAGGCCGGCGAGACGGCCAGCCAGACCGCCGTCGCCGCGACGCTGCGAACCTTCGGCGAGCAGCCGCCGGGGACGGCCACCGCCAAGCGGCTCTACCGCGCGGTCCAGCAGGCCAACATCGAGATCTACGATCTCGCGACCGTGGTTCCGGAGCTGCGCGGGATGACCACCACGCTCACCGCCGTCGTGGTCGATCGGGGCGAGCTCACGGCGGCACACATCGGCGACAGCCGGCTCTATCTCTGTCGCGACGGTCGACTGGTTCAGCTCACCAAGGACCACACCGTGGCCGGCGAAAAATCCCGGATGGGCCTGATGAGCAAGACCCGCGCGCGCTCCCACCCGGACAGATCGGTGCTGACGCGCAGCCTGGGCCGCGAGCTGATCGTTCCCATCGATCGAATCTCGAACCGTCTCTATCGCGGCGACACCCTGCTGGTCTGCAGCGACGGTCTCTACAACGTGCTCGAAGACGACGAGATGACGACGCTCCTGCGCGGCGACGACGCGGCCACGACCTGCCAGCGCCTGGTCGACGCCGCCAACCAACGCGGGACCCTCGACAACCTCACCGCGGCCATCCTGCGCGTGCTGGACGGCCCCGAGCGTCCGGCGGCGTCCGCCGGCCTCGGGGCCCGGATCCGCAGCATCTTCGGCCGTCGCGACAGTTGACGTGAAGGCAGGCTTTCAGAGCGCTAGGCTCGAATCAACGACAACGTCCGCCAAGTCCAGACGCCGTGACCCATTGACGTCACTCGTCCTCGTCGTCGCCGAACAGGATGCCGACACGGAGCTCGACGGCGTCGAACGGTTCAGCTCGAACGGTCTCGTCGCGGTCCGCGACGAGAACCTCGACGTAGCCGTCGGAGTGCCAGCGGTGGACCGCCAGCGTTTCGTCGATGGGATCGACGATCCAGTAGTGGCCGACCTCGCAACCATGGTAGGCGCGCTTCTTCTTGATCAAATCATTGCGCCTGTTCTTGGAGAGGATTTCGCAGACCCAGTCCGGGCGTACGGTGATGGGCACCTCCGACGGCAGCACCGGGAGCCTGTCGCGGCGCCATCCGGCGATGTCGGGACGGAACACCTGGTTCGCGGCGAGCTGAATCTCCGCTTCGGTCGCGAACCACCATCCCCCCGGCGACCGTCCCCCCGAACGCCGGTCGTATGGCCCGAGCTTTCGCGACAGGCGCACCTGCACCCCGCCGTGCCGTCCGGTGGCGGCTTCCTTCTCGATGAGGACACCGTCGACGATCTCGTGCCGTCGCTTGCTCTCGGGAATCGCGAGCAGGTCGGCGATCGTGGCTTCGGGCCTGCTCCGCGCCGCGTCCTTCATCGCCGACAGCATAGCGCCGGTCCTTCGTGGGGGCCGAGTACTTCTTCGAGTGAGGTTCACCGCTGGCAGCGATGTGAAGGCACGATCTCGGCGCGCAATGTTACGGGAACCCCCTTGGACCTCCCTCGGTTGACAAGGTCGATTACGACGACGATCCTCGTTTGCGATGATCACGGAGCTTTTCGCCCCTCTTGTCGCGTCCACGAGTGGGACGATGGTCGCGTAGAAATTCACGCCGGAGGGAGCCCGCTTCCCTACTCCATCTTCGACCAGCACCCCCACGTGACCCAGGGCGCGATCGTCGAGAACAAGCGATTGGGTGCGGCCCTCTCGGTCATCCAGACCGTCCAAGCAGAGCGCGATCGAATACGCCTGGCCTCCAAGAAACTTACGATCCGACCACTTCCCTCATAGATTTTCTCAAACCCGGTGTCTCAAACCTATTGACAGGTTGCACGATCGTTGCTAATTGCATTTCGTCGTCGAGACGGAGCAGTCCGCGCGGTCTCCATTTTCGACACGATCGAGTCCTACGCAGGACGGCTCAAAAGGTCACACAAACGCAACGCAACTTCACATCACCAGGAGGCTTCGATGAGGTTATCGCATTTGTCCCTCAACATTCTGCTCTGTGGTTCGGCGGCGTTCGCAACGCTCTCCACATCTGGCAAGGCATTCGCAATCGGAGATCAGCTTGGCGTCACCCGCATATTCAACGCTGGCGACAGTCCTATTCCGTTTTCATTCTTCGATTTCAAAGGCAATTCTTTCAAAGCCGAATGTGTTTCCGGAGGCTCGATGGTCGGGCTCTCAGTCCCCATGGGGGGAACGCCGGCACCACACGCGATTCGCTGCCAAAATATAACCTCTTCAACCGTGATCGCTCCCTCTCCGATCGAGTTTCTGCAGACCAACCCGGAGAGTTCCAGTGAGAAGGATGAGTTCTTCTCCATGAGCGACTCGGCCGATGTTGGACACCACGGCACCTTTGGAACCCACGGGGGCGATTGGGACTTCGGCTTCCGCAAGGGTGAATGTCCCGTCCTATCGGTAGCGACGGGGATCGACCAAGGGACATCGGGCGGCCAGGTCGACGCCCTACATTGCGCCGATCCGGCTGGTGCGATGTGCCTAAAAGACGGCGCGAACTTAAGGTCGAACACGACTTGCCACGTCGTAACGCTACCGTCGGGAGGCAACTCATACGGTCAGTGGGACGCCGGCAACAACATGGACACTTGTGCAGCCCACGAAGCCGTCGTGGGCGTGAGCGTCTACACCACGAATCAGCATCCCCACGCGCTTCTGTGCTGCCAGGTAACTGGCAGCATCTGCTGAGACGTCGACCGATGAGTTCGTCGTAGTCGCTGTCGTGGTTCAGTCGGACTGCACGATTTCCGTTTGGACCGACCTTCAAAGACGCACGACAGCGACTACGTTCGCTCCCGACGATTTCAAGCCCTCGACCCCCGCGCCACGATCAGGTACCGGATCGACACTTCGGGCTCGTGAGATCAAAGCTGAACATGGCAGCTCGCGGCTATGCGGTCGGCTCCGGCGGGAGTCAAGGTAACGGCGCGGAGAACCAATCGCCATCCTGGCCTTCAGGGGTTGATCGCCGACCCACAGAATCGCTTTCGAGGCGCATCCCCTTCTCGGCCAGGACCTGATGGACCTCGCGCCAGCTGCGAGCCGCTCGGATGGCGGGCGCGCCGTCCTCGATAGAAGCGTAGGAAAAACAAGCGCGATTTTTCACCCGAGTCGCCCCTCTCCGTGACGCCGATAATCTCCGGTGAAAACTGTCAACTGCGCGCCATACCCCCCTCCGCCGGGTGGATCCCCTGGCGGGCCAACTCCAGCAGGTACTGCTCGACGTCCCTGGTCGTCGCGCTGCCGAGCGGCTTTCCGACGCGCATGATGAACCGCCGCAAACACCGCAGGTAGACCGTGACGGTGATCGGCTTGAGCCCCCGCACCTCCATCCTGTCCCGCACGCGCTGCAACTGCTTTCGAACGTAGCTGTCGCGAACCATGGTCGTCCTCCTCGTCGAGGCACCCGCACCGCGCAGGCGCCGGGAAGACCCAAGGCTCCCGTATCAGCGACTCCTGCGCTCACGCGCCGCTTCCCACTCCTCGTTCGCTCGAGATGCTGCGCCGGAGCTGCCGCGAAGCGGCTTCGTCCAAGGTGAGCTTATCGGACAGAAAATCGGCGCTTGAAAGTCCTATCCTCTCGACCGCTCGGCGATTCGTCGGCGAAGAGCCGGGCCACATCGCATATTCTGTCGGCCCAGTGACGAGGCCCGGGAATAGACTCAAGGGTCGGGACCGCCAACCGGGCAAAACGCCCACGCCCAAAGGCCCGCAATTCGATCGCATCGACGTTGCCACCGCAACCCTCGTCGGGTGCGGCTCCCTGATACTCTTTGTGGCGACACTCTGTCCGACCATCTACGTCGAGGATTCACCGGAATTCTCCACCGCCGCGGCCGTTCTAGGCTTGCCACATCCGCCGGGGTATCCGCTGCACACCTTGCTTTCCGCGCTGTTCGTGCACGCGGTGCCTTTTGGGGACTTTGGCTATCGCTCGAATCTCTTCTCGGCCATCTGTGGTGCCTTGGCGCTGGCGCTCCTTTGGGTCTTCCTTCGTCGGCTACACCTCGGCCGATCGACAGCTCTCACCGCGACCTTCTGCCTCGCGCTGGGCACGACGTTTTGGTCCCAATGTCTGGCGGCCGAGGTACACACACTGAACTGTTTGCTGCTGGTCTCGGCTCTGCTTCTCGTCTTCGAAGCGGCGAAACGTCCAACCCCGACATCATTTGCTCTGAGCGGCATGGCGCTCGGCCTCCTGGTCGGCCATCGCAACCTCAACGTCGTCTTCGCGGCGCCGCTGGTGTTTCTTCTGGAAGCCGCTCGCCGACGCGTGCAGGGACGCGCCCGGTTGCTGGTCACCCTCGCCGGAGCCGCGGCCATGACTGGGCTGATCTATCTATACCTTCCACTCACGGCCCTCCGGGATCCGCCTCTCGACATGGGCGCGCCCTCGACACTTCAGCGCTTCTACACGGTCGTCTCGGCGCAGCCCTACTTTCGTCACTTCGCGACGGCACCAGCGGCTGTGAATTGGAATCGCCTCGGTCGCTTCCTTGAACATCTCCCTGCCACTCTGGGCATCGGTGCGCTGGCGGCGCCGGTGGGATTCGTCGTCTGGCGTCGTCGGGGGGACTCCTGGCCGCCACTCTGTTTCGCCTCGATCGCGATTTCCTGTATTGGCTTCTCCTCGCTCTACAACGTGATCGACGTCGATTCATATTTCTTGCCTGCGACCCTCGCGCTAGCGGTGCTCGCGGCGTTTGGAGTCGAAGTCGTACGAGGCCGCTTGCGTCTTGCGCTTCCACTGGTCGCCTTGGCCTCGCTGCCGCTCCATTTCGCCTCCGTCGACCTTCACGGCGTCACCATCGCCCACACCTATGGCCGCGATCTCTTCCAGTCGGCTCCCAAAGGCGCCGCCCTGATCTCGTTCGGCGATACGACGACGCACGTTCTTTGGTACGAGCAAGCCGTCGAACATTTACGTCCCGATGTTACCGTCGTCAGCTTCGACGAAATCGCGGATTGGTACGTCGACCAGTTGGCGCGACGGCACCCCGATGTCGTCTGGCCCGTCGCCGATGTCGAGCCTCAATGGCTCAGTGACTTCGTCGAGCGCAACAGTGAGAAGCGAACGATCTGTCTGACACAACCCTTGGATCTCGGGCTTCCAGGGTGGCAAGTCCTTCCCGAAGGCCTCCTGTTCTGTCTCCGCCGGAGCCTCGACGTTTCTGAGCTGGCCACCTCAGTCAAATTTTGGGAGCACGCCGTCGTTCCGTCCGCGGCCGGGCTGGTCCACAGCGACGTCCACGTCCAAATGATTGCATTTTCGTACGCGGCGTCACGGTTCGCCCTGGCGCGGGCATTCAGCGTCGTCGGAGATTTCGAAGAGGCGCGAACACATCTTCGAGCGGTCGTTGCCGCGGATCCGGATCGCTTCGAGCGAGCCATCGCAGAGGCGATGCAGACGATCGGTCGGGTACGGCACTCGGCCTTCGATTTCGGCCGCCGCGCAAGCCAAGCGCTGCTGGTCGATCCCCGCAACAGGGACGCCATCGTTTCTCTTCTCCGCCCCTGACCGCAACCGCGTGGGCAGCCCGGCGATCAGGGCTTCCTCGATCCGATCACACGCATGGAGAACTAATGATTTGGCGGAGGTAGCATTCGAAGCCTCGAGCTTCGAAACCACTCCAGATGACGACGATAACGACAAGGGGCACAAATGGTGAGCGTACGCACGTTGTTTGAGGGAGGTTGGATCGAGGAAGAGGAACCCAGGATCGTCCCGATCAACAATACTCTCCTGCCGATTCTGAACGCCTGGATCGCGAAGAGGGACAACCGGGAGGGACTCCTGTTCCCTCCCAGGGGCCACGGACTGTCATACGGCCTCATACCCTCCGGGGAGCCCTGGCGGCCGCCCTGGCGGAGTCCGGGCTTCGGTCCTTGACGTGGTACCAGGCAACGCGGCATACGTTCGCGAGCCACTGGGTCATGGACGGACGCCCCATCGAGAAGCTGCGGAACATCCTGGGGCACAGCAGCGTGGACGTCACCGAGCGGTATGCGCACCTGGCGCCTGACATCTTCAGCCAGGCCGACTACGATGCCGTGACCGTGGACTTCTCGGACCCGGTTGTTCTAAACATGCAGGCCCATCGGGGCCAAAAAATGGGGGCGATCAAAAGAATGGCAACAGAACGGCAGAAAGGGGTCTCCGGAACGGCGTCTAAGTAGTTGAAATTAGTATACGGAGAGGTGGCTGAGTGGCCGAAAGCGCCTGATTCGAAATCAGGTTTGGGCGCAAGTCCAACGTGGGTTCGACTCCCACTCTCTCCTCTGTACAGCAGCACCGGGAGAGATGGCCGAGTGGTCGAAGGCGCACGATTGGAAATCGTGTGTACCGAAAGGTACCGAGGGTTCGAATCCCTCTCTCTCCTCGATTGATGCCGCGCCGGCGTCGGAGAGCATCTTGACGCATATGGAATAAGGCATCATGATGTCTTCCATGAGGACGACGCTGACGCTAGACGCGGACGTCGCGCGCCTCTTGGCCGACGAGGTTCATCGACAGCGCCGACCGTTCAAGCAGGTCTTGAACGATGCCGTACGCCGCGGTCTCACTCCGCGCCTGGCGGACGCCGACGTTCCCGTGTACCGGATCGTTCCGCACCGAGGCAAACTGAGACCGGGGTTCGATCCGACGGCGTTCAATCGGTTGGTCGACGAGCTGGAGGATGAGGCGATCGTGGCGAAGTTGCATCCTCGGCGGCGATGATCATCCCCGACGTGAACGTACTTCTTTACGCTCACCTCGAGACGTTCGCGGAGCACGCCAAGGCGCGGGCGTGGTGGGAGAAGCTGCTGAACGGCAGAACTGAGATCGGCGTCGCGAGCTCGGTCCTGTTCGGGTTCATTCGAATCGCAACGAATCGAAGGCTGTTCGACCCGCCCATGTCTGTCGAGGCGGCGCTGTCCTGCGTCGAGGCCTGGCTGGCGCGCCACCACGTCCGCTTCTTGCCACCAGGCCCGCGCCATCTCGAGATCGCGTTTCGGCTTTTGAAGCAACTCGGGACAGCCGGGAATCTGACTACCGACGTGCAGCTCGCCGCCCTGGCCATCGAATATCAAGCCGAGGTTCACACCAACGACCTGGACTTCGGCCGGTTTCCGCAGCTCCGTTGGGTGAACCCGTTGCGCTGAGCCGCGGTCAGGCGGCGCGGAGCTCTTTGAGCTTTTGCTGGACGAAGTCGGCGTGGCCGGCGGCTTTGACCTTGGCCCAGTGGTGGGCGACCTTGCCGTCGGGGGAGACGATGACGGTCGAGCGGATGACGCCCATCGACTTGCGGCCGTAGAGAACCTTCTCGCCCCAGGCGCCGTAGGCCTCCATCATCTTGTGGTCGGGATCGCTCAAGAGGCGGACCTTGAGCTTGTACTTGGCGATGAACTTGCGGTGGCTCTCCGGCGAATTCGGGCTGCACCCGACCACGACCGCGTCGAGCTTCTCGAAGTCCTTGAGCCCGTTCGTGAAGTCACACGCCTCGACGGTGCAGCCCGGCGTGTCGTCGTTCGGATAGAAGTACAGGACCAGCCAGCTTCCGGCGTAGTCGGAGAGCTTCACCGACTTTTCGTCCTGATCGGGCAGCGTGAAGGCGGGCGGCTTCGCCCCGATTTTGAGCTTTCTCTCGGTGTCTGCGGGCATGCCGCGTTCTTACCACGGCCGGCGGCGCTGGATCTCGGCGGCGTTCTGTGACAGATAAGGGACGGTCCCGGGCGACGGAACGCCGGCGAAACCCGCCAGGCCCGGAAGGGAGCAACGGTAACCAGCCAACCGGGTGCTCGGGGCCATTATCATCAACAACACAGGCACCCTGAAAGGGTTCCTGAAACCTCCCGCGACGGGTCCCGCCGGGCGGAGCCCGTCGGAGACCCACACGAACCATGGCCGACGTCGTTTACCTGATCCACGATATGCTGTTCTCGTCGAAGGTGCGGGAGGTGGCGAAGACGACCGGCGTCAGCGTGCAGGGCGCGCGCGAGCCCCTGGCGTTCGCCGCCGCCGCCCGCGACGCCAAGCTGGCCATCGTCGACCTGCGGTTGCCGGCTGCCCTCGAGGCGCTGGACGCACTTGCGGCCGCGCCTGGGAACGGCGTGCGCACCGTCGGCTTCATCGATCACGAGCGAACGGACGTCATGGACGCGGCCCGCGCCAAGGGCTGCGCCGACGTCATGGCCAAGGGGCAGTTCGCGACCGCGCTGCCCAAGCTCTTGGCCGGGCTCGCGCCGAAGTAGGGCGGACTCCCGATCGCGTCGGGGGAGGTCGGGCTTCGCCCGACCGAGCCCATCGCGGGAGGGTTTGGGAACCCTCCCAGGGTTCCCATCTAGCTAGAACAACGGCAGCAGCTCGCGCAGGGAGCTGACCACCAGGTCTGGCGAGCCCCATTCCAGGCGCTCGGCCGCGGTCATCGGTTCGCGGCGAAAGAGCACCGTCCGGCATCCGGCGCGTCGGCCCGCTTCGACGTCGAACTTGTAGTCGCCGACGGTCAGCGTCTCTTCGGGGCTCGCCCCCAGCTTTTCGCAGAGCGCCAGCACGCCGTCGGGCGCCGGTTTGTGCGGGCCGTCCTCCCGCGTGTAGATGGCGGCAAAATGAAAGGCGAACGCCCGTGCGAAGCTCTCGACCACCTCGCGGATGTTGCGGGTCAGGATCCCGATCGGGATCTCGCGGGCCGCCAGATGCCCCAGGAGATCCGCGCAGCCGTCGGTGAGGGTGGCGCCCGCGATCGCCGTCCGCTCGTGGCGCCGCATGATGACCTCGGCGCGCGCCCGCTCGGCCGGGTCGGCGCCGGCGAGCTGTTCGAGGATCGGCAACCCGGGCGCAAGGCCGATCTCCGCCCGGATCGCGTCGAAGTCGAGCGGCGATTCGGCCAGCGTCCCGTCGAGGTCGAAGATCACGGCGCGCGGCGCCGGCGATCTCATTCCGGCGCCTCGGGCGCGCCGCCCGCGCGCGCCAGGTCCTCGCTCTTGATCTTGCTCGCGTCGATGCCGCGGGCCCGCTTGGCCATCGACGGCAGCAGCTCCTCGAGCGGCGGCGGCTCGCCCTTGATGAACCGCAGCGGGTTGGTGCGGGCCACCACGAAGCTGCGCAGGTAAGGGCTGTTGAAGCCGCGCGCCTTGAGCGCCGCGACCGCCGCCGTGACCGCGTCGTCGTACTCGAGCAGGAGAGCGGCGCGCGCGCGGCGCTGGGGCAGGGCATCGGTGAGGCGCCCGGGCAGCCAGCTGTCGGCTTTGCGGAGCACCGGATGATAGGCGCCGCCCGAGATCCGGCCGCGCTCCTGGTAGGCGAAGCCGAGCGTCGCCAGCGCCGGCTCCTCGAACTCCAGCGCATAGCCCACCTCGCCGGGTCGGGCGAGCTCCGGGTTTCCAGCCAGGTCCTCGTACATGCGCCGCACGCCGATCGCGCGCTCGCGCAGGTTGTGCGCCTTCTCGATGTTGAGCGCCAGGATCTGGTAGGCGACCGCGCGCTCGGGAACGACCAGCGCCAGCACGCTCTTGGCGCCCAGCTCCTTGAGCGCGGTCAGCCGGTGGTAGCCGTTCGGCGTCCAGTAGCTGGCGCCCTCCGACGCTTCGCGCACGACGATGATCGGATCGAGAAACCGCTTCGTCTTGTCCATGGCCTGCGTGAGGCGGCGGACGTGCGCGTCGGAGATGTCGCGCTGGAACGGGGTCGGCGCGACCTTGTCGACGGGGAGGGCGGCGAACAGGAGCGCGTGGCCGCCCAGGGGCTCGCGATAGGTCGCCAGGACCGCGCCGCCGTCGCTGCGCACGGCGTCGGCCAGCGCGACGAGCTCGACGGTGGGCGCGTCGATCGCCAGCTCGGTGGCGTGTAGCTCGGTCGGGCGCAGTTTGACGCCCCGCCGGCGCCGCGGCGTGCCGCTCGGCTTGCGCACGCTCTTCTTCGCCTTCGGCTTTTCAACCATCCGGTTTCCCCCTCCTGCGAAACATGCCATATCCTTGGTCGATGCCGAGAATGGTCAAGTGCGCGAAGCTGGGCAAGGAGCTGCCGGCGATCCCCTACAAGCCGTTCAGCAACGAGCTCGGACAGCGCATCTACGACAACGTGTCGCTCGATGGCTGGAAGATGTGGCTCGAGTTCTCGAAGATGATCGTCAACGAGTATCGCCTGGACCTCACCTCGGCGTCGGGGCAGAAGCTCTTGCACGATCAGGCCGAGAAGTACTTCTTCGGCGAAGGGGCCGAGGTTCCGCCCGACTACGTCGCGCCCCAGGCCAAGTAGCGGCGCGGCTCGCAGCCAGATCGCGAGAGGGCAGGGAGACGAAGGTGCGGGGTCCGGGCGACATTCTGCTGGTCTCTTGCTACGAGCCCGGACATCAGCCGGCGGGGGTCGCGTCGGCGGTCGCGTTCCTGCGTCGTGCCGGCTTCGCGCCCACCTGCCTGGATTTGGCCGTCGAACCGCTCGATGATCGGGCGCGGGAGCGGCTCAACGCGGCCCGGCTGGTGGCGCTGTCGGTGCCGATGCATACCGCGCTCACCCTCGGCCTGCGGGTCGCCGAGCGCGTTCGCCGCGAGAACCCGCACGCGCACCTCTGTTTCTTCGGGCTCTACGCCGTCCTCAACCAGGCGCTTCTGATGGAGCGCGCCGACACGGTGTTGCCGCCCGATTGCGACGAGACGTTGGTCGCCCTGGCCGGCGCACTCGAGACGGGTAGCCGCTTGCCGTCGGGGCCCGCGCCGGGGCGGATGCCGGCGCCGCGCCGGCTACCGGTGATCGCCCCCGCGCGCGATGCGCTGCCGCCGCTCGATCGCTACGCGCGTCTGGCCGTCGGTGACGAGCGCCGTGTGGCGGGACATGTCGAGGCGACCCGCGGCTGCAAGCACCTCTGCCGACATTGCCCGATCCCACCCGTCTACGGCGGTCGCTTCTTCGCGGTCCCGGTCGAGGCGGTGCTGGCGGATGCGGGGCTACAGGTGGCCGCGGGCGCGCGCCACATCGACTTCGGCGATCCCGACTTTCTCAATGGGCCGACGCATGCGCTGCGTGTCGCGCGCGCCTTTCACGCCGCGCAGCCCGCGGTGACCTTCAGCTTCACCGCCAAGGTCGAGCACATCATCGAGCATCGGGCGCTCTTCCCCGAATTCGCGGCGCTGGGCGCGGTGTTCGTGGTGAGCGCATTCGAATCGCTCTCTGAGGAGGTTCTCGGCGCGCTCGCCAAGGGCCACCACGCGGCCGATCTCCCCGAGGCGATCGCGATCGTCCGGGACGCCGGCATCTCGATCCGCCCCACCTTCGTCCCGTTCACGCCGTGGACGACCCTCGACGACTACCTCGCGCTCTGCCGCTTCATCCGCGATCAGCGCCTGGAGAACGAGGTCGATCCTGTGCAGCTCTCGATCCGCCTGCTGATCCCGCCCGGATCGCTGCTGCTCGGCCTACCGGAGCTCTTGCCGCGCCTCGGCCCGCTGGACGCGCCCGGGCTCACCACTCGCTGGTCGCACGACGATCCGCGCCTGGAGCAGCTGGAGGCCGAGGTGGCGGCGCTGGTGGAAGACGCGACGCGGGGCGAGGCGCCGGCGGCGCAAACGTTTGCCAGAATTCACACGCTGGCCGCCGCCGCCGCGGGAACAACCGACGCCATCGAAGGCGTGGAGCCCGCCGCCAGCGCCAGTCCGGCGCCGCCCCACCTCACCGAGCCCTGGTTCTGTTGCGCGGCCCCTACACGGCGCCAGCTGGGCGCCGTCTGAGGCCACGGCCCGCGCGTCGCAGCCGCGGGAGGCTATGGCTCTACTGGTGCGCGCAGGTTCCGTCGGCGTTCTTGTCGATGCAGATCGTCACACCCGCGCAGGCGTAGTTGAACTTGAAGTTGCTGTACGAACCGTTGGTCAGGCTCATGCACGACGTCCCGTTCGGGTCGAGGATGAT
>CAYTTF010000065.1:13480-16155 GCA_964440665.1 uncultured Myxococcales bacterium | reverse complement strand
CGGACTGAAAATCCGTGTGTAGACAGTTCGACTCTGTCCCTGGGCACAAGCAGTTTCCCCCGGGTCGGGGCGTCCGGTTGAGTACAGGCCACCGCTGCCGGGCGACAGTCGCGAGCAGCCGTGCCCGTCCGCCCTTGATCCTCTGCGCCTTGTCGGGGCAGCATCGTCTGCATGACACCTACCTCGTCCCGATCCGGAGTCGTCCCGATGGTGGCTTCGCTGTGGCTCTCTGCGCTCGCCTTCGCCGCTTGCGGTCCCTCCATTGACCCGGCCGCCAAGGCCGACATCGATCGCCGAATAGCGGCGCTCGCACCTGGCACGCAGAACGTCGCCGCCCCGGCGGCTTTCGCGCCGCGCCCATTCTTGGTCGGGCAATGGACGCAGTACAAGCTCACCGATGGCGACGGACAGCCGTCATTCCTGACCACCAAGATCGTGGGCGCGGACGGCGACGCCTTCTGGATCGAAAGCACACGCGAGAGTTACGTCGGCAAGACCGTCACCAAGATGCTGGTGTTCATCGGGGATCGAATGAACCCCCAGTCGATCGATATCCGCGCCGTCAGAATGCGCGATAAGAACGGCCGCGTGACCGAGGTCGACGCCCAGATGCTTCAGTTCATGAAGTCGTCCTTCCAGGGAGCGGTCAGCATGCTGGCCATCTCCTGGCAGGGGCAGCCCCAGGAGGACGCCGTCGTCCCGGCTGGTGCATTCGCTGGCTGCTTCAAGATGCAGACCGACGCGAGCTGGGGGCCCTGGCACGCCGCTTCGCTCTCCTGGTCACACCCGGCCGTGCCAATCTCGGGTGTTGTCAGAAGCCAAGGAATCGATCGCCCGACCACGATGGAGCTGGTCGCTTTCGGAGACAGCGGCGCGACCAGCGAGCTTCCCTGAGCCTTCAGGCGCCGATTGCCCAGGGGTAACTATGGTCGTCCTCGGCGGCGACGAAAAGCGAGCGCCAGCGCGAGCCCGATCCCGCCGATTTCCAAATCTCCCGTCGGCGGCCCGTCCGACGTGGCGCAATGACACCCGCCGCTCGACTTTCCGCCGCCCGGCGGCACCGCGGCGTCGGTCCCGGCGTGTCCGGCGGTCCCACCACCATCGAGCCCGGAGCCACCGTGCTGCGCATCGGCTCCCGCGTCCACGGGCAGCGGAGCGGGCGTCGCCGAGCACATGTCCGAGGACCACTGCCCGGCGTTCGCGCGGGCGACACAGTCGGTCTGGCAGTACGTCATGAGGCAGGTCTGGATCGCTGAAATGGGGGTGTAGACGGAGTCCGCCCAGCCCATCAGCGGCTTCCAGGTCATGCCCAGGTCGGTCGAGGTCCCGATCGCGTAGCCGTCGGCTTGGTTGTCGGCAACCACGTACAGCGTCGATCCGCGCGACGACAGCCCCCGGAAGCTCGGCTGCGGGGCGGGCACCGGTTGAAACGTCGAACCGCCGTCGGCGGAGGTGTAGGCGACGCGGGTCGTGCCCACTACGCCGCCCAGCACGATGGTGCCGTTCGACATGCGGGTGAACGCCGAGAGGATTCCCCCCGGGAAGGAGAGGGGCGTCCTCGCGGTCGCGCCGCCGTCGTCGGTGACGGCCACCGCCTCGGTGGTCCCCCCGTCCCCGGGGCTCCGGATGCGCAGGAAGACCTTCTGCGAATTCTGGGGATCGATGGCGATCAGACGAATGAAGCTCGTTCCGGGCGGGAGGTGGGTGGTCAGATCGCGGACCTGCCAACTGCCGCCGCCGTCGGTCGATTGCGCCAGCTTTGGCGTGTGCGACGCGCCGCTGATGAACGTCAGGTAGACGGTGGTGGGCGTCGAGCGCGAGATCTCGACGCCCGAGATGGTGTCGCCGCTCGCGGCCGTGTAGAGGGGCTGGCTTCCGAACGTCGCGCCGCCGTCCGCGGATTCGACGATCTGGTAGACGACGCCAGCCTCCGTGGGCGAGACGACCACGGCCAGCACACGGTCGGGGTTGGTGGGATCCGGAAAAAAGTCGTACACGACGCTGCCCACCGCCAGGCCCCCGGTGACCGACCAGCTGCAGGAGCTGTCATTCGAGTAGATCAATCCAGCGAGCGATGTACCAAAAAGCCGATTGCCGGGCGGTGCCCCGAGCTGATAGAGCGTCGCGAAGTTGTTCTGAGCCTGCTCGCAGGTCCAGGTCCAGGTCTGGCCGCCGTCGACGGAGAGCACCAGGCCAAAGTTCGTTCCCAGCAGGATCTCGTTCGGCAATGACGCCGGGGTCATGATGTTCTGCGAGTCGGGGAAGGCACCGTCCGCGCGCGCCGGGGTGGCGCGCAGCTGCCACCCGACGGAGGTCACCAGCAAGCTCCAGACGAGCGGGGCTCCCGATCGAACGGTCATTTTGTTAAGCCCAGGTTGCCGGGGTCGCCGAGGTTACCGAGATCGCCGAGGCCGCTGAAGCTCCATGAAGTCAGAGGGCGCGTCTCCGACGGCGACAAGCGAGAGCGCCCGCGCAGGCCAGGCCACCCAACATCCCGAAGGAGGCGAAACCGAGATTGCCGGCAGGGTCCGATTGAACGCTGCACGCGCATCCGCTCGTGACCATATCCGTCTCGCCCGGCGCGGTGGTTCCCGCGGCTCCGCCGGCGCCGACTGAGGTACCGCCCGTCCCCGGTCCCGTGCCGGTCGTGCCGCCCGTCCCCGGTCCCGTGCCGG
>CAYTTF010000065.1:0-13380 GCA_964440665.1 uncultured Myxococcales bacterium | reverse complement strand
CCGTGCCGGTCGTGCCGCCCGTCCCCGGTCCCGTGCCGGTCGTGCCGCCCGTCCCGTTGGTCCCGCCGGTCGGAGGGGTGGTGGTACCGCCCGCGCCGGTCGTCATGCCGGTGGTCCCCGCGCTGCCCGTCGTTCCAACCGCTCCCTTGGTCCCGCCCGTCCCCGTGGTTCCGCCGGCGCCGGTAGTTCCGCCCGCGCAGCTGGTCGGTCCGGGCGCGGTCAAGATCGTTCCGTCGATGCAGGTCGGCGAGCCCGTCCCGTTGGGGTTGGTCACCGTGATGCTGGCGCCCGTCGCGCCGATCGACGTCAGCGTGATGGTCGCGCCGCCCGCCGGATCGGTGAAGCTTTGGCCAGCGGTGGTGAGGCCGGTGAACGAGGTTCCCGAGGGCGTCATGTTGAGCAGCTCGGTCCAGACGCTGTTCTGGTTCTGACCGCCGCCACCGCGACCGCCGGTGGAGGTCGCGGGCACGCGCACGTTGTCGCTGGTGTAAATGAAGACCGTCGGCGCCGTGAAGGTGACCGAGCCTCCGCCACGCCCCGTCGAGTACGAGTCGAAGATGCCGCCGGCCGTCCGCAGCTCGACGTAATAGTTGTTGAGGTTCACGTTGGTCGTCGTGGCCTGCGGATCGTTGACGGTGAGCGTGGCGGGGAAGGGCACCTGCAGGACCTGGGTGCCGCTGCCGCCCGAACAGTTGTTCTCGAGCGGCAGCAGGTTGAAGGTTCCGCTGGCCGGCACGCGTACGCCGTTGCAGCCGGTTAGCCACTGCATGTACCAGCGCTCGTAGGCGTTGAACTGCCTGCAACCGCCACCCATGGTCGACATGCCGCTGCCGTATTCGGTGATGGTGCAGGAGCTCATCGGCGTCGTGGAGAAGCTGGTCGTGCCGCACTTCATGGCGTTGGCGTGCATGAGGCCGAGGTTGTGTCCGGGCTCCTGCATGAGCACGACGCACGCGAGCGAGCCGTTCATCCAGGTGCGCTTTGCAGGCTTGTTGAGCGATCCCTCTTCGCCGAGGCCCCCGAAGTTGCACAGCTTCGATTCGTTGAAGTAGTAGATCAGGTGGTTGTAGGTTCCCGTGATCATCGGCTCGATCGCTTTGTACATCCCGGCGGTGTCACAGGTGGTCATCGCGAAGCTGTAGGGGCCGATGACGTCGCCCGAGACCGTGTACTTCCCGTAGGAGCTTTCGCTGTAATAGGAGGCGAAGGATTTGTCCGTGGGCGCCGCGCTGACCAGATCCGCGAGGGCTTGATCCGCGCTGAGGTTGACGCCCATGCCCAGATCGACCAGGACCAGCGCGTAGGTGTCGGTCGCCGGGGCCGCGATGAGCTCCGGGTCGGCGCCCTCGGCCGCGATCGCGGTCGACGGAAGAACCTCCAGGTGGCTCACGTGCAGGCGCTCGCCGAGCATCTCGCCGTGAACGCGCACCTGGCTGCCGGTGGCGGCGGTGAGCGGCGTGTCGAATTCGAGGCGGACTTCACGTCCGTCGGAGGTGCGGAGCGCGTGCCACCACTCCGAGTGCCCGTCCTTGTAGTCGGCCACGTAGGTGACGAGCTCCCCGGTGAGGGCACCGGGATCCGTCTCGATGGCGGGACCGCTACCATTTCCGGGCGAGCAACCGAAGAGGCCGCAACCCATGAAGCCCAACGCCGTCAGAATCGTGTAACCGCAAGCGCGCCCTGGACGAAACCACGAACGCGCCATGTCGATTCTGGCCATGGGACCTATTCCTCGGGCGGCGGCTCGGCGACCGGCAAGGGGACGGCCCGGAGGCGGCGAATCCGGCGGTCGCGGACGTCGAGGATGGTGAACCGGTAGCCGACGGCCTCGATCTCGTCGCCCGGCACCGGCAGCTCGGGGAGCTGCGTGATGATGAAGCCCCCCAGTGTTTCGATCTCCGGGGGCACCGGGGGGAAAATCAGCCCCAGCTCGCGCGCGGCCACGTCCAGCGTCAAGCGTCCGTCGACGTCGAAGCTGCCATCGGTGTTGCGTCCGATGGGTGGAATCTCCTCGGCATCCTGCTCGTCCTGGATCTCGCCGACCACCTCTTCGACCAGATCTTCGAGCGTCACGATGCCGGTGAAGGTGTGGCCTGCGCCCAGGATCACGGCGATGTGCACCCGACGGCGCTGGAACTCGCGCCGCAGCCATTCGAGCCGGGTGTCTTCCGACGCGTAGATGGGCTCCCGCACCAGCTCGCGCATGCGCGCCGGGCGCTTGCCCGAGGCCAGCGCGCTCACGATGTCCTTGAGGTGGACGTAGCCGACCACGCGATCGGTGCCCGGCTCGACCAGCGGGTAGCGGGTGTATTGGTTGGCGACGGCGACCCGCAGGTTGTCGTCGAACGGGAGGCCGGCCGTCAGCGTCACCACGTCGCGGCGGAGGGTCATCACGTGGCGCGCCAGCCGGTGGGTGTAGTCGAAAACCCGGTCGATGAGGCGCCTCGCCCCGGGATCGAGGTGGACGTGCTGAAGGACCAGGCGCAGCTCGTCGGGCGAGTGGACCATCTCGGCTTCCGACGCCGGCGGCAGGCGCAGGATCTTGAGCACCAGGGCCGCGGCGCCCTTGAGCATCCAGATGACTGGGAAGGTCACCAGGTAGAAGACCCGGAACGGCAAGACCGCCCACAGCGCGATCGGCTCGGTGAGCTGAATCGCCAGCGCCTTCGGTGCCAGCTCGCCGAGCACGGTGTGCAGGAAGGTGATGAAGATGAGGCTGACGGTCGTCGCCAGCGTGTGGACGGTGCGCTCGGAGGCCGAGCTCACGTGGTGCAGCAGGGGGCGCAGGAGCGAGGCGAAGGCCGGCTCGCCCAGCCAGCCGAGGGTCAGCGACGCCAGCGTGATGCCGAGCTGACTGGCCGACAGATACGCGGGGAGCTGCTGGGTGACGGTGATGAGGAGGCGCGCCCGCCGCTTCCCTTCCCGGGCCAGTTGCTGCAGCCGCGTCGGGCGGATCTTGACGAACGAAAACTCGGCCGCGACGAAGAAGGCGTTGGCCAAAACCATCACCGCCGTCAGGAGCAGGGCCAGGGTCGGATTCATGGACGGCCCCGAGAATCGCACACCCCACCCGGCGCAGGTAGGCGGCGCGAGATTTGGTGGTAATGTCCGCCCGTTATGGTCTTCCGTAAACTAGCCTCGATCCTGATTCTGACGGCGGTGGGGGCCGGTGTCGGGCCCCGCCCCGCAGCCGCGCAGGCGCTGGTCTCTTCCAGCGAGTGCACCACCGAGAACCTGCTGGCGCGTCGCCTGCCGGTCGCCCGCCAGGACGCGCGCGGCGAAATGCGCCTCGCGACCGATGGGTCGGCGGCCCCGGAGGGGGCACAGTGGGACGCCCCGGTGGTGGTGATCCTGGAAACGTCGGCCGGATCGATCACCTACGATCTCGGTTCGGTGCGGCCGGTCTCGTCGTTCCTGCTGCAGGCGGACGCCAACGACACCTACAAGATCTTCGGCGCCGACGAGAACCGGCCCGAGGAGTTCAAGTTGCTGGTCGAGATCGACAGCGTCGTCGCCACCGCCGGGCACGGGTTACGGACCCGGACGGCCACCATCGACGCGACGCCGGTGCGGTACCTTCGGATCGGCGAGGCGCTGGGCGACGGCTTCTATTCGATCGGCGAGTTCCAGGCCTACTGCCACGCCCCGAACCCGTTTCCGCCCAAACTGTCGATCGTCAGCGCCCCGCCTGCCAAGGTGGTCGAGGCGCCCTGGTACAAGTTCACCTGGTGGGAGAACGATGCCAGCTCCCGCTTCGAGATGTCACTGGCGATGGGGGCGCTGGCGCTGCTCGGCTGGGGTCTCTGGCTGGCCAAGAAGGGGATGCCCGATTTCCGCAAGAAGCTGCGCGATGGCCTCTTGATCGTCGTCGGCGTGCTGTCCTTTTGCGCCTACTGGAACTTCTTCTGCTGGCACTTCGGGAACTACACCCATATGTGGGACACGGCCCACTACTACATCGGTTCGAAGTACTTCAAAGAGATCTCCTACGACCGTCTCTACGAATGCATCGCCGTCGCCGACTCGGAGGAGCCGGGTCTGCGCCGTCGGGTCGAGCTGCGCAAGATGATGAACCTGCGCACCAACATGATGATCAGCACCTCCGAGGTGCTGGCCCACCCCGGGCTCTGCAAGTCGCACTTCACCCCCGAGCGCTGGAAGGACTTCAAGCGCGACGTCGGTTACTTCCGCAACCACCACGACGTCAAACGCTGGGAGGAGCTGCAGACCGACCACGGCTACAACGGCACGCCGGTCTGGAACATCGTCGGCACGACGCTGTCGAATACCGGGCCGGCCAGCGACCGACAGATCTGGTTCCTCACCCGCATCGATCCTTTCTTCATCCTGGGAATCATCGCCATGTCCTGGTGGGCGTTCGGCTGGCGGACGATGTGTGTCGCGCTGGCGGTGTTCGCCACCAATTTTCCGTCCCGCTTCTACTGGACGGGCGGCTCCATGCTGCGCTGGGACTGGCTGTTCTATTTGGTGGGCGGGATCTGCCTGGTCAAGAAAGAGCGGCCTTTCCTGGGCGGATTCTTCCTGGGCTACTCGACGCTGCTGCGCATTTTTCCGATGTTCGTCTTCTCGGGGCCGATCCTGCTGATGGTGCGGCAGCTCTGGGGCAAGCCCGCCGCCGATCGTCCCTGGTGGCGGCCGGAACCGTGGGCCTCCGGGAAGATGCTGCTGGCGCGCGTCGACCGTCGTGTTGCCGCGATCCTGGCCGGCGCGGCGCTCGCGGCGGCGCTGCTGGTTCCGCTGAGCCTGGTGACCAGCAGCGGGATCGCCGGCTACCGCGCGTTCATCTTCAACACGCAGAAGCACAAGGAGACGCCGCTCACCAACTACATGGGCCTGCGGACGGTGGTCGCCTACAGCCCGTCGGAGGCGGGGCGGGTGCTGCGCGACGATCGGATGGAGGATCCGTGGGCCACTTGGAAGAAGACCAAGCTGGTCACCTTCCACGACCGGCGCTTCATCCAGTGGGTGTTCGTCGCGGCGTTCCTGGTCATGCTCTTCGGGGCGTTGCGCGACGCCGAGCCGTGGGTGGCATGCTGTCTGGGCGCCATGATGATGGCCGTCGGCGTGGAGCTCACCTGTTACTACTATTCGTTCCTGTTCGCGGTCGCGTTCCTCTACCAGAAACGCCGGGAAGCCGGCGCGATTCTGCTGGGGGTCACCGCGGCCACCGGCTTCCTCGATTGGGCGCCCACCCGCTATCTGCCGGACAGCAAGCCCTGGGCAAGTCTGAAGATGCCGCAGTGGCTCGACGAGCAGTACATGTGGATGTCGGTCGCGACGCTGGCCGGCTTCGTCTGGATCCTCTACCGGTTCGGCAACGTTCCCGCGCCCGAGGTCGGCGAGCCGGAGGCCGCCGGCGCGGATGCCGATGCCGAAGCCGACGCCAAGCCGCGGCGGCGTGGCCCCAACCGCAACCGACGCGGCGGTCGCCGCTCGCGCTGAAACGCGACGTCATCCCAGGTTGCGCGACCTGCGCGCACCGCGACCCGCGCGCACCGAACGCGACCCGCGCGCACCGAACGCGACCAAAAAAAAGCCGCCGGCGCGTTTGACGCCGACGGCTCGAGATCGATCTGAAAGGCTCTGCGAAAGCTTAGCGCTTGCCGCGCTTCTTCTTCCCTTTGGCTTTGCCGGCCTTCTTCTTTCCGGCCTTGCCTTTCGCTTTAGCCTTCGACTTCGGCTTCGCCGATTTCGTGGCCTTACGGGGCGCGCTGCGTTTTTTCTTGGACGCGCGGACTTTCTTCTTGCGCTTCTGGCCCCCGACGGCTCGCTTGGCGCGGGCGACGTCACCATCCCGGTCGACGAAGTAGATGTAGTTCGTATCCATCTCGAACCCACCGTCGGCGACCTTTTCCTGGCGTCCTTTCGGAACGCCCGGTTGCTTTCGCTGGACCTTCCACACACCTCCGTCCTTCACGTAGTACATGAAGTCCTTCTCACGCTCGACACCCAGCTTTGCGACTTTCTCCGCCATCTCGGCAGCCCTCCGTCAGAAAGTTTGCGAAAACTCTCGAGCATCGTATCGGTGGCCACGATCCTGTCAAGGGATATTCCCGACGGTTTTTCGTCGATTGCCCCGGTTTTGGACGGGCGCTGGGCTAATAGACGTTGGGCCGCTGAGCCAGGTAGACGTGTTGCTCGGTCCGGCCGTCACCCGCGACCAGGGGTCGCCCGTCGAATCCACCCCAGGTCGCGACCAGCGCCAGGCCCGCTCGGACCAGGAGCGATTGGATTTCGGCGGGTTGCACGAGACGGTGACGCAAGGAGAGGTTCCGGCCTCGACCCCGCGGCCGATCCCGTTTGTCGATGGGCTGGTAGTGAAACGTCATGGCCAATATCGGTCCGTCCGGACCGGGTTCGAGCCGGTGGCTTTCGCTGTACATCGTCGGGCGGCCGGTCCGCGGATCGCGGAATCGGGTCCGCCCCGAGCGCCCACGCCGATCGAGAAACCGCCTTTCGGGCGCGAAGGTATCGAAGGCAAGCCACCCCCCGGGGACCAGCGCCGATGCCGCACCCCGAAAAAAGCGCAGCAGATCGGCGTCGGTCTCGCAATGCTGGACGGTGTGAAACGCGGCCACGGCAAACGCGAATCGGGGGCCGAGTGGCAGGGCCCGCAGATCGGCGCGCATCAGGAGCGCGCGCCGTCGGCCGGCAAGGCCGAGCCGTCTTATGCGGGCCGCGGCGCGGTCCAGCATGGCCGGCGCCCGGTCGGCGCCCACCACGACGTGCCCATCGCGCAGCAGCGGCAGCATGAGGCGCCCGGTGCCGCAGCCGATATCTAGGACGGGTCCGTCGCGCTCATCGGCGAGCGTCCGGTAGAACTGGACATCGGCGCGCCGCCGTCGGTATTCCCAGTCGTAGAGCTCGCCGTCGTCGAAGGGGCTCCGCACTGAGGTAATCTAGCCCGAGCATGAACGACGCCATCGTGCTTCTGTCGGGTGGGATCGATTCGGCAACCGCCTTCGCCATGACCCGGGCCGCCGGCCGGCGCTGCCACGCGCTCTCCTTTCGCTACGGGCAGCGCCACGCGATCGAGATCGAGGCGGCCGCGCGCGTCGCAGAGGCGCTGGGCGCCGTGCGGCACGACGTCATGACGCTCGACCTGCGCGCCATCGGCGGCTCGGCGCTGACCGCCGAGATCGCGGTGCCGAAAGGGAGAGACGAGGCCGAGATCGGCAGCGGCATCCCGGTCACCTACGTGCCCGCCCGAAACACCATCTTCATGGCCTACGCCATCGCGCTGGCCGAGGTGCGCGACGCTTCGGAGATCGTGGTGGGCGTGAACGTCCTCGACTCGTCGGGATATCCCGATTGCCGGCCCGAATGGCTGGCCGCCGTTCAGGAGGTGGCGCGGCTCGGAACCAAGGCCGGCGTCGAGCGGCGACCGGTCACCATCCGTGCGCCGCTCATCAAGATGTCCAAGGCGGAGATCATCCGCGCCGGCGTCAAGCTGGGCATCGACTACGGCCTCACGCATTCGTGCTACGACCCGGCGCCGTCGGGGGCCGCCTGTGGCGCCTGCGACTCCTGCCAGCTCCGCCGCCGCGGCTTCGAATCTGCGGGCGTCGACGATCCCACCCACTATGCCTGAGGCCGGGCCGTCTCAGTCGTTGCGGTGGTGCCAGGGGCCGCCGAAGCTGCCGAGGCCGAGAAAGGCCGGGCGGAGCTCGGGAGCGAGCAGGGATCGGACCGCGGTCGCCAGCGACCCGAGATCGGTCGACAGCGGCGGCAAGCGGGGGGCCGCGCCCGTCGGGGCCGGGCGGCGTTCTGCACCTCGGTCTGCGCCCCGATCTGGACCTCGATCCGCGCCTCGGTCCGGACCTCGGTAGCCGCCACGATCGCGACGGGGGCGCCGGCCGTCCAGCAGCGACTCGAGCTCGGGCGCCACGACCTCTTCCTCGACGCCGGCGCCGGTGTGGCCGGCGTCGGCGGTCGCCAGCTCGTTGAGAGTCGTCCCCTCGGCCAGGATCGGCTGCCCGACCAAGGTCGGGTCGATCGACTCGGCGTCCGCGACGATCTCGGCCAGGCGGTACGCATCGTCGGTGAACTCGCGCCCCGCCAGGTTCTTCGGTTTTTTGCGGCGCGGGTTCTTGGAGGGGAGAAGATGGCGGAGCGCGAGCAGGATCTGCCGGGACAGCTCGCTGTCGCGGCGCGACGGTCGGAGTCGCTCCAGCGCCGGCGCGATCGCCTGTGCCACCAGCTGGCCGATGTCGCCCACGCCGCTGCTGTCGGGATCGAGCTCGTCGCGCAGAGGCGGCAGGAGCAACGTCGCCAGCAAGAGGGCGTTCGAAGGGGGGACCGGCCGTCGGGCCGTCGAGCGATCGAGCGCCGCCAGATATCCCCACAGGCGGGTCCGGCGCAGCGCGGCCTCCGCGTCGGCGGGCTCGCCCTTGAGGCCTCGGGCGATCTCCGGTGTCAGCAGATCCAGCAGCTCGGTCTCGACCAGCAGCTCCATCGAACGTTTGGCGGCGCCCCCCCGCAGGAGGCGGTAGAACTCTTCCGAGACCCGCGCTTGCGCGGACTTGGCGATCTCCCCGCGGTGCTCCATCATCCGGCGGTAAGTCTCGGGCTCGATGCTGAGGTTGCAGCGCGCCGCAAACTTGACCGCGCGCAAGATCCGGATCGGGTCCTCGCGAAAGCGGATGTCGGGATCGCCGATCGTGCGCACCAGGCGTGCCTCGAGGTCGACCATCCCCTGGACGTGATCGATCACCTGTCCCGTCTCGATGTCGTAGAAGAGACCGTTGATCGTAAAGTCGCGGCGCCGGGCGTCATCTTCGGGTGTGCCGAACACGTTGTCGCGGCGGATCAGCAGGTCGCCGCTCTCCGCCTCGGGGCCTTCGCTGTCGTCGTCCTCCAGCTCGCGCGGGTTGGCGCGGAAGGTGGCGGTCTCGATGGTCTTGGGGCCGTAGAAGATGTGTGCCAGACGGAAGCGGCGCCCGATGATCCGGGAGTTGTGGAAGATCCGCTTGATCTCCGGGGGGGTGGCGCTGGTGACGACGTCGAAGTCCTTGGGCCGCAGGCCCAGCAGCAGATCCCGCACGCAGCCGCCCACCAGGTAGGCGGCGTGATCGAAGCGCCTCAGCTGTTTGACGACGCGTATGGCGTCGGGATCAATCTGATCCAGCGCGATTTTCATGGCCGGTAGGGGTAACACGCATGCCCACCCCCAGCAACGTGTTCATCATTCAATGCTGGGCGCCATGGTCGCGTCGGGATCGTCTTCGGGCGCGCGCTTGCCGGAGCGAACGGGCTTGG
Organism: uncultured Myxococcales bacterium; assembly: GCA_964440665.1. Lineage (GTDB taxonomy): Bacteria > Myxococcota_A > Polyangia > Fen-1088 > Fen-1088 > JADGRB01. The sequence goes on along the minus strand of CAYTTF010000065.1, from coordinate 4,101 downwards.
CGGGGGCCGTCGGCGTTTCGGTCCCGGGGGTCCTATCCGTCTTGTCCGTTTTGTCCGTCGCGTGGTGCCGGTCGACGTGGCTGGCCGTGGCATGCGTGTGGTGTGGGTGCGCCGCCGGATAGGGCTCTTCTGCCGCGGGCTCCGGCGGTGGGTCCGAATGCCGAGCACTCGGTTGGGCGACCGGTGGGGAAGGATGGGCGGGCGGAGGTTCGGCCGCCGGGATCGGCTCCGGCTCGGACTCTCGAGCGGCCGCGGCGGGCGGTGCGGCCGCCGGCGGTGCGGCGACGGGCGGTGGTGCGGCGACGGGCGCTGTCGCAGCCGGCGCGGCGGGTGCGGTCGACGCCGCCGTCGTCATCGTGCTTGGCGGCTTGTTGGTGGAAGCGGACGACCCTTCGGAATCATCCCCCGTTCGTGTCCAGACCAGCGCCACCCCCACGATCGCGGCGAAGGCGACCGCGCCGATCACCACGCGTTTCATCACCCTCTTCCGAGGCAAAGACTCCTCCACCTCTATTGGGGTGAGGGGCGTGGGTCGATAGGGGGTGTCGTCTCGGTAGCGGTTCGACCGCTGAAAGGGCTCCGCCTCCGGCGGTATGGTTGCCTGGGGTTGATAGACCGCCACCGTAGTGGTCGGCGCGTTGCGGTTGAGGAGGGCCAGCGCCCCGGGCGCGGGTGGCTCTTCCGGCGCTGGCAGCGCGAACTCCGGGGCGTGAATGCTATGGCCGAACAGCGTGCCACGCAGGGCCCGATCGTCGAAGGGGGCGGGAATCTCCTGCTGCCCCACCGTCGGCCCGACGACGTTTCGTCCGACGGCCGTTTCGCGCATCTGATTGGCGACGACCTGGGACGGCGTGGACGGCCCCGGCGGCCTGGGTGCCGGTGGCCCCACCTCGATCGGCGCGGAGATCGGCGCGGACTCGATCGCGTCGACGACCGCTTTGGTGATTCCGGTCAGACCACCGAGCGGCGAGTCGAGGGAACGAAGTTTCTTCAGACCCTCCTCGACCTTGACGTCGTCGACCACCGTCGGGCCGGAGTAGAACGGGCGCGAATCGCCCGCGCCACTGTCGGCGGCGTCGGCGGGGTCGACCGGAGGAGAGTCGTCCTCCAGATCGCCGATCCCCGGAAAGGTCTTTCCAGCCATTAGCTTGAATCTTAACGGATATCGAGCCGGATATCGACGCAAAGACCCAACGCGGCAGGGGCCGGCGTGTATAGTCGCATGGCTCGGCGGGTTACATGCGCATCTGCTTCGTCGTCAACAGCGCACGCACGCAGAAGGCCACCTACACCACCCTGCATCTCGCGTTTTCCGCCTATCGGCGCGGCCACGACGTTGCCTTCGCTTCGGTAGACGCATTTTCGCAGGGGGAGGGGACCGACATCGTGGCCGAGGTCGCCCGTCCCAAGGCCGGCCGCCTGCGCGATACCGCCGCCTACGCCAAGGCGCTCAGCGCCGCCGACGCGCCCCGCGAGGACGCGCGCCTGGTCGATTTCGACGTCATCTTCCTGCGCAACAACCCCAACGCCGGTGCCCACGAAGGCGATCGTTTCAACCCGGCCCTCGACTTCGGGCGCCGGCTCAAGCAGCTCGGCGTGCTGGTGGTCAACGATCCCGACGGGCTGTCGCGGGCCGGATCCAAGATGTACCTGGCCGGGTTTCCAGTCGAGCTTCGCCCGAAGACGGTCATCACCCGCTCCGTGGAACGGGTGCGCGCATTCTTGCGAGAGCTGGACGGTCCGGCGATCATCAAGCCCCTGGCCGGGTTCGGCGGACAGAACGTGTTCTATGTGGCGCGCGGGCAGAGCGCGAACGTTCAGCAGATGATCTCGACCGTGCGGCGCGCCGGTTATGTCATCGTGCAGGAATACCTGCCGGCGGCGGCCAAGGGGGACAAGCGCGTGCTCCTCCTCGGGGGCGTCCCCCTGAGGGTCGGCGCGGCCGTGGCCGCCTACAAGCGGATGCGCCCCAAGGACGACATCCGCAACAACATCCACGTGGGCGGCTCGCGGCGCGCGACCGACTTCTCCGAGGCCGAGAGCCGGATCTGCGATCTTCTCCGCCCGCGGCTGGTTGCCGACGGGCTCTACTTCGTCGGCGTCGATCTGGTCGGCGACAAGATCCTGGAGATCAACGTCTTCGCGCCGGGCGGGATCGCCAATATCAACGAGCTGTACGAGGTGGACGTCGGCACGGCGATCATTCGCGACCTGGAACGCAAGGTCGAGCTGCGATCCGTCTACCCCGAACCCATCCCCCCCCACGTCTTCATGCGCGCATGATCGGCGGCGGCGCGGTCCCTACAGTTGCAGATGTAAAGGGAGGTTCTTCTCGATCGACTCGGTGGCGCCATCGGCGACCAGATGCCAGATGTGCCGCAACTGCGCCTCGATCACCGTCCCTTCGTCCTCGTCCTCCGCGTCGTCCTCTTCGTCCTCGTCCTCTTTCTCGTCGGCGTCGACGCTCAGCTCTTCGCGCATCTCTTCCAGCACATCGAGCAGCGCCTGCGAGGAAGCGACCCGGAAATCACCGATGGTGACGCGGCCTTCGAATTCGAGGGGGACATAGATCTCGGCGCCCAGATCGTGGGCGTCGAGGCGGTCGAGAAACTCGGTCAGCGCCTCCTCCGAAATTCGGGCGGCGATGGTGTGCGACGCGTGCTCATCCGACTTGTCGAACGGCGGCGCCCCCGCCTCCACCAGCAGCTTCGCGAGCGTCCGCATTTCGTCCTCGTCAAGGCGGTGCGATAGCGGCGCCAGCTCGATCTCGGCCATGGGCCTTACCGTGCCGCACGCACCGACCGTCGTCAATGCACGCGCGTCGATTCTGGTAATGTCTGTCGGTCCATGCAGTCGGACATCGCCCAGAGGTTCGCCTCCGCCCGGCAGCGCGCCGCGGACGCGGTGCGCGCGGGTGGCAACGGCATCGAAGTGTCGCGGGACCTCTCCCGCGAGGTGGACGCGATCGTCATCGAGGTCGCGGGGCGAGAGGTGGCCAAGTGCAAGACCCCGGTCGCCGTGTTCGCGACCGGGGGATTCGGCCGCTCGGAGCTGGCGCCCTACTCGGATCTGGATCTGCTGGTGCTCTGTGCCAAGACGCCGGGCGCGGAGGTGCAGGCCCTCGCGGAGGCTATTCTCTATCCGCTCTGGGACGCCAAGGTCGACGCGGGGCATGCGGTCCGTTCGTACAAGCAGGCGCTGGCGTTGCCGGCGAGCGATCTGGCGGCCGCCACGGCGCTGCTCGACGCGCGATTTTTGACCGGCGATCAGGCGCTGGCCCAGCGTTTCCTGGAGGACTTTCGCGCGCGGGTGGCGAAGACCGCCGCCGAGGATTTCGTGGCTCGCCTGCGGGCCGAGCAGAAGGAACGGCACAGCCGTTTCGGGGACACCATCTTTCTCCTCGAACCGGATCTCAAGAACGGTCCCGGCGGGATGCGCGATCTCTGCGTCGGTCGCTGGGCGGCGATGGCCCGCTTCGGCACCTCGGATCCCCAGGCGCTGCTGGCCAAGGGCGTGATGACCGGGCGCCTGGCCCAGGCCTACACGGCCGCGATCGAATGGCTCTTGCGGGTGCGGATCGCCGTGCACGCGGCGGCGGGGCGCCGGCAGGATCATCTGCGCTTTGCCCTGCAGGAGGCCATCGCGCTGCAGCTCTATCCCGAGGCGCGCGATCGCGGCGGCGTCATCCGGCCGGCGGTGCATCCGGCGGTCGAGGCGCTCATGCACCAGTACCACGCGCACGCCAAGTTGATTCGCAACGAGACCGAGCGTCTCCTGCAGCGGGCGACCGCGCGGGAGGATCAACGCCGCCCCAGCCGTCCGGTGGTGACCATCGAAGGCGGTCCGGTCGACGAGAGCTTCGTGGTGCGCGACGGCGGGCTCGAGGCTCTGGACGCGACGGTGTTCCAGAACAAGCCCTCGGAGATGCTCCGGATCTTTCAGGTGGCGATTGCCCTCAATATCCAGCTCTCGCTCCGGACCCTGGAGCTGCTGGGCGAGATGGCGGCCTCGCACGCGGAGGCGCTGCGCGGAGATCCCGACGCGGGGCGGACCTTCGTCGAGATCCTCTGAAACGTAGTGCGCCGTCGCACCAATCAGCTT
>CAYTTF010000064.1:0-16186 GCA_964440665.1 uncultured Myxococcales bacterium | reverse complement strand
CCGACGACATTCAGCTTGGGAAGCTGACACTCTACCAACTGAGTTAATCCCGCGAAAGACCGTCTTATGTCCTTATTATCCTTCCAAGTCAATGGGTTAGGCCGATTTTCGCGAGCTCAGGCCCATCACCCCGCAGACGTCGTCGAACGGTGTGGCCGATGGCCTCCAGGTTCGACCCGGCCTCCGTCATGCGGAAGCTCCAAATACCACATCCGCGCGCGGATCCTCTGCGCACCCTTACGGGCGATCGGGCTTTACGGGTAGAGACCGTCCGCTATCCCGTTGATGTACTTTTCGACGTTGGTGTATCCGGTGTGGTCGAAGTCGCCCGTTGCATCGGCGGCGCTGTTTGGATTCAAGCCGTACTTGGTCTCCCAGGCATCCGGCATGCCGTCCTGGTCGGTGTCGGTGGGTGCGGTCCCGCCCGCCAGCGTGCCGTAGCCCATGTTGCCGAGGCCGGTGGCGGTTTGGTTCGTCCACAGCGAGCCCTTCTTCCCTAGCGAGGTCAGGTCGGCGATCACCAACGCGTCGACCTGATCGCGGTGGAGTGACGCGCCCGCGCTGGCCACCACGGCGGCGTAGCTGGCCGCCGCGCTCGTGGTCGGCAGGCCCGCGGTGTCCGGAGACGACGGTGCCGTCGCGTGCGTGGTGCCGCCCGGAAAGCCCGGGTCGGTGCCGTTGAGCGTGCCGTCCGAGTTGGTGTCCGCGAGGTTCCCGTTGACCCAGAAGGTCTGGCCCATGTTGAGCTGGTAGAAGTAGTCACCCGGGCTGGTCGTCGATGGGCCGGCGATGAAGTAGTTGTGCACGAGGTCGTGCCAGAAGACGCCGCTCGTGTCGCCGGCCGCATAAGCGTATTGGTAGTTGTAGACGACGTTGTTGACGTACTGGGTATTGGATTTGGCGAGCGGGCAGCGACCGTGCGCGTTCGCGAAGAGGTTGCCGTACCAGGTGAAAAATCCTCCGGTCTCCTCGGTGTGTGCCGCGAATTGCTGCCCGGTCGGGTCCGCGTTGATGGAGTTTTGGATCGTGATGTTGGTGGCGCCGACCGCGTCGACGTTGTTGTACTGCGCGAACTCGATCGAGATGTGGTCGAAGATCAGGCTGGTGGCGTTGAGCAGGTTGATCCCGCTCTTCTTGGCGTCGGGGTCGAGCAGGCCCTGGCGGAAGCGCACGTAGCGCACGATGACGTTCGAGGCGGCATTGAAGGAGACCTCGCGTCCCATGAAACCGATGCCGTCGCCGGGCGCGGTTTGACCCGCGATGGTCAGGTTGCTCTTGACCGATACGGCGGACTGAAGGTTGACGTACCCGCCGATGTCGAACACGACGATTCGATTCCCCGTGCTGACCGCGTCGCGGAACGATCCGGTGCCGGTGTCGTTCAGATTGGTGACGTGGTAGACGGCCGTGCCGCGCCCGCCAGTCGCTTTCTTGCCGAACCCGAGCGCGCCGGGAAAGGCGACGGCCGGGCCAGAAAGACCCGACGAGCCCGCCGCGCCACCCGCGCCGGAGCGGCCGCCCGCGCCGCCCGAGCCCGGCGTGCCGCCCGCTCCATTCGCGCCTCCGGAGCCAGTCATGCCCCCTGCTCCCGTCACGCCGCCTGAAGACACGACGGTGCCACCCTGGCCTCCCATCGCTCCGCCGAGGCCGATCGCTCCGCCCGCCGAACCTCCGCTGCTCGTCACGCCGCCGGTACCGATCGCGCCGCCGGAAGCCACGATGCCACCCGAGCCGATCGAGGTCTGACCAGCCTTGCCGCCCGCGCCGGTGACACCGCCGGATGACCCGCCACCCGTTCCCCCTCCGCCGGTCGTTCCAGTGCCACTGGCCGCGCAAGCGCCGAGGAGACCGGAGACCAGGATAACAAGGCCGAGTAGACAGTGCTTGCTCGTCATGGTGCGGTCCTTCTGGATGTCGCGACACATCCGCAGATTGAGTCTATCATCGAATTAGCGCGGAAAATTGCAATCGGCGCGCGACTTTGTGGAGCCCGCAGCCGGCCTTCACGAAATCATCATGGTGGTCGAGCGCCGCTCTATTTATCTGTCAGCGCCGCCGGGCAGTCCGCCGTCGTTCGCGCCGGTTCTGGCCGGAACGGGCGCGGGGGAGACGATTGGCTCCACCGGGCCCGAATCGGCATCCGGCTGTTCGTCGCCGTCGGAAGTGTTTTGGCCTTTGTTTTTCTCATCGGGCTGCTGGCGCGTGTGCGCGACGTGCCCCCGGTAGGACATTCCTTCGTCCGTGGGGCGTAGCGGTTTCTTTGGTACGTCGTAAAGGAGATCGCCGCCCATCCTGCAGGCCTCCCGGCGCAGGCGGCTCAGGCACTGGACGGCGCCGACATCGAGTAAGCAATCGACGTGCGTCACACCGAGATCGTCCCATTCTTTGACCTCGGGCACGGCCGAGTAGAACACGCGCACCTTGCAGCCGTTCGGAAGCGGCGGATATTTCGCCGCGTTCGGATTGGGGGGGGTCGTCGCGCAGACCGCCAGCAGGGGCAGCCCGAACAACAACGACGATCTGAAGCGGAGCGACATGGTTCGGCGGCGGGTCGATAGCAGTCGAGGAGATCTTCGAGCCAGAGCTCCTGCCCAGCGGGCGCCGACCAGCGATCACTCGGCGAAGGGATCGACCCAGCCCTTGGCGACCTTCGCCTTCGCCGGCCGAGGTTTCGCGGCCGGCGCGATCGGCGCCCCCGCTGGCGCACCCGCGACGGGCGCCTTGCGAACCGCCGCGGCGTGCTTGACGGGCTTGGGCTCGGGCGGAGGCGGTGCGGTCTGCTCGACGACGGGCGCGATCGTCGGAGCCGCCGTCGGGGCCGGTGCCGGTGCCGGCGCTGCCGCCGAGGGTGCCGCGGGCGCTGCCGCCGAGGGTGCCGCGGGCGCTGCCGCCGAGGAGGGTGCCGCGGGCGCCGCCGCCGGGGCTACCGCCACCGGCGGCGGTACCGGTTGGATGACGACAGGGGCGGGGGCGGCCGGGAGCGCCGTCAGCGTCGTGGAGGTGGGCGCTCCGGATCGCCACAGTTTTGCGCCGAGCAGCAACCCGCCGCCGCCGGCCGCCGCCAGGAGCGCCAGCACCGCGACCACCGGGGCCTGCACCTTGTAGAAGAGCCACGAGCTCTCGCTGCTGGGGGCGGCCGCGCCCGACGGAGCGGGGATCTGGATCGCGGGCATCGGCGCCAGGGTTGGGCGGGTCGCGTAGGGCGATCCCACCGGGGCGAGCCGCGCCGAGAACGGCGAATTCGACGGCGCCGGTGCCGGCCCGGGGCTCGGCAACGCAAAGCCGTATCCTAGGCTGGGCGTGGGGAGACGCGCGGCGCCGAAGCCGGCGTCCCGGCCGTACCCGCCGATCGCCGATCCCAGGGGCGGCGATCCGGCCGGCCGGCGCGGCGCCAGCACCGCTTCCAGCTCGGAGGATGGTTCTTCCTGATCGGCCGAGTACGACGTGGTCGCGATCGCGTCGTCTTCGACGGCGATCGCGTTCGGCGTGTCGTGCGCGAGCTCGACGTCGTCGTCTTCCGGATCCTCGAACTCGTCGTCGAGATCGGCCAGGTCCCCCAGGTCGGCCAGGTTGGGGTGTGCGGACTGACCGACCCGGTAGCTCGGCAGCGGAAGGTCGAGGGAGGGCGGTAACGACTTGCGCAGCGCCCTGTCGCGCTCGAAGCTCGCCTGCTCGGAGAGCGCCGTCGTGACCTCGTCGTCGTCGTCTCGGCTGGCCGCCGCATGAATGGCGGTCTCGGCCGGCTCCACCTTGGTGGCCTCTTCGTCATCGTCGGTGATCGAGGGGCGCGCCATCGTGACGTCATCGTCGCCGTCGCCCAGATTTGAGGGGTCTTCTCGATCGACGGGCCGGGACACGGCGGTCACCCCCGGCAACGGGACTGACGGGATCGGCAGGCCGAGCAGAGTGGGCGCGCGTCGGGGCGGCGGGGTGCTCGAAAGCACGTTCGCGGGCATCAACGAAGACAGCGGCGGCGGCGTCTCGGACGCATCGATGCGGACCTCGTCCGGGACCTCGAGCGTTGACTCCTCGGACGCCTCTACCGTCACGTCCTGGGAAGAATCTACGTCGATCTCATCAGATAGGTCTTCCAGCTCGGAGTCCGAACTGTCGGAGTGGCCGCCTGCGGCCAACCCAAGAGGGGGCTTGGTCGTCATGCCGAATACGTCCTTTCGGGCCTTTCGGGGAGCCTCCCGGTTTTCGGCACCGAAATCAAGCTGAGAAGGCTACACCGATCCCTTTGACAGCGAAAGGACTGCTCTCTATGGTGCCGCGCGGTGGGGAAGACCGAACGACCGCGACGTCCGGCTTTCGGCCGGCAGACGGCGCCGAGCGTCAGGACACGCGTCGGGCAATACCGGATCCCCCCCGACATCGCTTCCCGGGTACGCGCGGGCCATCCCTGGGTCTTTCGCGACGCGCTGGGACCACGCGGGATCTCCGAGCCGAGCGGGGCGGTGATCGATCTGCTTTCCGGAAACCGGGAGTTCGTCGCACGGGGCTACGTCGATCGCGAGCACGCGATCGCGGTGCGGGTGCTGACCCGCGATCCAGCCGAGCGGGTGATCCCGGGAAACGGCATCGTCGCGGGGCGGTTCGCACGGGCGGTGCAGCTGCGCTGGGTGCTGTTCGGCGCCACCCGGCCGCAGGCGATGCGCTTCTTCACCGGCGAGAGCGAGGGGTTGCCCGGCGTCAACGTCGATCGCTACGGCGACTTCGTGGTGGTGCAGTGGCTGTCCCCGGGCGCGCTCGCCTGGCGCGACGAGCTGATGGGCGCGATCGAGTCTGCGCTGGCGCCGCGCGGGATCTACGAGCAGCGGCGCCTTCGACCGCTGGGCGGAACGACCCCCCCCGAGCCGGCGGTTCGCGCGCGCGGCGACGAAGCGCCCGTCGAATTGGTCGTCGAGGACGGCGGTTGTCGCTTCGGCGTCGACGTCACGGCGCCGCTCGGCGTCGGCCTGTTCCACGACATGCGCCTCGGGTGGGCTGCGGTGGCGGCGCGCGCCGCCGAGCGGCGGGTCTTGAACCTCTTCTCGTACACCGGCGCGTTCTCTGTCCACGCCGCCAAGGCCGGTGCCGCCGAAGTCGTGGCCGTCGATTTGGCGGCCAAGGTCCACGCGCGCGCGCGCCGCAACTACGAGCTGTCGGGGCTCGATCCGGCGCGCCTCGAGACCATCCCGGCCGACGCGGTGAAAACGCTGGACCGTTTCGCCGATCGCAAGCGCGTCTTCGATCTGATCGTCTGCGATCCGCCGACGTTTTCACATGGGCCGGCGGGGCAGTTCCAAGTGGCGCGCGATCTGGCGCGACTGGCGGCCGGTAGCGCGCTGGTGCTGTCGCCCGCCGGTTTCCTGGTGTTCGCGACGAACTCGACCAAGGTCTCGGCCGCCGAGCTGGATCGCGCGCTTGCCGAAGGCGGCGCGGCCGCGGGCGTCGATCTGCGCATTGTCGAGCGGGTTGGGTTGCCGCAGGACTTTCCCGTGGCCCCCGGATTTCCCGAGGGGAACTACCTCAAGGTCGCGATCGCCGCGCGGGTTTCCTAGCCTGCGCCACCGATAACATCGCGCTTCGTCTCGCGATTTTCCGCCTCGGCTGCGACGACTTCGGTTGCAAAGGCCGCGAGGGCCTCCTAGACTTCTCCCATATTATTGCCGTGCTTCTTCTGGGGAGGAGGGGTGCGGAGAAAGCGCGGACTGATGGGGATTACGGTGAATTGGAGTGATCTGGAGATCGCCTTCGAGCGAAATTCTCCCGATCAGGAGAGCTTCCTCGACCTCGAGAACGGCGACCTGCTTTCGATCGTCGAGGGGGAGCCGGACGCGGCGGCGCGACGGGCGCGCGTGGCGGGGAATCCGGAACGCTACCTGCGCGTCGACCCGGCGTCGTCGCGCGAGCAGTACCGGTGGATGGAGAGGTTCGTCACCTCCGTGGCCGATCTGGCTCTGCGCGAGCGGCTGCTGATCGCCATCGACGGCAAGGGCGCGTTCCGGCGTTTCAAGGACGTCCTGCTGGCCTTTCCGGCCGAGCGCGAGCGCTGGTTTGCGTACCGGTCGGAGCTGCTCCACTTTCACATCCAGACCTGGCTCGATCATATGAAGGTCGAGGTGGCCAACGTTCCCCCCTGGGGACACGTGGCGCAGCCGGCGGAGCTGGTGGAGGTCCCACGCGCCATCCCGTCCGGCGAGGCGCCGGGCGAGATCCTGCGGCGGCAGGCACGCGAGCTCCTCGACGAGATTCCGGCGGCCGAGTTGCCGCCGGCGCTCGCTTTTCTCGAGTTCCTTCGCGATCGCGGGCCGAGCTCGCTGCTCGGCGCCGAGCTGCCCGAGCGCCACCGACCGAGTCTCGATGATGATGATGACGACGACGACGACATCGAGCCGGCACTGAGCGCGCGTTAGTTAGTTAGCTCAGCGTTGGCCTTCCGCGACGGACTTCTTCGGCGCCGCGACGTCGTCCGATCGGGCGGGCGGCGTCCAGATCCAACCCTCGCGCAGGCGTGCGTCGTCATCTCGCTGTCCCGCACCTTGCGGCAGCGCCCAACCGTCCCGCGCCCAGAGAAAGCCGGTGAAGGCGCAGATGACCGCTTCGAAGAGATGGTCGCTCTGGATGCAGAGCTCCCGCCAGACGCCAGGTCCGAAGCGCAGCTCGTCGGCCAGCGCCTCCAGAATGCGCGCGCGCGTCTCGCGCTCGCGCAGGTGCTTCTTGAACGGTGTGCCGAGACCGAGCGCCGCCAGCGTCGCCTTGGGGTAGGCCTCGATGAGGTTTTCGTTGAGGCGAAATCGATCGGCGAGCGCGCGCATGAGGTGCGCGGCGCGCGCCGCCAGCGGCCCGGTTCCCTGACCGAGACCCTCGCGCGCCACGATTCCCACCCGGTTCGAAAGATAGACCTCGGTCGTGCGTTGCGTGTACGGCGTGATCGGAGGTTTGCCCCGTCGCGCGTCACGCCCGCGTGGTTCGTCCGTCTCGGCCGCCAGCGCGCGCATCTCGACGACCGCCGGATCGACACAGGCGGCTTGCCCCGGGCAGACCGGCACCAGGCAGCGCAAACAGGGGGGGAGCGTCAGCGGGGCGTCGACGCAGAGGAGCGTCTCGTCGCCATACTGGCGAATCGTGTCCAGCAGAGCGGGATCATAAAACGGAAGCGCGCCATTGCGGGGCGCCATATCGACCACCGTTGCCGCGCTGCCGTCGACGCGCAGCGTGGCGAGCGCGGTCGTTTTTCCCTTGCCCCCGCCGAGGTCGATCCCGAGCACGTGGACGAAACTGCGCGATTGCACGCCTTGGTCAGCGTGCTGGATCCCGCCACCACCGTCAACCGCTCTCTTGCGCCAGGCCGAGGAAGCCCCTGGGGACGGCTCTGTCGACGGCTCCGTTGCCTTTGACTTGGCGCAGTCGGCTTCGTATTCTTCCTGGGAACCACGCCGGGACCGGCATTTTGCCGGCCTGGACGGAGGCTTCGAAATGCGTCGTACGCTCTTCAAGTCGAAGATTCACCGCGCGACCGTCACCCAGGCCGACCTCGATTACGAAGGCTCGGTGACGATCGACGCCGCCCTCATGCGCGCAGCCGACATGCTGCCGTACGAGAAGGTGCACATCTGGAACCGCACCAACGGCTCCCGTCTCGAAACCTACGCGCTGGAAGGGCCGGCGGGATCGGGCGTCATCTGCGTCAACGGAGCCGCCGCCCACCTCGCGCGCCCGGGCGACGTGGTCATCATCGCGACTTTCGCCGAGGCCAACGACGAGGCGGAGGCGCGCGCCTGGACCCCGAAGGTCGTTCACGTCGACGCCCAGAACCACATCGTCCCCGTCGAGGGTGAAATCCCGGGCCCGCAGCGCCGACTGCAGCGCGTCTGACGGGCGCCCGCCATGTCGCGCATCGACGCCCTTCGGACGTTCATCGCCGGCCACCCGGGCGATCCGTTTCCGCGCTACGCGCTGGCGCTCGAATACAAGAACGGCGATCGACTGACGGAAGCGCGCGACGAGTTCGCGGCGCTCATGCGCGATCACGCCGACTACGTCGCCGCCTATCTGCACGCCGGCAACACCCATCTGGCGCTCGGCGATCGAACCGCGGCGCGCGAGACCTTCGCCCGCGGCATCGAGGCCTCCCTCCGTCGCGCAGACAGCCACGCCCAGGGCGAGCTCGAGTCGGCGCTGGCGATGGTGAGCGGACTGTAGACCGGGCACGGCGGACCAGAATCCGGCTACCTTCGTAGACGGGGAAATCTGGGCGACGGGGCCCTCTGTGTCGTCTCGAACCGTCATCGAGAGATCCCGCCGCGCATCCCTCACGCTTCGATCAGGAAGTTGCGCATCATCCCTGCGTCCTCGTGTTCGAGGTTGTGGCAGTGGTAGAGGAAGAGTCCAGGATATCGCTCGAAGCGCATACGGAGACGGATCCGCTCGCCGGGCAATAGAAGGACCGTGTCCTTCCATCCCTCGTCCACCAACCCCGCCTGCAGGGTCTGGGCGACCGGTTGCCACCCCGGTGCAACCGTCCGCTCGACAACCTGGAACTGACCGGCGTGAAGGTGAATGGGGTGAGGCATGGCCATCATTCCACCGACGTTGCGGATCTCCCAATCCTCGGTCGTCCCCAGCTTGACCTTCTCGTTCGGCGCCACGTCGGTCATCTCGAAGCTCTGACCATTGAGCATCCAACGCATCATGGCCATCGAGACATCGATGCGACGAGGCCGCCCGCGGTTGACCACCTCGTCGTCCGGCCGCCAGTCGAGCGGCTCGAATCGCACCGGAACGCGTAGCGTCTGGCCGGTTCCCCGCACGATGAACCGGCAGACCCGAAAGGCCCCGCCATTGGGCAAGCGGCTTCCACCGCCCATCGATCCCATGCTCATCATCCCGCCCATCCCCATTGTTCCGCCGCCGCCCGAGAAGGCTCGACTCTCGAGCCAGACGTCGCCGGCGGCCGGCGACCCTCCGAAGTCTGCCCAGATCTCGATCCTTTCGCCCGGCGCCAGCACCACATAGGGCTTGCGCACGGGTGCGCCCAGCAGTCCACCGTCGCTTCCGATGACCGTCACTGGTCTGTCGTCGCTGTACGCGAGCTTATAGATGCGCGAGTTGGATCCGTTGAGGATTCGAAGCCGATAGCTGCCCGCCCGGACGGCGATATCGGGGGTCGGGCGGCCGTTGACAAAGATCCGATCACCGAGAAAGCCGATCATCGGGTTCGGCGCGTAGACGAGCTCACCGTCAGAACCGAGAAGTCGATCCTGAATCACCAGGGGTAGATCGAACTCGCCGGTGGGTAGCCCGCGCGCCTGGTCGTCCGGGTCGACCACAAGAAAGAGGCCCGCCATTCCGGCATAGACCTGGGGACCGGTACGCCCATCCGGATGGGGATGGTACCAGTAGGTCCCGGGCCGGTTCTCGACGGTGAAGTCGTAGTCGTATCCGGTCCCTCGTCCAACAGCGAACCGTGGATGTCCGTCGTTCTCCTGCGACAGCTGCAGGCCGTGCCAATGAACGATCGACGGCTCATCGAGCCCATTTTCGAAACGAACACGGACCCGCTGCCCACGCCGCACCTGGAAGGTGGGACCGAGATAGCTGGCAGACGGAAGGAGCGCCTCCGCGGCGCCGGCCAGAAGTTTTCCGTCGAATCGCCAGATCTGCGCCGCGCGCCCACCGGCGGGATCCAGCACGCTCTCGGCCGGACTCGCGCGAAGAGCGACTTCGATCGCGGCGGTCGGAGACCGACCCGGGCCGGCGGGGGTGGCGGCCACTACAACACCCTCCGGCGGGCCTGCTCGACGGCTACAGGCAGCTCCGATCCAAGCGGCCGCTGCCACACCACCCTCGAGTAACTGGCGTCTTGACGGTCGCTCTTCTCGCGAACGGATCAAAGCTCTCCGTTCGAACCGAAATGAGCAGTCTGGCTTCCGCGATGACGACTCAAAGAGACTCTCTATCCGACGTTGGTGAAGTCGATGACGACGCGCGACGCCACGTCGCCGTGCTCCAGGTTTGCGTGGCCGATGTCGCTGATCTCTGCCAGGTCCTCTTGCAACCTGCTTGCCATGTGCGAACCGGTGGCAATGGATCTAGCGCCCGCCGACTCCTTCGTGTCCTCCCGCTCCCAATGACCAGCACGCATCGTGCCCAACCACCTGCGCCAAGATCGCGAGCGCCAAAGACGCCTCGACAACAACTGGTGCGAATGTCCGTCATGGTCCCGCAAATCCTGCGCGGAATAGAACGACCCGCTACCCACCGTCTTGGTCTATCGAGACGGCGTCGTCGCGGATCACATCCGGTGTAACGAACGTTCGCTCCTCTTCCTCCATGTCTGTCAACAGCCAGGAGGTCAGGAAAGCCAACTTGGCGGCCAGTGTCGGTAGCTCGGGACCGAGGCAGGCCTCCCTGTGCAGAGTTCCCAACATGGCACGTTGCCGCGCGTGCTCGTCGACCAGCCGCCGGGCCCGTTCGGGTCCAAGGGGCAGATCGTCGTTGAGAATCGGCAGTAGCACGTCCTCCTCGAACGCCAGGTGGACGGTTATCGTGGTGTGAATGTCACCGATCGCAGAAGCTACTGCGTCCGGTGAAGGAGAATTCCCATCGAGGGCCTTCTCAGCGACGGCGCGTGCCCTGTCCAACAGGCCTCGGATTCGGTCATGCTGCTTGTGGATGTTCTGTCTTGCCGTCGGCGCATCGACGCGATGCAAGGGTGCGCACCAACCGAGATTCGTCATGACGCCTCCTAAGTGACGAGCCCGATAGGAAGTCATGCAAGGCGGGAACCACTTTCCAGGAGCGGACCAAATCATCGATACGGCTCTCCCAGCGAACCGGGAGGCGTTAGCTTGCGAAGATCTTGCGCCGCGCTTGCTGCGGAGGCGCAAGTCCTTCGTATTTGGGAGTCAGGACGTTGGACCCGGCCCGGTCGGCCTGGAGAATGGTAGCGGGAAAGGGTCGACCTGACCTATGTACGGCCCACCACTGGTGACGATTGCGTTTCGAAACAGCTCTGAAGGCCGCCACGGCCTCAGACCTGCTTTCAGATGCAGGCATGCCCGCGACACGAACCAAGAAGGTCCCTACAACCTCGACGGCAGATCCATCGCCCGACACTTCCGTCACGCTGGTCGATTCCCTATTGGAGTTGCGCCAGCAAGTCGAGAAGGAGGGTCGCGCGAGATTCGATCGCTGGCGCCCGAAGTTGAAGGGCCTGGCGTTCCGTCCCGGCGCGCTCAACATGGCGCACTACCTCGCGCTGCGAAAGCGGGACATGCGTCCGGTGCAAGAGGCGCTGACACCATGGGGCCTTTCATCCCTCGGACGGAGCGAGGGAAGGGTCCTCGCAAATTTGGATGCCGTTCTGATCAGCCTGGCCGGGTTGACGGGCCGCACGGATCTCCGACTTCCGCCGCGGCCGAAGAGCACGGCGTTTACCCTTGGCGCGCGGCTCTTGGCCCGGAACACACGACTTCTGTTCGGACACCCTCCCCAGGGACGGGACACCCATATCATGGTGACCCTGCCCGAGTGCGCCTCTGAAGACGGGGCGTTCGTGGAATCGCTGGTTGAGCGGGGAATGTCCTGTGCGCGAATAAATTGTGCACACGGGACGCATGACGAGTGGGTGGCGATGGTCCGCCATGTCCGAGCGGCCGAGACGAAGCTGGGGCGGACCTGTCGGGTCCTCATGGACCTTGGCGGCCCTCGCGCCCGTACCGGAGCGGTCTTTGCGCGCGATGGGCGCCAGCTCCTGAGCGGCGACTCGTTGCTGCTCCGCCCATCGGCGCCCGACCCACGACTCAGCGCGCACCCCTTCCAGGTGCAATGCCTTCCGGTTGAGATCTTCCCACAGCTCGTCGCCGGTTCGGTTCTGTCGATAGATGAGGGGCGCATCCGGGCGCGGGTAGAATCGGTCGGCGGAGATGGCGTCCTCGCGCGTGTCGTGCAGACGCCACAGGGGGGCGCCAAATTGAAGCCGGACAAGGGCTTGAACTTCCCGGGCACCGCCCTGGGCCTTCCGGCGTTGACCGACAAGGATCGAGAGGATCTGGAAGTCGTGATCTCGAATGCCGATCTCATCGGCTATTCGTTCGTCCAAAACGAATCGGACATCGAGACCTTGTGGCGGGAAATCGAGCCGCGGATCGCGCGCGCCCGCCGCCCGTTGCCCGGTCTCATCCTGAAGATCGAGACCGAGCAGGCGGTCCACAACATGCCCGGTCTCATCGTAGCGGCTGCGGGTCGGACGTCGGTCGGCGTCATGATCGCCAGGGGCGACCTGGCGGTCGAAGTCGGCTTCCAGCGGCTCGCCGAGCTACAGGAGGAGCTTCTCTGGTTGGCCGAGGCGGCCTATATCCCGGTCATCTGGGCAACGCAGGTGCTCGACAGCTTCGTGAAAAAGGGGACACCGTCGCGGGCAGAAATGAGCGATGTCGTGATGGCCCAGCGCGCAGAATGCGTCATGTTGAACAAGGGAGAGTTCCTCCCCGAGGCTCTGACGATTGTCGACGACATATTCCGTCGCATGCAAGGGCACCAACACAAGAAGACCTCCCGCCTGAGGGCCCTGAAGGTCTGGACCTAGATCCGCCCCAGGGCCTCGATGAGCTGGGCCCGCGAGGTGTCGAGGTTGAACTGGGCCTGAACAGCCTGGCCGCCCGACTGGTCGGCGGCGAGTTGAGCGTCGCTCACCTCGACAGCGTTACCCACTCCGGCACTGAAGCGACCATTGGCCAGGCGCAGTTGGGTGTTGGCGGCGTCGAGGCTCTTCTTGGCGGCGACCAACGATTCACGTGCTGCCGTGACCGCGAGCTGCGCCGTTTCCACATCAACGCGCACCTGGAGGTGTAGGGCGTCGAGCTGCGCGTCCACGCTGGCCAGCTGCGCCCGTGCCACTCGAACCTCCGCCGGAACGTATGGGCCGACGTTCACCGACCAGGTCAACAGCAAACCGGCGGCCACGTTCGGAGTGAGACCCAGCCAGCTGGTAGTACCGAGGGTGGTGCCATTGTCGCTGGCGGCGGCGGTAGCGGAGATGCTGGGAAACCACGCGTCGCCGTTGGCCTTGATGTTCGCCTCCGCGGACCGGCGTTGTGCTTGGAGCGCCGCTTCCTCGGGGCGTGTGCGCAGGGCCTCGATGACTAGTTTCTCCAACGCTCCTTCTTCGTCGGGCACCGGAGCAAAGGGTGAGCCCTGCACCTCGTAGGCGATCGAGGGACTCTGGAGTCCCATAGCTTGGGTGAGCTTGGCCTTGGCGGTGGCGTACGCATTCTTGGCGGTGATCAGCTGTACGACCGCGTTGGCCTGATTGGCCTCAGCGGTGGCGAGGGCAATATCGGGTTGAGTGCCTTCCTTGACGAAGGCACGTGTCTCAGCCAGATGCGTCTCGTTGTTCTGGAGGTTGACCTCCGCCACGCCGACGAGCGCATTCTGTGCGGCGGCCGTGAAGAACGCCGTGCGCACGGCGAGCTCCGCTTGGAGGAGCGTCGTGCGCTCCGCCTCTTGCTGCGACCTGGTGGTTTCGACGGTCGCGGCGATCTTGTTGGAGGTCTGACCGAAGTCCCAGAGGAGCTGCGACGCAGAAATGCTGTTGGCGAAGTAATTATATGTGGTCAAACTGGGTGCGGGAAGCGTTTCGCCGGTGGGTGTGAGGCCCGGGTTGGTCGCGAAATTCCCAGTGGTGCGCTTGTACCCGAGCGTGGCGGTGACGGTTGGGTACCATCCCGCGACGGCCTCGTCGTGCAAGCCGCGGGCTTGGTCCGTTTGTGCCCGTGCCTGGCGCAACGTCGGCAGGTTGGCCCGGGCGAGCTCCAAAGCTTGGTCGAGGGTCAGCACGCCGGCGGGAATGGTGGGCGCTCCGGCGACGCTGGGAGATGCCAGCACGGCTGACATCATCAACACGGCGATGTTCACGCGAACCTCGACAAGGCGGTTGAAATGGGAGTGATCTCGCGATTCACGGTGGACCGGCGATCCGAGAAAGAAGTGTGGTTACTCAAAACGAAGCGCCTCGATAGGATCCAACCGAGATGCCTTCTGTGCGGGATACAAACCGAAGACCACGCCCACGAGCGCGCTGAAGCCTACCGAAAAGAGGATGACGTTGAGGTGAATGAAGAAAGGCCAGCCGAAATGGGTCGCCAATAACCTGGCGGCCAACAATCCAAAGGCAATCCCGAGCAGGCCTCCGGCGAGGGAAATGGCCAGTGCCTCGCTCAGAAACTGAGCCAGGATGTCCCAGGAGCGAGCGCCCACGGCCATGCGCACCCCGATCTCTCGGGTTCGCTCGGTCACGCTGACCAACATGATGTTCATGATCCCGATTCCCCCCACCAACAAAGAAACTGCGGCGATCGCCGCCAGGAGGGTGGTGAGGATCGTGGTGCCCTGCTGCTGGGCTTGAGCCATCTCCGAAAGATTGCGAACCGAGAAGTCGTTCTCGAGTCCCGCGATGAGGTGGTGCCGGTCGCGAAGCAACGAGGTGATCTCGTTCTCGGCACGCGTGGTGTCGGCCGAGCTGATGGCGCTCACCATCACGATCCCGTTGATGTAGCCGCCCAAGCCCGCGGAGATCTTGGTCATGTATGTCGTGTAGGGGACGAGGACCGTGTCGTCGTAGTCTTGCCCCATTGGAGACTGTCCCTTCTTGGCCAGGACCCCAACGACTCGGAAGGGCACGGTCTGGATCCGTACCGTCTGGCCAACCGGGTCGTAACCCGGGCTCCAGAGGTTGTTCACCACGGTCTCGCCGAGGACCACCACCTTGGTGGACGTGTCGGTATCGCTCTGGTCGAAGAAACGGCCGCGGGCCATCCGCCAGTTGCGGATGGTCATGTAGTCGGTGCTCGCGCCGATGATCGAGGTGGTCCAGTTCTGATCCTCGACCTGGACGACCAAATGGGCGTTGAGCACCGGCGAGGCCGCTGCGACCGCCTTGCACTCGGCCCGAATGGCCCGTAGGTCCGCCCAGGTCAACGTCGCTTGGCTCCCCGAGCCCCCGCGCATACCCATCGAGGAGGATGAGCCAGGGAGCACGATGAGGAGGTTCGTGCCCATCGCTTCGAAGGTGTCCTCGACGCGCCGTTTGGCACCCTCACCGATGGCCACCATCGCGATCACCGCTCCCACGCCGATCACCACCCCTAGCGCCGTCAGGAACGATCGAAGCTTGTTCCGCAGCAGGGCACGGCCGGCCACCCGGCTGATCGCCAGCGCGTTCATGGACGCACCGCCCCGGGAAGCGCCGTCAACAACGTTGACGCCGGCGCCAAGACAGGGGCCGAGGCCGCCTCTGCCGCCAGGCTGGTCACAGCCGGGCCGGGTCGGGCGATCAGGGGTTGCTGGCGGTCGTCGGAGACGATCTGCCCGTCTCTCATGGTGATCACGCGCTCCGCGCACCGTCCGATGTCCGGCTCGTGGGTCACGAGGATGATGGTGATCCCCGAGCGGCCCAGCTCCTGAAACAGTTGCATCACCTCCATGCTGGTCCGCGAATCGAGGGCGCCGGTGGGCTCGTCGGCGAAGATGACCTTCGG
The DNA here is from genome assembly GCA_964440665.1 of uncultured Myxococcales bacterium. Classification (GTDB taxonomy): domain Bacteria; phylum Myxococcota_A; class Polyangia; order Fen-1088; family Fen-1088; genus JADGRB01. The sequence goes on along the minus strand of CAYTTF010000064.1, from coordinate 662 downwards.
ATTGTTGACCAGCGCGCGGGCGATGGCGACGCGCTGTTGCTGGCCGCCGGAGAGTTGGTTCGGTTGGTGGTCGGCCCGATCGGCAAGGCCGACCCGATCCAGGCTCGCCCGGGCTCGTTCGGCTCGCTGTCGAGCGGACGTGACACCCGAGTAGAGCAGCGGGAGCTCGACGTTCTCCTGTGCGCTGGTCCGCGCCAGGAGATTGAAATGCTGGAACACGAAGCCCACCATCTCGTTGCGGATTCGCGCCAGCTCGTTGCGGGGCAGTTGCCCGACCTCTCGCCCTTCGAGCAGGTAGGTGCCGGAGGTGGGCCGGTCGAGGCAGCCGAGGACGTTCATCAGCGTCGACTTGCCGGAGCCAGACGCACCCATGATGGCCACGAATTCGGATTTCGCGACCTGAAACGAGACGTCGTTCAGAGCGCGGAGGTCGATCTCACCCATGGTGTAGATCTTGGTGACGTGGCCGAGCTCGATGAGAGGGCGTTCCATCTCGGTCGGCTTTACAGAATTCTGGGAGCGCCGGATTTGGTCGGGATGGCTTCGGTGATCACCAGATCACCCGCATCGAGCTTGCCTTCGACGACCTCGGTGACGACGCCGTCGCTCACCCCGGGTTTGAAGAGAACGGGCGTCGGTATCCCGTCGCGCCGTACCCACAC